>CALMFJ010000153.1 GCA_937862865.1 uncultured Pseudomonadota bacterium | reverse complement strand
GGAGATGCTCCTGACCGCGTTGAGCAAGACCTCGTCGGCCTTGAGGAACGCCTCCTTGATCGTCATGTGCTTGCCGCCGATGGAAAGGAGCCTCTGGTTGGGGATGGTGATGAGCGAGTCGACGCGCGACTTGAGCTGGACAACGCCGCCCTCGGATTGGTTCATCCTGTCCTTTCCCTCGAAGGCGAAGGGTTTCGTGGCGATGGCCACGGTGAGGGCTCCCACCTCCCTCGCTATCTCGGCGATAACGGGGGATGCGCCCGTTCCCGTCCCACCGCCGAGGCCGCATGTTATAAACACCATGTGGGCACCTTTCAGGTGGTCCTTGAGCTTGTCCACATCCTCGAGGGCGGCCTTCTTGCCCACCTCTGGATTGGCCCCGGCTCCCAGGCCCTCCGTCAGCTTCGTGCCGATCTGGATCTTGACGGGCGCCTTGCAGGTGCTCAACGACTTGATGTCGGTGTTGACGGCGATGAACTCAACGCCCTGAACACCTGCTTCCACCATGTTGTTGAGCGCGTTGCAGCCACCTCCTCCAACACCGACCACGATGAGTTTTGCTGAAAATCCGTTGCTCTCGTCCATGTAGAACATTCCACTCACCTCGCACCTCCTAGAATATTTCTTTAAACCAATCTCTCATTTTCGTGAGCAGCCGCTGATTGCTGAACAACCTCCTCATCGAGCGAGCAGCGTCAAACCCGCGTCTTTTCCCGCGTCCTTCCTTGAAGCCGAAAAGCAGAAGCCCGACCGCCGTTGCGTATGCCGGGTTGTTCACGACATCGATAAGGCCCCCGACCCCTATGGGATCGCCCCTGCGGGCAGGGAGATTGAATATGTTCTCCGACATCTCCGGGAGCCCGTCGAGGTTCGAGCAGCCGCCCGTCAGGACAACGCCTGACGCGAGCAGCTTCTCGAGGCCGGATTTCTTGATCTCATCGTAAATGAGCGAGGACACCTCCTCTACACGGGGCTCTATTATGTCCGCAAGGGTTTTGCGCTGAAGCGTGCGCGGCTTCCTGCCGCCGACGCTCGGCACCTCTATCGTTTCGTTCTGACCGACGAGGCTCGCCATGGCGCAGCCGTATTTCTTCTTGATCTTTTCCGCATCGTCGATCGGCGTCCTCAGGCCGATCGCTATGTCGTTCGTAATATTGTTCCCGCCAAAGGGCAGGACGGACGTGTGCTTTATCGCGCCGTTCGCGTAGACCGCTATGTCGCTTGTGCCGCCGCCTATATCGACGACGGCGACGCCGATCTCCTTTTCTTCCGGTGTCAGGACAGCTTCCGCCGATGCGAGCTGGCAGAGTATCACGTCGTCGACATTGAGCCCGGCAAGCTTGCAGCACTTGATGATGTTCTGCGCGGAGGAGATACTCCCCGTCACGATATGGACCTTCACCTCGAGGCGGACACCCGTTATGCCCACGGGATCCCGAATCCCGTCCTGGTCGTCCACGATAAATTCCTGGGGAATGACATGGATCAATTCCCGGTCGGCAGGTATGGCGACCGCCTTGGCCGCGTCTATGGCCCGGTCGATGTCATCGGGACGGACCTCGCGGTCCTTGACCGCCACAACACCGTTGCTGTTGAAGCTCTTGATGTGGGCCCCGCCAATGCCGGCAAGGCATGAATCGATCTTTATGCCGGCCATCAGCTCGGCCTCTTCGACAGCCTTCTTGATAGAGTTGACCGTGCTGTCCATGTTGACGACGACACCCTTGCGCAGGCCGGTTGAAGGATGTGACCCTATGCCGATGATATTGACCTTCTCCTCCGACGCCTTTCCGACGACAACACATATCTTCGTTGTTCCGATATCGAGCCCTACAAGCAGTTGTTCCTCTTCCTTCACCCGCCTCACCCCTTCTTTTCCTGGATTATGGCGCCTTTTTCAAAGCGCGCATCGATGCATCTTATGACAAGGCCGCGCCTGCCCGCATCCTTAAGGACAGTCATGGCCCGTTTCAGCCGGGCTTTGTGATCTTCCTTGCCGAGTATGATTTCGACACCGTCGTCGAACCCGAACATGGTAAGGTTCCCGTTGATGTACGACACTTCCGAAAGCTGACCTTTCTTGATTATTCCCTCCGTGATGAAACTGTTCGTTTCGTGGAAGACGCTCTTTGCGTCCGATTTTTCACGGGTGTTGATGATGTAAAGCCCTTTAACCTCGCTCTTCCCGAGGGAGCGGTATGCCTCACCCGCCTCGTCGAGGACGAGGACCGCGCCGTCGTTCGCGACCCACAGGGCGGACGGCTTTTTCTCCTTCACGTCAATGACGAGGGAGAACGGGTAGACACGCTTTATGCTGACCTCTTTGACGAAGGGGTGCGCCGTGAGCGTTTCCTGCATCTTTTCGAGGTCAACCTTGAAGATGTTCTGTGTCACGTACGGTTGGATCCTGGCAACCGTTTCCCTGTCCCCGAGCTGGCTTACGCCGTTCACCTTTATGTTCTGCAGGAAAAAGAGCGGCTCCTCCCGGGAGAACAGGTAGGCGATCGACAGCATGGAGAGTATGCAGACCGGCCCGATGAACAGAAAGTAGAGGAATTTCTTCATATCTTCAGCGACGCTCCTGAAAGTATCTCGTCGATAAGCTCGTCAAATGTCCCTCCTTCGTACGCCCATGCTTTCGGGACGAGCGATGTCTCAGTCATGCCGGGGGACGTGTTGATATCTATCACCTGCGGGACATCTTCCTTTATGAGCATGTCGATCCGTACACAGCCCGACAGGTCGAACCTGCGGCAGACGTTAAGGGCGATGGCCTGCGCCTTCTTTGCGATAGCCCGCGATATACGGGCAGGGACGATATATTCCGTCATCCCTTTCGTGTACTTTGCTTCAAAATCATAGAACCCGGAACGGGGCCTGACCTCGATGACGGGCAGTGCCCTTCCGTTGATGACGGCTACCGTTATTTCCTGTCCCGCGATAAATTCCTCGACGACCACCTTCCTGTCGTACCTGAGGGCAAGATCCATGGCCGCCGGCAGGTCTTTTTTCTTCTGCACAAGGGATATCCCTATTGTCGAACCTTCGTTTGCCGGCTTCACGACGAAGGGCGGCTTGAGTGTGATGCGATCACGGGCGCCCGCTATGACGTAACCCGGGGTCGGGATATGAGTCGCCTGAAGGATGAATTTCATCGTGGCCTTGTCCATCGCCGCAGACGATCCCAGGACGCCCGGGCCGGTGTACGGTATCCCCATGAGCTCGAGAAGGCCCTGCACGGTCCCGTCCTCCCCCCATCTTCCGTGGAGGACGATGAAGGCGGCCTGGACCTTCTGTCTCGTCAACTTGTTGATGAGGCCGTTCTGTGCGTCGATCGCGACGGTGTCGTACCCCAGCCGTACCAGGGCATCGAACACGGCCTTTCCGCTTTTGAGCGATATCTCTCTCTCGGACGACCTGCCGCCGAAAAGGACACCTATCTTCATCTTTTTCAAAGTTTTCCTATCCATTGAACCCCCAGAGCTCGACCTCTTCTTCGAGTGCAACGCCGAGCTTTGCAAGGACCTCATCCTTTATCTTCCCGATAAGGGCCGCTATGTCCCGCGCTTTGGCATGCCCCATGTTCACGATGAAATTCGTATGCCTGTCGGAGACGCACGCATCGCCGATCCGGTATCCGCGCAGGCCCGCCTTCTCGACGAACCACCATGCCGATTGCCCGTCCACCCCCTTGAACACGGACCCGGCCGACGGGTATTCCATCGGGTGCCTGAGCTTTCTTTCCTGGTAGACGTAATCCATGTCCCTCTCGAGCTGTCCTTTATCGGTGTTTTTCAGGCGGAACCGGCCGCTGATCACGCATTCGGACCTTCTCACGAGGGACTCGCGGTATCCGAAATCACCCGGTGCCGTTTCTATTTCCATGATCTCGCCGCGGTCGCTCAGGATGTCGATGCCGGTCAGCGTGTCGGATATGGATTGGCCGAAACTTCCCGCGTTCATCCTGATGCCGCCCCCGACGCTCCCGGGTATCCAGTACAATTTCTCGAGGCCGCCGAGGCCGCGCCTCGCGCATTCCCGTATGAACCTCTTCAGCGAAAAACCCCCTCCGACCTCCGCTATGGCCCCTTCCTTCGTCTTTGTGAAGTGCAGCCTGCTCATCTTCGTAATCCGTATGAGCGCGTCCCGGATGCCGTCATCACTGACAATGATGTTCGTCCCGTTGCCGAGGTACCGGTACGGGATGCCCGAGTCGTTAAGGCGCAGCACCATCGCCTGAAGGTCCGCCCTGTCGGCCGGATAGACGAGCAGCCTCGCCGGCCCTCCGACCCGCATCGATGTGTACCGTTTCATGGGTACGTCTTTCAATACCGCTCCTTTTATTTCTTTCCAGTCCATGTGCTTTTCAGCTTCTCGTCTATCCTGTAGAGATCGCCGGCGCCGAGGGTGATAACGACATCCCCCGGTTGCGCATTATGGACGATCTTCTCGATCACATCATCACGCGTCGGGGCGAAGAGCACGTTCTTATGCCCGCTCGCGCGTATCTTCTCGGCAAGGGCCGACCCGCTGATCCCCTCTATGGGGTCTTCCGACGCGGCATATATCTCGGTGACGATGAGGATGTCGGCCTCGTTGAAGGACGTCGCGAACTCCTCCATGAGGCCCCGGGTCCGCGTGTAACGGTGGGGCTGAAAGGCGACGATGATCCGGCCTTTCCACATCTTCCGCATCGCGTTCAGGGTCGCCTTGATCTCTGTCGGGTGGTGCCCGTAATCGTCGATGAGCTTGATGTCGCCGTCGTACTTTATCTCCAGCCTGCGGTGGATGCCCGAGAAGTTCTTCAAGGCCTCCTGGATGGTGTAGAAAGGTATGTCGAGCTCGATCGCCACCCCGCAGGCGGCAAGGGCATTGACGACGTTGTGCGCCCCGGCAAGGTTGAGTTCGATCTCACCTAAGTCATATCCTTTATAAATGACCCTGAACTTCGTCACGAACCCCTGGTACGAAATGTTGTCCGCCCGGAGGTCGGCCTGCTTCGACAGGCCGTAGGTCATGTAACGGCGCTTGAGCAACGGTATGAGGCTCTGGATGTTGGCGTTGTCAATACAGAGGATATTGACCCCGTAAAAGGGCACCTTGTTCAGGAACGCGAGGAAGGCCGCCTTGATCTCGTTGATGTCCTTGTAAAAATCGAGGTGTTCGAGGTCGATATTCGTTGCGACCGCTATTGTCGGGAAAAGAAGGAGGAACGTGCCGTCGCTCTCGTCGGCCTCGGCGACGAGAAATTTACTGTCCCCGAGCTTAGCGTTGCTGCCCAGACTGTTGAGCCTGCCCCCGATGACGCAGGTCGGGTCGAGGCCCGCCTGGCCGAGGATCGAGGACACGAGGGATGTCGTTGTGGTCTTGCCGTGCGCCCCCGCGACCGCGATGGAGTACTTCATGCGCATGAGCTCGGCCAGCATCTCGGCGCGCTGGATGACGGGGATGAAGAGCTCCCTCGCTTTTTTCACCTCGGGATTGTCGGGCCTTACGGCGGAAGAGACAACGACGACGTCGGAATCGACGATGTTCTCCTCCCGGTGGCCCCGAAAGATGACAGCACCGAGGGATTCGAGCCGTTCCGTTATATCCGTTTTGCGGACATCGGACCCCGTCACCTTGAAACCGAGGTTGATGAGGACCTCCGCGATGCCGCTCATCCCAATGCCGCCTATGCCCACAAAGTGGACGCGTTCGATCTTATGAAAGACCATGTTCTATTCCTCCGATGATGCGCAGTGCGGCGTTGTCCACGAATATCTTTCCCAGGTTGTCACCCATTTGCTTTATAAGTTCCCTGTCCTTCATGAGATGCTTGATGATGCCGAACAGCCTCTCACCCGTCGCCTCGTCGTTATTGACAAGGTGGCATCCGCCCTGTCTCTCCACGTACGCCGCATTCTGCCACTGATGGTTGCCGGCCGAGTACGGGTACGGTATCAATATCGCCGCCTTCCGGAAAAGAGCGAGCTCGAAGATGGTCGTTGCGCCTGCCCGCGAGATAATGACATCGGACAGTGCGTAGTACTTTTCCATCTCGTTGGTGAACGCAAATACCTCGTGGGCGACCCGCGCCCGGGAATATGCTTCGCGTATCCGCTCAAGGTCTTCCGTCCCGGTCTGGTGATAGATGGCGACATTCTTGTATTCCTCGAGGTAGGGCAGGAGCGACACGACCGCGTCATTGACGCTCCGTGCACCCCGCGAGCCCCCGAAGACGAAGATCCCGAACGATGCCGGGTCCTTGATGCCCTCGATCCGCTGCAATTTCTGGCGAAGGGGGTTGCCGCTGTGCACCGCCCTGCCCGGCGGCATCTTCCCGGCCGTCTCGTCGAAGCTGACAAAAACCTTCCGGGTTATCCGCGATAATAGTTTGTTCGCAAGCCCGGGCTCGACATTCTGTTCGTGGATGAAGCAGGGTATCCCGCGGATCTTTCCTGCCAGGATAACGGGTACCGAGGTGAACCCGCCCATGCCGAGTATTGCGTCCGGTTTTTCCTGTTTCAGTATCGCAAGGCACATAAACACGCCTTTCAGGACCCTTAGCAGCGTTATCGCCTTGTGCATCACGGAGCGGCCGAGGAACTGATGGGCCTCTATGAGGTGGAGCTTGAAGCCGGCATCGGGGATGATCGATTTTTCAAGGCCGTAGGGTGTCCCGATGAACACCGCGCTGTTGGCGCTGTCCTGTGCCATGAGGGATTCCGCGACGGCTATTCCCGGAAAGATGTGCCCCCCTGTCCCGCCGGCGCTGATCACAAGCTTCATGCCCGGCCTCCTTCCGTCCTCATCATCGTTCCCGCAAGCGGTGCGACGACCGCAAGGAAGAGGACCGGCTGGTACAGGAGGCCCGCCGAGAGCTTCATCCCGACAACGAGCAGGATGTCCATTGCGACATAGAGAAATCCGAAGAACGGCAGCATGCTCAGGAAACCGCCCTTCTTCATGATCATCGCAAAGCTGATAGCGAGAAGGGCAAAGGACGTCCCGAGGAGCATGTACTTGTTGATCTCCGAAAGGCCCGTGAGCCCACTGCCCAGTATCCCTGTTTTCTGCCGGTAGATCATGAAGCACGCTATGAGCATGTACCCCGCGATGAAAGCAATGATGCGGTACCTGCCCAGGATGAAAAGGAAACATATAAGGGCGAGCGCGAACGAGATCAGGTATATGAGGTGCCCCGTGATGAAAAGGTTGAATCCCGACGAGAAGAAAAGGATGGAAAGCGCGGTCACTTCCTTGAAGAAATCCTGGTTCTTGTCCTCGATCCCGATGAGGTAGAACGCAAAGGCGTAAAAGGAAACGAAGACGACCGCCATTCTGGCAGCGTCCGGTATCGCGACCTTCGGGTAGAAGAAGAAAAGGAGCGTTGTGGCGAACGAGATAATGATGAGGGGGTATTTCATCGCCTCGATCGCGCGCCGGGGGACGCAGGAGATGCCGTAGCCCGCCGCGGCGCCTGCGAGCACGATGAGGGCCCTCATGAGCGTGAACTCCCGGAAAAAGCTGTACACGAGAATAAGGGACAATATGGCGATACCGATCTTCTTCACAGTGACTCCACTATTCTCCTGAAGGTGTTCCCCCGGTCCTTGTAGCTCGTGAACATGTCGAAACTGCTGCACATCGGGGATAAAAGCACGGTATCCCCGGCCGACGCCTGTGAGAAGGCGGTATACACGGCCGACGTCATATCGCCTTCCCCGTAGGTCGGGATGATATCGAAGAGCTCCCTGGCGATCCTGTCCTTTGCCTCGCCGATAACGATGATGGCCTTTATACGTCCGCCCATCTCACGTATCGCTTTGTAGCTTCCGCCCTTGTCCCTGCCGCCGGCGATCAGGATAACGTTCCTGTCGAAGCCTTCGAGGGCCCTCTTTGTCGCATCGACGTTCGTTGCCTTGGAATCGTTGTAGAAGGCGACGCCCCGGATGGTGCGCACGAATTCGACGCGGTGGGGGAGTCCCTTGAATGTCCTCAGTGCGTTTTCGACGGTTGCGTCGTCTATCCCGTGGATGCGGGCCGCGAGGAGGGCCGCGAGGATGTTCTCGGTATTGTGGACGCCCACAAGGGGTGAAATGTCCCGCCGGAACGAAGATTCCCTGCCGCCAAGCCGTACATGCAGCATCCCGTCCTTCGCGAACGCCCCCTCCTTAACTTCTTCTGCGGCGGAGAACGTAACTATGCGCGGCGAGCCTTTCATCGGGACATCGAGCCCTTCCTTGACAATGGCATTGTCCCCGCCCGCCTGGTTGTCGAAGATGCGGTATTTTGCGGCCTTGTATTCCTCATAGCTGCGGTAACGGTCGAGGTGGTCCTCGGTAATGTTGAGAAGGAGCGCGGTCGACGGTCTGAAGCTTTCTATCGTTTCGAGCTGAAAGCTGCTCACCTCGACGATGACGGCCGGAGACCTCGTTCCCTCCGTCACGTAATTGATGAGCGGGTTGCCGATGTTCCCGCCCACGAAGCAGGGCCCGAGCGCCTTCGTGAATATCTCGCCGATGAAACTTGTCGTCGTTGTCTTCCCGTTCGTTCCTGTGATCGCTATTATGGGGTCCTTCACGAAGGATGATGCGAGCTCCATCTCCCCTATAACCCGGACGCCCGCCTTGCGGGCTTCCCGAACGACGGGCAGCTCCGTGTCGACCCCGGGGCTCAGGACGATCAGGGGGTAGGCGGTGAAATCCGCCTCGCGATGCGGGCCGAAATGGCCGGTGTATGCGGTCCCTTCGAGGGAGGCAAGTGCCGCGCCGAGCTCGTTTTCGCTCTTTTCGTCGGCGATCCCGATCGTCTTCCCGAGGCGGGAAAGGAACCGGGCGGCGGCGACCCCTGAAGTGCCGAGTCCGACGATGAGTATGCGATCAGGTATTTCCATTTTACCTCAACTTCAGCGTGCTCATAGCAATGAGAGCAAGGATCACCGAGATGATCCAGAACCGGACAACTATCTTTTCCTCGTTCCACCCTTTCAGTTCAAAGTGGTGGTGGATGGGTGCCATCCTGAAGACCCTTTTCCCCCTGAGTTTGAAGGAGTAGACCTGGATGATCACCGACAGGGTTTCCAGGACGAATATTCCGCCCGCGATAACGAGAAGGAATTCCTGTTTGATGATGACGGCGATGGTGGCAAGCGCGGCGCCGAGCGAAAGCGATCCCGTGTCGCCCATGAAAAGTTCCGCCGGGTGAGCATTGTACCAGAGGAAGCCTATACCCGCCCCGAGCATCGCGCCGCACAGAACGGTGAGCTCTCCGGCGCCTTTGACGAAAAATATCTGGAGGTACTGCGAGAAGATCGCATTTCCTACGAGATAGCAGAATATCATGAAGGTTGTGCAGACCGTCAGGACCGGGCCGATGGCGAGGCCGTCCAGCCCGTCGGTCAGGTTCACTGCATTCGAGGTCCCCGCGATCATGAAGATGCACAGGGCGATGTAAAAGACCCCGAGGTCGGGCAGGAGAGTCTTGAAGAAAGGTATGGTCAGCTGCGTGTTGAAGCCGTACTTGAAGAAGATCATTGCGCCTATGCAGGCCGCGAACAAGAGCTGCAGAGACAGCTTCGTCCGTCCGGTGATGCCTTTCCCGTTTATCCCGCGGAGCTTTTTCACGTCGTCCATGAACCCGATCAACCCGAACGAGACGAGGGAAAAGATGACGACCCATATGTAATAATTGGTGAGGTCCGCCCAGAGGAGCGTGGGTATGACGGTCGCGATAAGGATAACGAACCCGCCCATCGTCGGTGTTTCCTTTTTCGCCTCGTGGCGGTCAGGGACGTCTTCGCGCTTGCCGCTGCGTATCTTCCATTCGTGGAATTTCCGGATGACATAGGGCGTAAGGATGAAGCTGATGATGAGGGCCGACAGTATCCCGAGAACGGCCCTGAACGTTATATACCGGAAAACGTTGAATGCGCTGATCTTCCCGTGCAGCTGATAGAGCAGGTAATAGAGCATTACTTCAGGGCCTCCACGATTTCCTCCATCTTAAATGCCCGTGATCCCTTGATGAGGACGGTGTCGCCGGGTTTCAGGCGCCCTTTCAGGTAGTCGATCAGCTGTTCCTTGTCATTGAAATGTTCAGCCTGCCCGTTGCCGAGTTCGGAGAACGTATCCCCGGTCTCCTCGCCGAAGAGGGCGATCAGGTCGATATGCTTCATTGTCTTGAGGAACCTGCCTATTTCCCCGTGATAGAAGACACTTTCTTTTCCCAGTTCCTTCATCCCGCCAAGCACGACTGCTTTCCTGCCGTCCGACGGGAGATCGGCCAGCGTCCGTATGGCCCATTCCACAGAAGAGGGGTTCGCATTGTATGTATCGTCGATTATGACAAAACCGCGGGAGCTTTTGATGGGCTGAAGGCGCTTGTCGTATGAGGTGAACTCTTCGATCGCTTCTGCGATCAACTGATGGTCGACGCCCATGACGGAAGCGACGGTGGCGGCGGCAAGCAGGTCGTAGTGGTTGTGCGTGCCCAAAAGCGACGTCCGTGCCTCTATGGTCCCGACCGGGGAGATTATAGAGATGACGGAACCCTCCCAGCCGAGGTCGCGTATCATGCGCAGGCGGTAGTAGGCATCATTTTTGATCCCGAACGTTACCGCGCTATGGCCTGTTTGCCGGTACCGCGCCGCGATTCCCGGGTCGTCGATGTTGACGAGGATCTTCCCGTGGGGCCTCGTGCAGCGGAAGAGATCGAGCTTTTCTTCGAGGACCCCTTCGAGCGATGCAAGCCCTTCAAGGTGCGACGGGTTGACGTTCGTGATGAGGGAGATGTCCGGGTCGGTGGCCACCGCGAGCCGTTTTATCTCGCCGGGCATGTTCGTGCCGAGTTCCAGGATGCACGCGTCGGGCTCTCCCGCGATGGCGAGGATGCTCAAAGGCACGCCGATCAGGTTGTTCAGGTTCTTCTCGTTGTAGTGAACGTTGAACCTCTTTTTCAACATGTCCGCAAGGATCTCTTTGGTCGTTGTCTTGCCGTTGCTTCCCGTAATGGAGATGAATTTCCCGGAAAGATTTTCCCTCTTGAACCGTGCAATGTCGAGCAACGCCTGGTTTGTGTCTTCGACAAGGATGACCGTCCCCCGGGCGTCGGCAAGGGACACCGGGTAGTCGTTCCTGCAGAGGGTACCGCCGCGGGATGCCTGCAGCGCCTGCTCGATGAACGCATGGCCGTCGAAGGATTTCCCCACGATAGGGATGAAAAGCTCGCCCTCCCCGATCGTGCGGGAGTCCGTGGATATTCTCGCAAAGACGTCCCTGTCCTTTTTGAGGACCGTGCCTTTTACAGCCGTGATGATGTCCTCAAGTCGCCACATGGAAACACTCCTCGACAACCTCACGATCGCTGAAATGCAGGATGCTGTCCCCCACGATCTGGTAATCCTCATGCCCCTTGCCTGCCACAAGCACGACATCGCCGCGCCGCGCCGCGCGGATGCCCTCGAAGATGGCCTCCTTCCGGTCTTCGATGATCCTGTACCTTTTTCCCTCGACCCCGCGCGCGATATCGGCGATGATCCGGGCCGGGTTTTCGTTTCGCGGATTATCCGATGTGATGATCACTTCATCCGCGAGCCGGGAAGCCAGCGCGCCCATGATGGGCCTCTTCGCGGCGTCCCTGTTGCCCCCGCATCCAAAGACGACAATAAGCTTTCCCCCCTTGAGGCGTCCAAGGAGTGAAAGCACGTTCTTGATGGCGTCCGGGGTATGCGCATAATCCACAAAGACTGAAATGCCCCTGTCGTTGGCAACCCGTTCTAATCTTCCCGGAACGCCTTTTACGCGCTCGATGCCCTCTTTGATTGCGCGGTGCGATATGCCCGCTGCATGGCCTGACAGTGTTGCGGCAAGGATGTTGGAGGCATTGAACATGCCAATTAAGGGTGTGGCGATGGGGATCTCTTTCCCCGGAAGGCTTATGGTGAGAGTCAGGCCATCGATGCTTTCGGAGTATGCCGAAAGGCAGGCATCGGCAAAGCCCCGCGTGCTGTAAGAGAGCATTGTTACAGGCGCGGCTATAATGAAATCCCTTATCGAGGGATCATCAATATTCATGACGGCATATCTTTTCTTTTTCCTGCTTCGCGGGAGATAATCCTCGAAAAGGAGCCTTTTCGCTGCCGCGTAGTTCTCAAAAGTGCCGTGGTAATCCAGGTGGTCGTGCGTGAGGTTTGTAAATATCGCGATGTCGAAATCGATCCCTTCGACACGTGCCTGGTCCAGTGCGTGGGACGATACTTCCATGATGACGTGGCTCACACCTGAGCCGACCATGTCGCTCAAGAGGCTGTTCGTCTCGCTGGCCCCCGGGGTCGTGTTGGCCGCCTTAAAGGCCTTGCCGGCGTAGCGGTATGAGATGGTGCCGATCACGCCCGGTTCTTTGCCGGCAGCGCGGAAGATCGATTCGATAAGGTACGTTATTGTCGTTTTGCCGTTCGTTCCGGTGATCCCCGTGACATGGGCCTTGCGCGACGGGTGCTGGTAAAAGTTGGATGCCGCCTGGCCAAGGGCCCTCATGACATCCCCGACATGAACGATGCAGCCGAACGGTTCGTTTATCTCGCCGTCGGTGACGACCGCACCGGCGCCCCGCCTGGACGCATCTTCAATAAACGCACTGCTCGCGTGTGTCACGAAGAAGAGGGAGCCTTGCGTAACATTGCGGGAGTCTTTCGTGATGCCCGTTATTTCGAGGGAGGTGTTGCCGCGGACTCGAATCGTGTCTATTCCCTTTATTATGCCGGCGAGCTTCACTTCTGGTATGACCTCCCGTAAAGAATGCAGCGGGTGTCTTTTTCAACCCTCTCCCTCGGTTTTGGGGACTGATCGACCACAGTGCCCGAACCGTATATTTTCACCTCGGCCTTCGATGATATCCTGTCAAGGGCCGCTTTCATGGAAAGTCCCGAAAGGTCCGGCATGGAAAAGGCCGGTCCGGCCTCCACATTCTCCAGGCCCTTTTCGTTCCGGACAGCATTGATCTGGAACCCGTTATTTTTTCTTGAGACTTCAAAACCGCCAGAGGCATAAGGCATGAGGGAAGCGAAGCCTTCACCGACATACTGGTTGTACATATTGACAAGCAAATTCCGGTCAATACTGTAACCAATTCCGGTGATACTATCAACAGACAGGGATTTATCAGGAATTTTTACACCTTGCCTGATCAAAAAGACCTCGATGTTCTTTTTTCCGACAATGCGCGAGATCGCCTTAAGGCCATTCTTGTCCTTGTCCTTCAATATATCCAGAGGCTTCTTGAGGTAGACCGAAGACGCATCGCCCTCATCCTTCTGAACGACGATCATGCCGTCTTTTTCCAGAAGGTTTTCCCGTATCGCAAAGGCGATGACAGGGACGGCGATGAGGAATACGGGCTCAATACCGGTGCTGCTATCAGCGATCAGGGCCTTTTTCTGGGTTATCGGGCCTGGTTTTGCCTGCGGCGCGGCGATGCTGAGGCTCTGCGGGGCCTTTGCGGCAGGCGGCCCCGACGTTCTCTTCATGGAGATACGGTCCTGAACGTTGAACGCAATCCCTGCATACATGAGCCCGATGAACGCGCATACAATGAAGGCCTTCCTGGTCGCCTGTTTGTTCATTTCAAAACGAGAACCTCTTCATCCTTTGGTTTCGTAAGGCCAAGCCTTTCTTTTGCTTTCAAAGCAAGGAGCCGTGACTGTGTGACGCCTGCCATGTCGGATGCCAGTTTCTGATGTGTTTCCCGCATCTGGCGCTCCAGTGTAAGGGTTTCAATAAGGTCCTGGCGTGCGCGGCTGTGGGCGTTGACGAGCAGGCAGCTTACAATGATGACAAACACGATCACGAACCCCAGAAAGAGGATGGGCTTCAAGCCGTCAAACAGCTTGTCCCCCGATGTGTCTATGTATATCTTTCTCGGCCTGTACATCATGGTGCACCCCCACTATTTTTTCTGTGCGATGCGCAGTTTGGCGCTGCGCGAGCGCGGGTTTGACCGGATCTCGTCGAGCCCCGGCCGGACAGGCTTGCGGGTCACGACCGTCAGGGCCTCGTCATTGCGAAAACGCTCTTTGACGATCCGGTCCTCGAGGGAATGAAACGTTATGATGCCTATTCTCGATCCGGGCGACAGGAGTTCTATCGCACCGTCCATCCCCTTCGCGAGGCTCCCCAGTTCATCATTGACGGCAATCCTCAATGCCTGAAAAGTTTTTGTGGCCGGATGTACCTTCCCGGTCCGCTTCTTCACCGAAGCGACTATCTCGGCGAGCTGGCGCCCCGTCCGTATCCGGTCTTTTTTACGGTCCTCGAAGATAGTCTTCGCTATCCTGCGTGACTGCCATTCTTCCCCGTATTCATAAAGGATCCTGGCGATTTCCTCCTGCCGGTACGAATTGACGATATGGTATGCAGTAAGGTCCTGACCTCTGTCCATCCTCATATCGAGTTCCTCGTCATCGTTGAAACTGAATCCCCTGCCGCTTGCCAGTTGATAGCTTGATATGCCGAGATCAAAGAGGGCCCCGTCAATAGATTTCACCCCTGCACTGTGGAGCAAACTCTTCATGTCCCCGAAGTTGCCTCTCAGTAAAGTTATCCGGTCGCTATATCCCTTTAGTACTTCCCGCGCCCGTTCTAACGCTTCCTGATCTCTATCAAAACCTATTAAGTGTAATTTACCGTTTCTGCTCAGCAAGCCGAGAGCATGTCCCGCACCGCCGACAGTCGCGTCGACGAATACGCCGCTTTCATTGCTGATCAGGTTTTCAAGTACTTCCCGGAGGAGAACTGAGATATGTTCCCGGCCGCTCAAAGACCGAGTTCCGATACGATATCAGCTATCTGATCAGGATCGGCAGTGGCCAGCCGCACCAGTTCCTCCCATTTTTCTTTTGCCCAGACTTCTATTTTCTTTCCGACGCCGACGATAACGACGTTCTTCTGTATGTGCGCATCTGCCTTGAGTGTCTGGGGAATAAGTATCCTCCCCAGCTTATCGAAGGTGCACTCGGTCGCACCGGAATAGAAGTAGCGCAGGAATGCCCGCTGTTCTTTACGCATAGGCCCGGAGGCGGAGACTTTGTCCTGGATGTGGAGCCATTCCTGGTAGGGATAAGCCACTATGCAGCCATCGAGAATAGTAAGGATGAGACGGGAGTCGGCGCTTGAGGAAAGGACTTCCCTGAATTTAGCCGGGATGCTCACCCTGCTTTTGTCATCGATGGAGTATTCGTATCGTCCTGTGAACAATCTCCCACCTTTTTACACCCTTTACCACTTTAGTCAGTTATACTGGGAAGTCAACGATCTTGTCAAGGATTTTTTCCTGATTTTATCGATGTTTCCGCAACTTTTCCGTGCCGTCCCCGTTCAGGGATATTTATTCTTCCCACCGGCACAGGGTGGGCCCGGCGCCGACACAAATCTGTTGATAATTTGTGCCGCCTTAAGGTACTCTTTTACGCCACTGAACATAACCGGAGCAGGAATGAAAGTACCAATTACGAGGGAAGGCTACGAGGCATTGAAGAAAGAGCATGAGAACATGCTGAGCGTCAAGCGCCCGCAGATCTTGAAGGCGATCGAGGAAGCGCGCGAACACGGTGACCTTTCGGAGAATGCCGAGTATGATGCCGCCAGGGAGGAATTCCAGTTCCTTCAGCAGAGGGTGGCCGAGATCGAGGAGCAGCTCAGGAATTCGGAGATCGTTGACTCACGGAAGCGTGACGGGGAAACCGTCGAGTTCGGTTGCACGGTCCACCTGCTGAACCTGGACACGGACGAAGAATCACTGTACCGGGTAGTCGGTCCCTACGAATCCGACATCAAGAAGAACACCATATCGATCACCTCACCCCTCGGCCGGGCCCTCATGGGAAAGACCGTCGGCGATGAAGTAAACTTCAACGCCCCCGGTGGGAAAAGAACGTACGAAGTCGTAAAAATTGATTAACCGTAAACCGTAAATCGAAAATCCGAAATCGTGAATCCAAAAATGGTAAGGCGTGAGACGTAAGGCATTTCTCACGCTAAAAATAAATAAAACAAAACCTTGGATTCCGCCGTCAAGCGCCGGAATGACGACCGGCAGAGGGTCATGCCGGATACAATACAACAGAAAAATTGAAAACTTTTTTACGTTTCCGAAGGAATTGTCTTATTCTGTAAGCCGTTTATATTCCAAACGCCACATGCATCACCTCGTCAAGGCTTGTGATGCCTTTTTCGACCTTTCTGAGGCCGGATTCGAAGAGGGTCTTCATGCCGAGCTCGCGTGCACGCCTGTGCATATCGCGGTATGAGATGTTGTGGGTGATGAAGGTTTTCAACTCTTCCGAGGTGGACATTACCTCGGCTACGAGGGTCCTGCCGCGGTATCCCGTGTTGTTGCACGCGGGGCATCCTTTCGGGCGATAGATGACATCCGTGTCGATCTTTCCGAGCCCGAGGTCTTTCTTTTCCGGGGCGCAGGCCTCTTTGCACTCGGGGCAGAGCTTCCTGACGAGCCTCTGGCCGACGACGGCAAGGAGGGTCGGCGCGAGGAGGTATGGTTCGACGCCGATGTCCATGAGCCGGGTGACCGCCGACGGGGCATCGTTCGTATGGAGCGTCGAGAGAACGAGATGGCCGGTCAGGGCGGACCTGACGCATATTTCTGCCGTTTCGAGGTCCCGCACCTCTCCAACGAGCATGATGTCGGGGTCCTGCCGGAGAAACGCCCGCAATGATGAGGCGAATGTCAGCCCGATCTCCGGTTTCACCTGCACCTGGTTGATCCCCTGCAGCCTGTATTCGACGGGGTCTTCGACGGTGACGATGTTCTTTTCGGTCGATTTGATCTCCTGGAGGATGGCATAGAGGGTCGTTGATTTTCCGCTGCCCGTCGGCCCGGTGAGGAATACGAGGCCGTATGGGCTGAAAATCGCTTTCTTCAGCTTTTCGAGATCATCCTCTTCAAAGCCCATCTGCGCGAGGTCGAACACAACCCCTGTCCGGTCGAGGATGCGCAGGACGACCTTTTCCCCGTATATGGTGGGGACGACCGATATCCTGAGGTCTATCGTCCGGTCATGGATCTTCACCATGAACGTCCCGTCCTGGGGCAGGCGCTTTTCGGAGATATCGAGCCGTGACAGTATCTTGATCCGCGAAACGATGGGAAGGTGCATGTGCTTGGGCGGAGCGGTCATCTCGTAAAGTTTCCCGTCGATCCGGTACCTGAGCGAAATGCGGTCCTCGAACGGCTCGAGATGGATATCGGACGCACGTTTGTCGATCGCCTGCCAGAGCATGAGATCGACGAGCTTGATCACGGGGGCGGTCTTTGCGCGCGCGACCATGCCTTCAACACCCATCGTTTCATCGATACCCGACGGCGACTGCAGTTCGATGCTGTTTATGGAGTGGCTTTCGCGGTGGAATTTCCGGGATACAGTGCCCGTATCGTAAAACCCTTCGATCGCCCTTAAGATGTCCGACCGCGTGGCGACCACCGGCTTCACCTGACACCCCGTGATCTTTTTCAATTCATCGATCAGCATGACGTCGAGAGGGTTAAACATGATGCAGGTGAAGATATTGTCCTTCCGGGAGACGGGAAAGATAAGGTTCCTCAGGGCGAATTGTTTCGGTATGAGCTTCTTGAGCTCCTGGTCCTCGACGGCCTGCACGGGGCCATCCTGTGAAGACAGGAGCTTCATGCCAAATTCCTCCGAGAGGGAAAAGGCAACATCGTCTTCCGCTATCAATCCTTTATTGACAAGGATCTCACTCAAGTATCCGCCGCTTGCGCGCTGTACCTCGAGGGCTTTGTCGAGCGCCTCCTGCGAGATCAGCCTCTGGTCCAGAAGAAAAGCGGCAAGCCTGCCGTCCGGTGAGTCCTGCGCGATCTTTGTCATGGAAGTATTGTATAACAGGC
>CALMFJ010000152.1 GCA_937862865.1 uncultured Pseudomonadota bacterium | reverse complement strand
GACGTAATTGTCAGGATAGAAGGTGTACGTCTTCTTGATCCTGGTCCCGTCCGGGAGATCGCCTGTCATCGTGAGAGTGGCCGATGTATCGGTCACGGCCAGCCTGTCCTTGTCCGCCTTGAAGTAGACCCTGTCCTGGGCACTGTTCGCGTAGACGGTCGGATTGTAGCTGTATGGCGCGACTTTCTCGATTATTTCCTTTTCTTCGGGGCCTTTAACGGTCGCCTTGTATTTCTTCAGCTTTACGCTCGAGATGCCCCCGCCAAGGTCCGTCAGCGTCACGTCGAGGTATGGCGTGGATACGGCGATCGTCCTGGCTGCCTTCTTATCCGTAGTTCCAGCGGCAGGTGTGGACGTACCCTGATCCTTTCCGGGTGCCGTTCCCGGGCCCTTCCGGGGTATTGCTTTGTCCGCCGGTTTTGCACTGTCGGCCGGAGGGGTCGGCTGCGTCTGCGTCTGCGCCTGCGGTTTTTGCTGCTGAGGGGCTTCCTTTGGCATGAAGTACGTCTGGAACACAAAAAGCATGGCCATTGTGACCACAAGCACTATGATGGTGCGTTTATCCATTCATTACCTCCGGTTAGGGTACCGGGTCGTATCCGCCCGGGAAGAGAGGGTTGCACTTTAGAATGCGCTTGATGCCGAGGAGCATGCCTCTCCACACGCCCCACTTTTCGACAGCTTCGATCATGTACTGGGAACAGGTCGGAAAATACCGGCATTGGACGGGCAAAAAAGCAGAGAATACCGCCCTGTATAGCTTTACAGTGAAGATGATGATCTTTTTCATTACCTGATGCTTCTGTGCGCAGATGCTGCGGAAAGAAGGGCCTCAAGTTCCGGTCCCATCACACTCATAGACAGTTCGTCCGGCAGTCCCTTAACCCTTATAAGGTTGTTCGATCCTTCTATGAAGAGGTCTTTGTTTAAACGGAAGAATTCCTTCACGACCCTCTTCACCCTGTTGCGCACGACTGCAACCCCCGTTTTCTTGCGTATGGTGACGGCAAATCGTCTGATATCGCGCCCGTTGACTGTGGCGAAGAGGACAAAATGCGCCGTCTCTGAGCATCGTGTCCATTTTGCGCCTCGGAAATCCCCCTTTTTGAGCCTTTCTTGCTTCGTCAAGGTGCGGGTCATCAGATATAAATTAAGCGGCTTCCGGGTAATAAGCCGCCGCATAAGTTTTCACGTCTAAAAGGGCCTTTAGACCGCCAGACTTTTGCGTCCCTTAGCACGTCTGCGCCTTATCACATCACGCCCTGAGGCTGTTCTCATGCGTACGAGGAACCCGTGCGTTCTTTTTCTGCTTTTGTTGTGCGGCTGATAAGTTCTTTTCATCGTTCGTCCCTTGTTCTAATTTGAAATTACTACTTAAACATAAAACTGTTAGGGAGTCAAGACTCGAAGCACCTCATGTCGTTCCCTTACGCTCCTCTTTCCGGTTTACGCTTGATTTCTGACGGAAAATCGTGTTAAATTCACTGACTTTTAAACGATTTTAAGCGTATCGAAAGGAGTTTTTGATGAAAAAGTACGAGCCTGACGCGATCAGGAATGTTGGGATTTTTTCTCATGGCGGCGAGGGGAAGACCTCTATCGTCGAAGCAATGCTCTTTCTGGCGGGTGAGAACACGAGGCTCGGCAGTGTCGACGACGGCACGTCATTGATGGATTATGAGCCGGAGGAAGTGGAACGGAAGATCACGATCTCTTCCGCACTTGCCTGTTTCGAGTGGGGCAAGAACAAGATCAATCTCCTCGATACGCCGGGTGATGATAACTTCATATCCGACGCGAAGCTTTGCATGAGGGTGGTCGACGGCGCCATCATCGTCGTGAGCGCAGTGTCGGGCGTCAAGGTGCAGACCGAGAAGGTCTGGGGATATGCCAACGAGTTCGGTGCAACCGCCGGGATCTTCATCAATAAAATGGACAGGGAGCGGGCGGATTTTGCGAGGACCGTCGAGGATATCAAGAAGAATTTCACCGACAAGACATGCCTCGCCGTCCAGGTGCCCATCGGGCAGGAGGAGAACTTCAGGGGAATAATCGACCTTCTTTCCATGAAGGCGTACATGTATAAGGGTGACGTGTCGGGTGCTTTCGATACGGCGGATATACCCGCCGATGCAGCCGACATCGCCCAGAAGTACCGCGAGCAGCTCGTCGAGACGGCTGTCGAGATGGACGACGAGGTCATGGAGCGTTACCTCAACGGCGACGAGATCAAACCCGAGGAGATCGAGAAATGCCTCAAGGCCGGGATCGCGGACGGCAAGATCGTACCGGTCTTCTGCGGATCGGCCGCGAAGAATATCGGCATAAACGCCCTGCTCGACAATATTGTGAAGCTCTTTCCGGCCCCGACCTTCAGGAAGGAGATCGAGGGCATCAACCCGAAGAACGGGGAGAAGATGGTCCGCGAGCAGTCCGCCGGCCAGCCGTTCAGCGCCCTTGTTTTCAAGACCATCACCGACCCGTTTGCGGGTAAACTGACGATGTTCCGGGTTTATTCCGGTGAGGTCCATCCGGACATGACCGTCCTCAACGTGCTCAAAGACGAGAAAGAGCGCATCGGCCAGATCTTCTATCTCGTCGGGAAGAAACAGAAACCCGCAGGGGCCGCCAGTGCGGGTGATATAGCTGTCGTTGCGAAGCTGAAGGATGTCCAGACCGGCGATACTCTGTGCGACGAGAAAGCGGCGGTCAGGTATGAGGGTGTGACCGTGGCGAACCCCGTCATCTCGTTCTCGCTTCAGCCGAAGGCGAAAGGGGACGAGGACAAGCTCAACACCTCGCTTGCGCGGCTCATCGAAGAAGACCAGACGATCAAATATTCGCGGGATGAGCAGACGAAGGAGTTCCTCCTTTCCGGCATGGGCCAGGTGCATATAGAGGTTGTTGTCGAAAGGATGAAGCGTAAATTCGGCGTCGAAGTTGAGTTGAAGGACCCGAAGGTCCCCTATAAAGAAACCATTAAAGGATCGTGCAAGATCCAGGGCAAATACAAGAAACAGTCCGGCGGCAAGGGGCAGTACGGCGACACGTGGCTCGAGATGGGCCCCAAGCCCCGCGGCGAAGGTTTCGAGTTCGTGGACAAGATTGTCGGCGGGGCGATACCGAGACAGTACATCCCCGCTGTCGAAAAGGGCATCGTCGAGGCCATGAACCAGGGTATCCTTGCCGGGTATCCCGTCATCGATTTCAGGGTCACCCTGTATGATGGTTCGTATCACGATGTCGACTCCTCTGAAATGGCTTTCAAGATCGCGGCATCGATGGGCTTCAAGAAAGGCCTGGAGCAGTGTAAACCGGTCCTGCTCGAACCCATCATGAAAATGGAAGTGATCGTTCCTGACGAGAACATGGGCGACATCATGGGTGATATGAACTCGCGCAGAGGCAAGATAATGGGTGTGGAAACGAAGGGCAGCAACCAGGTGGTCAAGGCCGTCGTCCCGATGGCCGAGGTCCTGCGGTACGCCCCCGACTTAAGGTCCATGACCGGCGGCCGCGGCACGTTCACCATGGAATACTCGCATTATGAAGAAGTGCCGGCGCAGATCTCCGAAAAGATCGTAGAAGCCGCAAAGCGCGAGAAAGAAGCCCAGGAAAAATAGGCGATGCGCACCGCAATCAACAGAAGGGCCCGTTCACGGGCCCTTTTTTCATGGAACGGAGGGCTTTAAGGTATGCGGGCCGTTGTTCAGCGGGTCAAGGAAGCATCTGTGTCTGTCGACAATGAATGTGCAGGCCGTATCGGCCGGGGCCTTGTCGTGTTGCTGGGGTTTGCGCGGGACGACACGGGAGAGGGGATGGACTGGCTCATCGATAAGATCGTCAACTTGAGGATCTTTGAAAAGGAGGACGGCAAGTTCGATGAGTCGCTGCTCGATGTGAATGGCGGATTGCTTCTCGTGTCGCAATTTACCCTGTATGGTGATTGCACGAAAGGCCGGAGGCCTTCCTTCTCGGAGGCGATGCCGTCCGTACAGGCGCGAGAGCTGTTCGAAGCCTTTGTCGAGCGTGCCGGAAAGCGCGTGGCAAACGTGCAAAGCGGTGTGTTCCAGGCACATATGGACGTGGCGCTTGTGAATGACGGGCCCGTGACGATCATCATTGATTCGAAGAAATAGCGATTTTGCTATAGTTACAGGCTGTTGTGCAGATGCCGGGCCCACAATGCTCTTGACGGTTTTTCCGGCGGCGGTTATAATCAGAATCTACTTTAATTTTGCCGGGATGGTCAATTGTTCTACCGGAACTCTTCTTCGAGCACGAAAGCATTTCACTATCTGATTTCTCATCAAAACAGTGACGGAGGCTGGGGCGCACCCGGCGGCGCCAGCACGGCCGTGCTGACAGCGATGGCGCTGACGACGCTCAGGCAGTGTCCTGATGAGGTGCCCGGGAAACCTGCCGTTGTCGAGAAGGCCGTTCGCTATCTCCTGTCGGGGCAACACGACGATGGGGGATTCGGCGACCCGGTGTCAACGGCCAGGGAAACGGCCTTTGTGTACAGCGCGCTTCATGGCGTCCCGGATGTTTCGGAGGCCCTTGAACGGGCGAGGGAATACATCCTGGCCGCCCAATCCGAAAATGGTTCGTGGGGTGACGATGTCTATTCGACCGTTCTGGCCCTGGGGACGTTCGATCTTTTTGGCGAGATGCCGGAGCGTCCGGAAGAGGCCCCGATTCCCGAAGAGCCGGGCAAAGAACCGCCGGAGGCTTTTCCGGGAGCACCCCGGCCCGGCCCGGGGGACCTGACCGTACACGGACCCCAGCCTGCGGGGCCCGGGCAGACCGCGGCAGACGCAAAGGGTGAGAAGCGCGAAAAAGCCCGGCGCTCCAAGATATCCCTCGTTTCCCGCCGGAAGGCCAGTGCGTCAGCCGCGCCCGAACCCTCCGGTTCCCCTGCGGACAGGGATGTGACAGTGCAGTCGGCGAATACCGACAGGAAAAAATATGTGTCCAATGAGACGGTGCAGATATATTCGGCCATCGACAACCGGTCAGATCTTTCCCGGAATGTAGTCGTGGAAGCCCGTGTGTGGGATTCCCGGGGCCGTGTCGCAGACCCCGCCGCCCCCGATACCGTGCTATCCGTCGATCTTGGCGCCGGCGCCTGTGCACCTGTCACACTGTCGTGGAATACCGGGACGAACCCTCCGGGCCCCTACAGCATACGCCTATCCGCTGTGGATGCGGCCGACGGCAGTCTCCTCGATGAGCGAAAGATAGCATTTTCAATAGTGCCCACCATCGCGGTGGAAAATTTAAAACTTTCCGCAGGCCCTGCTTACTGCTGTTCAAATGAAACCGGCACGGTCGGGTTTACGCTCGAATTTCAAAACAGTTCCAATACCCTGGCTTCGCTTACCGCGGAGGTCGTCATGAGAGACCCCGAGGGCAATACGATCCATCAGGATTCTATGAAATTCGATCTTCCTGCTACGGCGGCCGATGCGGTCAGGGAACTGGACCCGTTTACCTATGATTTCAAAAGATGCGGCACATACAGTGTCGAAGCGTCCGTCAGGTCCGGAAATACCGTTTATTCACGGACATCCGGTGCCGTGCATGTCTATCCGCCCGTGAGCATTGAAGCGGCGATGAGCCTTGACCCCGACACTGTCACGCCCGACGGGGACAAAGCCATTCGGGCCGGTATCCTGCTTAAGGGCGTCGGGCTGACCGCGAATCCGTCCGTCATACAGGCGAAGACGAACACCGCGGGTGACGCCATATATATAACCTGTGACAAAGCAATGGCTGAACCGGCGGGCAGCGGTCCCGGGTTCAGCGTGACAGCCGACGGCCTTCCCGTGCCGGTACGGCATACGGGCCTTGACGTTCCCGATATAACGACGTTCAAACTCACCCTGGAAAGCGCTCTTGCACAGGGACAGGAGGTCCGCGTGTCCTGCACGTCGGAGGGCCTTGCATGTGTCGATGGCAGGCCGCTCATGCCTTTTCATGATGAGCACGTTGCGAACAGGGTGTCCCCGCCCATTTTTAACCAGGACGGGTACGGGTTCAGCGGGACGATACCGCCAAAGCCGCTTGCCCCGCAGACGGTTGTGACCGGCTACACCCAATGGCCTGCGGGCTTCCGGAAGGGCCAGACGGCCTTTGCAGGCGCCGTCTTCCACGGCGAGTTCATCTGGATGGTCCCGGCAAACGCCCACAGTGTCGTAAAGATTGACAAACACACCGGAGAAATGACTGCCTGCGGGGACTGGCCGAAGGGTTTCCGCAAAGGGAACCAGGCCTTTACAGGCGCCGTCTTCGACGGCGAGTTCATCTGGATGGTCCCGGCCAATGCAGACGGGGTTGTAAAGATCGATACAAGGAGCGGCAGGATGTCGCTCCTCGACAACTGGCCGGAGGGGTTTTCCAAAGGAAGCGACGCATTCTCCGGCGCCGTCTTCGACGGCACGTCGATCTGGATGATACCATCGTATGCCGACCGCGTGGTCAGGATCGACACGGGTACCGGCCGCATGACCTCATACAGCAACTGGCCGGAGGGGTTCTTAAAGGGAGGCCACGCATTCTCCGGCGCCGTCTTCGACGGCCGCCGGATCTTTATGGTCCCGGCCAATGCGGACAGCGTTGTCGCACTGGATACGGTGACCGGTGATATGGACAGGTACAATACCTGGCCGGAAGGGTACGTGATGGTGGAGTATGCATTCTCCGGCGCCGTCTTCGACGGCCGCTACGTCTGGATGGTCCCTTATTATTCCGGGCAGGTCATTAAAATTGACACCGAAACCGGGGAAATGTCGGGCCACTATCACAGGCCCGAAGAACTGGGCAAGGCCGAGCATACCTTCTCCGGCGCCGTCTTCGACGGCCGCTACGTCTTTATGGTCCCGTACAATGCGGACAGCGTGGTCAGGATCGATACGGATACGTCCGAAGCTGCCGAACTTCATGATTGGCCGCAGGGGTTCCATAAAGGGGTCAATGCCTTCACGGGAGGCGTTTTCGATGGTGACAGCGTCTGGATGGTCCCGTCGTATGCCGACAGGGTGCTCAGGATCTCTTCGTATTCACCGGTATCCGTTTCGGCCAACATAACCTCGAACGATACGTTCTACCTGTACGTGAGCCAGGAGGAATCGGAAGAGGGCACCCTCGTGGGCAAAGGCCAGGGCTGGGCGTCCATCCACAGCATCAATGCCGCTCTTATTCCCGGCGTGACGAACTATATTCATGTAAAATGTATCGACAATAAGGGACCTGTTGCCGCGTTCATAGCCGATTTTACCCTGAACGATCCTGATTTCCACTTCATGGATGGAACACAGAGGATCTTGACGTCCGAGGACCACTGGCTGGCCTACCTGGACAAATTCGGCGGCACTGCCGCGTCTGTGGTCTCGATCGGCAAGAACGGCCTTGGCTCATGGTCCACGCGTTTCGGGATCGATCTCGAGGCGAACTGGATATGGACCCAAAGAGGGGACAAAGGCACGCGGTATTTTTCAACACCCGTATATCATTCGGCAGTACCGGTTAAACCCATGGAGGACGTTCGTATAACGGGTTCGCTCGGCGGGCCCGGTGTCGTGGTTGACGAGGCGTCATTCACGAGGGAACCGTCCCGTCTGGAGAAACAGGGCGAGGCGACCATAGCCGAATGGCAGTTCGAAAGCTTCAGGGTGGGAGGGACGCAGGAGGTTTATTTCAATGTTACCCTGCTCGACCCTCGACCTCAGGAAGAGCGCGTTATCAGTGATTCATTACGGGTAACCTATAGAGACCTGGCGGGCGTGAAAACAGAAAAGGACTTCGGGCCCTTCCGCGTCCATGTTCTTCCCTCATCGTTCATCTCTTCTATTGAACTGTCCGGGACCCTCTTTGCCGCGGGTGACAATGTGAACATCGGGTGCTCCTTCAGGAATGTGGGCAGTTCGGAAAGGGCTGCCCGGTTGACAGCCCTCATCGAGGATTCGGACGGCTCGGTCATCAAGCAAATGTCGATAAAAGATATCCGGTTTCATCCGGGAGAGGAGAAGCGGATGGGCAACATCCTTCTGACCCTCACGTCTGCCATTCCGGGAGATCACAGGGCGCGGGTGATATTGTCGGATGGCGAAGATACCCTCGCCGAGGCATCGGCGGATTTCGTGGTAGCCGGCGCTGACTTCACGAACTGGGCGTGATATGGAGGGGACAACTGTTCAAAGGAGGCATAGCGTGAAGAATAAGAGATCGTCCATACAGGGACTGCATGTGATCGGCGTGCTTATTTTAGCTGCTTTCTGGGTTGCGCCTGTGTTCGGTGAAACAGTTATCGAGGCGTGGGACCAGGTCAAAATACCACCTGCGCCGAAGATCCAGACCGTGGAAGCTGACAGTTCGCGGACCATGCTTCTTCTGCTCGACTTTAACAAGCAGGTATGCAACAACGAGAGACGCCCGAGGTGCATATCGTCGATACCTGCCGTAGAGAAGCTGGCACTGCGGGCCCGCAACGCCGGGGTCCCGGTGGTCTACAGCCTGACAATCGGATCCCGGATAGGTGACGTGGCCCCGGCCCTGGCGGCGAAGCCAGGTGAGCGTTCCGTGACCTCCGGCCCCGATAAATTCATCGGGACCGACCTTGAAAATATCCTGAAGACAAGCGGGGTGACAACCGTCATTGTTACCGGTACGGCCGCTCACGGCGCAGTGTTGTATACCGCGAGCGGAGCGGCGTTTCGCGGTTGCAAGGTCATTGTCCCTGTGGACGGCATCTCCGCAGAGGGGCTGTATCCGGAACAGTACACAGTCTGGCATCTCCTGAATGCTCCGAGACTATCAGGCCAGGTGACCATTAGCCGGACCGACCTGATATCGTTCAGGTAAACACTCTCTCTCGCCCGCTGCGCTGTCAGGGGAATAATATGCTATAATGGACTTCAGAAGGTGCGATATGACGAATATACGCGAGCCGGCCGTGAGCGGGATGTTCTATCCTGATAATCCGGCGACCTTGAAGAGGGACATCGCGAATTACTTGAAGTCTGCCGACGTTGGGACACCGCCTTCGGATATCCGTGCGGTCATCTCGCCGCATGCGGGGTATGTATATTCCGGGCAGGTGGCCGCCTGCGGGTACAAGGCCGTGTCCGCGCAAACATTCGATACGGTTATCGTTATCGCCCCGAGCCACAGGGCCTATTTTCAGGGGATTGCCGTATGGGATGAGGGGGCGTTCAGGACGCCGCTCGGCGATATCGCGATAGACGCGGCATCGGCGGCGGAGCTTGCGGGGGCAGGCGGCCCTATCCGGGCAAACAGGGAGGTCCATAAGGGCGAACACTCTCTCGAGGTCCAGCTGCCTTTTCTCCAGTGTATATACAAGGATTTCCTGCTGCTGCCGCTGCTCGTCGGGGCGGCGGATGAGGGTATTTACGAAGAGGCGGCCGGAGTGATCGAACACGTCATATCCGCAAGCGGCAAACGTTTCCTGATCGTCGCGAGCACGGACCTGTCCCACTATTACCCGTATGATGCCGCGGTAAAGATAGATGCCGTGACGATAGGGCACCTGAAGAATTTCGATATCGCGGGAATGGTGCGCGACACCCGGACGGAAAAGGCCCAGGCGTGCGGCGCGGGCCCCATGATAACCGCCATGATGGCTGCCGCAAGATTGGGCGCGCATGGGAGCTCTATCCTCAAATACGCAAATTCGGGCGATGTGTCGGGAGACCGCAGCGGCGTTGTCGGATACGTGTCCGCCGTATTGTTCAAGAATAAGACCTGACGGGATCGACCATGGCGCTTTCAGGAGAGGAAAAGGAAAGGCTTAGAAAGCTTGTGAAAGATGCCATCGAAGGCGTGCTTTTCGGGAGAGAGTGCGCCCCGGTCGAACTGACCGCCTCTCTCAAGGAAGAGTGCGGCGCTTTTGTCACGATTAAGAACCGCGGGGATTTACGGGGGTG
Organism: uncultured Pseudomonadota bacterium; assembly: GCA_937862865.1. Taxonomy (GTDB): domain Bacteria; phylum Desulfobacterota; class Syntrophorhabdia; order Syntrophorhabdales; family Syntrophorhabdaceae; genus Delta-02. Next base: position 10,211 of record CALMFJ010000152.1, on the reverse strand, counting down.
CATCGGCTACGTGCGGGGGTATCTGCCGCTGCATGAAACGGTAAAAGAGATGGCAGTCCACGCGGCATTCAGCGACCCCCGGTTCGCGCCCGTTACAAAGGATGAGTGGGCAGACTGTGATTTCGAGATCTCTGTCCTGACGCCCATGAAAAAAATCAGAAGTGTCGAGGAGATCGCGGTCGGCGTACACGGACTGTATATAGAAAAGGGGGTCCACTCGGGCCTTCTGCTTCCGCAGGTGGCCACCGAGCAGGGTTGGAACAGGACCGAGTTCCTGGAGTATACCTGCTATAAGGCCGGCCTGCCGAAAGATACGTGGAAATCGAAAGACACAGATATATACATTTTTTCCGCGGACGTATTCTAAAAATTTTGGCCGTGTATCACGTGGCCGCTGCCGGGACGGAGAAAGGGATGATCGACAGGAAGATGTCTGTTAACGAGGTATTGACCAGATATCCCGGGTCCATAAAGGTTTTCGAGGACCTCGGTCTCGGGTGCGCCGGCTGCGAGGCCGCCCTTTTCGAGACCATTGAGCAGGCTGCACAGGTCCACGGCGCAGATATCGACCGTCTCATCGCCGGCCTGGTGCAGGTTATCGGGGAAAAATAAAAATGTATTGCGGCGGCGCGTGTACCCTATGAGAGAGATCTGTTCCGTGGTCCTGGCCGCCGGGTCTTCCCGGAGGCTGGGTTTCAATAAACTTACCTTGAAGATAGATTCCGAGGCAGTGATCCGCATGTCAGTCGTTCCGTTCATAGAGGCGGAGCTCGGCGATGTTGTCGTCGTGACCGGCCCGCACATGTCGGAGATAACCGGGGAGCTCCACGGCCTTTCCGTTACCGTGGTCCATAATGAGGACCATCGTTCGGGCATGTCGAGCTCCATCAAAGCGGCCCTTAGCTGCATACGCAGCGCAGAGGCGGTTTTCTTTCACCTCGGCGACAAGCCTTTCATAAAAAAGGGTTTGCTGAAGGACATGGTCGAGGCGTATCGCAGGACGGGCAAACCGATAATCGTTCCCGTATGCAACGGGAAGAAGGGCCATCCGGTCCTGATGAGCGTTGCCCCGTATATCGAAGAAATGAAAAGCCTTGAGGGTGATAAGGGCCTGCGTGAAGTTATAGAAAAGCACAAGGAAGATGTGCTATGTATAGAGGCGGACGACGGCGTTCTGTTCGATATTGACACGGACGATGATGTCCGCGACCTGAAGAGAAAAGGGTACAGCGTTGAGAAAGACAGGGGTTGAAGACTTATAAGGAGGTATCGGGGAATGCCCGGCACAGACCAAAGGATCACGGATACGGTAGTCCTCATCAAAGGGGCCGGAGAGATGGCATCCGGGATAGCACACAGGCTCTACCGCTCGGGGATAACGCGCATCCTTATGCTCGAAGCTGAAAACCCCCTTTGCGTACGGCGTTCCGTGTCATTTTGCGAGGCCGTGCATGACGGCACTGTTGAGGTCGAGAAGGTCAGGGCGAGGCTCGTTCCCGGTCTCTCCGCTGTCCTGCCGGTGTGGCAGTCCGGTGAGATCGCCGTGATCGTCGACCCCGCGTGGAGAAGCGTGAAAGACCTCCTGCCCGACATCGTGATCGACGCGATCATGGCCAAAAGGAACCTCGGGACACGCAAAGATGAGGCCCCGCTCGTCATCGGGGTCGGGCCCGGCTTCACGGCGCCGCGCGATGTCCATGTCGTTATTGAGAGCAACCGCGGGCACGATCTGGGGCGCGTCATCTACGACGGTTCGGCCGAACCTTACACGGGGGTGCCGGGCGAGATCAAAGGTCAGTCAAAAGAACGGGTGCTCAGGGCCCCCGTCGCAGGCCGTGTTCGGCAAATGCAGCAGCTCGGGAATGGCGTAAAAAAGGGAGACCTCGTGCTGTACGTTGGTGATGCCCCCGTCTACGCGCCGTTTGACGGGATGCTCCGGGGACTGATCAGGGAGATGACGGTCGAAAAAGGCGAGAAGGTCGGGGACGTGGACCCGCGGGCCAAAAGAGAGTATTGTTTCACGATCTCGGAAAAGGCGCGCGGTATAGCGGGCGGGGTGCTGGAGGCGGTCTTGCATCATTATTCCGGACAAAAGGGAAGGGAAGCTGGCGATGAGCATATATGACACCATCAAAGAAAGCCTTAAGGCCGGACGGAAGGGCGTTCTGGCGACCGTGATAAGCCGCTCCGGTTCCGCGCCCCGCGACGTCGGGGCCCGGATGTTCATCGATGAGAACGGGATGACGAGCGGCACGGTGGGCGGCGGACTTCTGGAACTCGAGGTGCAGAAAGCGGCCGGGGAGCGAAAGGACGACGCCGCGGCGGAGGTCTTCCATTTCCAGATGAACGCGAAGGCGGTGGCCGAGCAGGGGATGCTCTGCGGCGGCAATGTCGACGTTCTCCTGGAGCCTGTCCTTCCAAGGTATGGGGATCTGTATCAGCGGCTTGCGGACATGGAGCGAAAGGGCAAGAAGGGAACAGTCGTTACGTCATTGACGGGCAGTTTCACCAAGACGCTGATCGATGAATCCCTTGACATGACCGGGGACCCGATGAGCGAAAGCAGCGCAGTACACTTTTTTGGCCTTGTCACCGGCGGCCGGCCCGTCATTTCCGATGGCGGTTCTTACCTCCTGGAGCCTGTATTTAACCGGGCCCGGCTCTACATTTTCGGGGCAGGCCATGTATCGCAGTTCATCGCAAAGCTCGCGAGCATGGTCGATTTTTCCGTGAGTGTGGTGGACGACAGGCAGGAGTTTGCAAATTCGCTTCGCTTCCCCGAGGCCGATGAGATCGTTGTCGATGATTTTATAAAGGCTTTTTCGTGCCTGTCTTTTTCAGGCAGTGAATTTGTCGTTATCGTTACGCGTGCTCATTCGCACGATGCCGAGGTCCTCCGCGAGGCCCTCTCCAAGGACGCACGGTATATCGGCATGATCGGGAGCAAAAGAAAGGTAAGAATGATCTTTGACATGCTGCGTGAATCCGGTTTTTCCGATGAAGCGATCGCGAAGGTGTATTCGCCGATCGGTCTTGCGATACACGCTGAAACCCCGCAGGAAATAGCCGTCAGTATCGTGGGCCAGCTTATACAGGTCCGTGCCGGGTAGTAGAGGCGCTTCCTATGGACGAAGAAGAAAGATCAGAAAAAAAGCCGATACCGCCCGGGACCGAAGACGGCTCCCTGCCGACCACTTTCGATCCGCTGCGGAAGTATCTTTCCGAGGTCTCCCGTTACAGCGTCCTGTCACGGGAGGAAGAATTCGAAATCGCCCGCAGGGTGTGGGAGGATAAGGACAGGCTGGCGGCCCAGAAGCTTGTCATGTCGAACCTCAAGCTGGTCGTTAAGATATCCCTTGAGTATTACAACACGTATCTCAATGTGCTCGACCTCATTCAGGAAGGCAATGTCGGGCTCCTCCATGCCGTGAAAAAGTTCAATCCATATAAAGGGACGAAATTTTCCACGTACGCCTCGTTCTGGATCAGGGCCTATATCCTGAAGTACATTATGGATTCGTGGAGCCTCGTCAAGGTCGGGACGACACAGAGCCAGAGAAAGCTTTTCTACCGTCTCAACAAAGAAAAACAGAAACTGGAGGCGCTGGGGATGATCCCTGCTCCGGCCCTTCTTGCCAGCAATCTGGATGTGAAGGAGGAAGAGATCGAGGAGATGCAGAAACGGCTTGCATTCACCGATGTCTCCCTCGATTCCCCTATTCACGAGGAAAGCGACGACACTATCATGGATATGATAGGCGGCGGCGACGACGTCGAGGAAGTTGTCTCGGACAAAGAAAAGCGCGAGATCCTCGCACAAAGGGTGAGGGAGTTCAAGAAGACCCTCAACGACAAAGAGGTTTTCATCTTCGAGCAAAGGATCATGGCGGAAGAGCCCCTCACTCTCCAGGAGATCGGCCAGCAGTTCAAGATCTCGCGCGAAAGGGCCCGGCAGATAGAGAACCGGGTCATCAAGAAATTCAAGGACCGCTTCCAGAGCGAATTCAAGGAACTCGATTTTTAAATGCAGTGGGCAGTAAACAGAAGAGCGGCTTACAATTGTTCACTGTTCACTGCTTACTGTCTTACCGTGGGAAAAACATCATTCCCAGCCAGAGGTTGAGCTGGTTGTAGAGCGACGTGACCATGAGGATACCAATAATGATGAGAAGTATTCCGAGTGCCCGTACGGCATACCGGGATACGAAGCTGTATTTTTTCAGCAGGAAAAAGAGTTTGTCGAAGACGAGCGAAGACATGAGAAAGGGTATGGCGAGGCCGAGCGAATAGAGCGAGAGCAGGTAAAGGCCGTGGGATGCCCGGCCGTCCATCGATGCGACGATGAGGATCGAGGAGAGGGCAGGCCCCACGCAGGGTGTCCATCCCAGGGAGAACGTGATGCCCACGATGAACGACCCGAGGAGCCCGATGGGTTTCTGCTCGAGCTGAAGCATATATTGCCTGTTGAAAAAGGGGATTTTCAGGATATCGAGATAGAACAGGCCAAGGGCGATAAGGACCACGCCGCCAACCCTGATGATGTATGCCTGATAATGGTAAAGAAAACTGCCGATCAATGATGACGAGATGCCCAGCGCCACGAAAACAAAGGAAAAACCGAGAACAAAAAGCAAAGAGTGGATGAAGACCTTCTTCCGGTGGCCCGCTGCCGGGGCGGACATGTCACGGACCGTCACGCCGCTGATATAGATTATGTAGGAAGGGACCAGCGGCAGGATGCACGGTGTGAAGAAGGACAAAAGCCCCGATACAAAAGCTGCTATCCCGTTCACGTTCATTGCAACCGGTACGGCAGGGTTCATGTCACGTATCTTATTGGTTATCTGACGGGGATGTCAAATGAAATGTGCCGCCATTGGCATCGGTACGAAAGGGAGGTCATGGTCCATGGATCCTGTATCGTGAGTGCCGCCGGTGTGAGATACGGCCTCTTGTACGAGAGATGGTGAGAGTTGCAGGCCTTGCTGACATATGGTTTTTGTTGAGATCGCAGGGAATCTTTCACGTACCGTGCTCAGGGCAGTGAAAAAGAATATGGTTTTGCGAAAGGGCTGACGGTCATTTTTCTGCCGTCCGTGCACACCCTGACACACCCGTCGCGGTCCGTCCGGTAGACGGGTATGCCCGATGCCCTGTAGCGGGCGAGCGCCTCATCGGACGGTATTCCCCTGATGCCGGGCCCGGCGCTGAGTATGGCGATGTCCGGCCTGACAGTCCGGATGAATTCGGCAGTGCTCGAGTAGCGGCTTCCATGGTGGGGGACCTTGAGGACATTCGCCTTAAGGTCGACCGGGCGCCCGATCAGGGACCTTTCCACGTCTTCCCCGATATCGCCTGTCAGGAGAAAACTTTTGCCGCCGTACGCGAGCTTCAAGACGAGTGAAGAGTCATTCATGTTATCGGGGACGGGAAGGGCGTGGAGGACGTGGATATCGAGATCATTGCCGGCCCGGAGGGTATCTCCCGTTCGCATGCCGGAAAAAGGTATCTTCCTGGCCGCAATGATCTTGCGGATGCTATAAGGTTCCGGGCCGGTCATCGCTGCGCCAAAGTTCCGGACGTCAAAATACTGCAGAACATGCTGAAGCCCCCCGCAATGGTCTTGATGGGGGTGTGTGTTGATCACGTAATCCAGTGTTACTATCTTTCTTGCGAGAAGGTACGGAGCGATCACGGACCTGCCGATATCGAAATTGCTTCCATGAAAACCGCCGCCGTCTACGAGGAGCCTGATGCCATGGGGTGCTTCTATGAGCATGGCATCACCGAGGCCCACGTCGATGAAGCTTATGCAGAGTTCCTTGTTATGAAAGCGGTCATGGCACGCTATGCCTGCGGTCACGAGGGCAATCGGCAGGAGGAACGCCAGAAGAGCAAATTTGACAAGTTTCTTTCGCATGTGAAGGAGTAAGGCTGCGCCTGACAGGTACAGGAGCGCCTCGGCGAGGTTCGGCCGTATTATGGGATAGATGTAGCCCCAATCGAGCTTCCGCAAAAGGACGGTGGTGAACTCTATGAGCAGGCCCGCGATGCGCAGGATAGGGCCGCCGAAAGGGGCCGTGACGCCTGCAAGGGACAGTGGTGTCGCCACTGTGCACATGAGGGGAACGGCTATGAGGTTATGGACCATGCTGAGTGGGTTAAAACCATAAAAATGATAGAGCACCACGGGGAGCGTCCCGGCCGTAGCCGCCGCTGTCACGAGGACCATCGATGCGGGCCATCGCAGGTAGCGGGGCATCCGGGCTGCCGCGGGCCCGAAGGCCTTGTTGGCAAGGATTATAAACAGCACGCTCAGGAAGGTCAGCTGAAACGACGGTGAGAACAGGGAAAAGGGATAGACGATCAGAATTACGAGGGCGCTCAGGAAGAGGCCGTTCTCGACGTGCCGGCTGCGGTCAAGAACGATCGCGACCATATAAATGACTGCCATGATGGTTGCCCGTACGGCGGGAAGGCTCGAGCCGCTTACAAGCATAAAGGCCACTGCGAAAGGGATCGCAACGACTGCCGCGTATCTCCGGTCTGACCCTTTCTGCCGCAGGCCGGGATTGATGCGCAGGAGGAATGTGGAGAGAGAGAAGATCAAAGCCGTGACGACCGCGATATGCGATCCGGATATCGACAATATATGGGTGGTGCCCGTCCTCAGGAAAAGGTCCTTCACTGTTTCGTCGAGGCCTGTCGTATCACCGATCGTCAGGGCTTTGATCACGTCCCGGTGCAATGCCCCGCTTGCATCGATCCTGTCAGAGCAATAGCGACGTATCCGCTCGATCATGCCGGGGGCCGCGCGTGCCGCAATGATATTCCCGCGGATCTCGTAGAGTATTCCTTCACGTCTTTTTATCCATGCCAACGAAACACGGCCGGGGTTCTTGAAGGTGAGGGTAAGCTCCTTGAGGGTACCGGACGCGACAATGGTGTCACCGATCCCGACGCCCTCCTCCGAACGGACGATGGCTTTTGACCCATGCAGAGTTGCGGGGGAATCGATCCTGATCGTTTTTGTAGTCCGGGAGGACTCGATCACCGTTCCGCCGTACACACCCGGCCCCGCGTGAGCGACCGGGAGCGCGTCGCCGCCCGACAGCGATACCCTGAGCATTCCCGTGAGAAAGAAAGCCGCGATGAGGGCGACCCCCGATATGCGAACAAGATTATGCCGCAGAAAAAGCGGCAGGAGCAACACTACGATGAGGAGGAACGCCCCTGCGGATGCGATGCTGTGATATTCGAAAGTCCCGAGGTATACGCCTGCTGCAAAAGCACTGACTGACGCTACGAACAACCCTTCAGGATGCCCTGAATGAGAAACCGGGCGTTGACGCCGAGGTCGGCCACATAGTACCCGCCTTCCAGGAGGCAGAAGAGACGCCGATTGGCCGAGACCAGCCTGGCGCCTGCATTATGGTAATCTTCTCCGAACAGCAGACCGCCCCAATCCCGGACATACGTATCGAACCCTACGGAACAGCCCAGTATGTCGAACTTCGACGCATCGGCAAGCGCCTCATCAAGGTCCGCGAAAAAGGCTTCCCTCGAGCGCGCGTCAATGTTGCGAAATGCGATCCGGGGGTCCGATCTCACGATGTCGTACGTGCCGTTCCCGTAATGGAGATCGATATCGACGATCAGCGCGCTTTCTATCGTGTCGTGCGCGAGCAGGTTTTTTACGGCAATCGCCATATTGTTGAAAAAGCAAAAACCGCCGTTGAAGTTGTTCCCGGCGTGATGTCCGGGCGGCCTTATGAGTGCGAATGACGGCTCGCGCAGTGCGATCTCGGCTGCCATCATCGCTCCGCCGGCGGCAAGGACCGCGGTATCGAAAATTTCCTTTGTCCTCCCTACGGTTTTGATCAAAGCGTCGCTATGGCAGAGCGCCAGGTCAGATAAAGTACAGGGCTCAGGTTCAATAAAATCTGCTATGTCCTTTATCTTCGCATGAATGAACTCAACCCTGTCGGGATTTTCGCAATCAACGGTCGGGTAATCTGTAAGAAATACGGGGCTGTATATGGTCTTGATCTTTTCCATGCATTTATAAATCATAGACGGCGGGGGGAAGTCAAGAGAAGACGGGCGATAGGCAATAGGCGATAGGCAATAGGGAACAACCAAAATGATGGAAAAGATCCCTGTTTTTCCCATAGCCTATTGCCTATCGCCTATTGCCCGGTTTTTATGCTATATTCTACCAACCCATGAAACGCATCGTTATCGGTACCGCCGGGCATATCGACCATGGCAAGACAACCCTTATCAAGGCCCTGACCGGGATAGACTGCGACCGCCTGAAGGAAGAGAAGGAGAGGGGGATAACCACGGAATTGGGGTTTGCCCACTGGCGCCTCGATGAGGACCTCCTGGTCGGTATTGTCGATGTCCCGGGCCATGAAAAGTTCGTGCGCCACATGGTAGCAGGTGCGTGGGGCATCGATACCGTTCTTCTCGTGGTCTCCGCGGATGAGGGTGTGATGCCGCAGACCCGGGAGCATCTCGATATATGCGAGATGCTGGGCCTTTCCAAAGGCATCGTCGTCATCACGAAGAAAGACCTTGTCGACGGCGATATGGTCGAGCTCGTCGAGGAAGACATCAAAGACTTTTTGAAGGGCCGGGCACTCGAAGGCGCCCCGGTCGTGGCCGTTTCCGCCTACACAGGCGAGAACCTCGATGTCTTGAGGACGATGCTCGGCGAGATGGCGGACACGATAGAGGAAAGGTCGCGCGAGGGCATATTCCGCCTTCCGGTCGACAGGGTGTTCACTCTGAAGGGCCTCGGCACCATCGTGACGGGAACATGCATATCAGGCTCGCTCAGCACGGGTGAAGACGTGGAACTGTTCCCTTCCGCGAGAAGGGCCCGGGTACGGAGCATCCAGGCATATCATGATGACGTGCGGGAAGCGACAGCAGGCCAGCGGATCGCCCTGAATCTGCAGGGGCTTGACCGTCAGGAGGTCGAGCGCGGCAGCATGATAGGGCGGCCCGGCACGCTTTTGCTCACATCACGGATCGATGCGTCGCTTAAGCTCTTGAAACTCCCGATAAAACCGATACGGCATGACAGCATCCTGCGTTTTCATATCGCAACGACACAGGAAGAGGCCAGACTGGTACTCCTTGAGTCCGACCAGATCGAACCGGGACAGGAACAGTTCGTGCAATTCGTGTTCAAGAGACCCATTGTTGTCCTTCCCGGTGACCGGTTCATTCTACGCGGCTCATACGCAGTCCAGACCGTGGGAGGCGGGTTGGTCCTCGACATCATGCCCGCCCGCCATAAAAGGAAGACCGATACGCTTCCCGAAGTTTACAAGGCCTTGAAGACGGGCAGCGACCTCGAGAAAATGGCCTATCATATCATGAAGGGCTCTTATCGGGGCGTCAGGCAGGAAACACTTTCCATAATGATCGGCAAGGACGGTGCGCTGACCGAAAAAATGGGTGCCATCCTGACGAAGAGCTCGGATGTCCGGCTTGTCGGGAAAACGTATATACACAGCACTTTCTGGAAAAGCTACAAGGACAGGGTGCTGGCCTTTGTCGATGAATACCACAAGGCGAACCCCTTGAAGGTCGGCATATCGAAAGAAGAACTGCGCAGCCGGCTTCCCGCGACAGACGTCCAGGTATTCCAGGCGGCCCTCGACGAATGCAGCGCAAACGGACGTATCGTCCTGGAGAAGGACCGCGTGATCTCAGGGGCGCACGCGAGGGCAAACCAGAACAACGAGACCGAGAAAAAGATCGTCGAGGCGCTTCGTTCATCCGCTTTCACCCCGCCGGGCCCGAAAGACCTTGCCGCCGGCGTCGGCATCAACGAAAAGAACCTCCGTGAACTCCTCGACAGGCTTGCCTTCCGCGGCGGCGTGGTCAAGGTTGCCCAGGACATGTATTTCCACCCGGACATGATCGAAGAGGTCAAAACCCGGGCGATAGATTTCCTCAAACGCCACCAGGAGATGGCCCCGACCGATTTCAAGACGGAGCTCAACCTGTCCCGCAAGTTCCTCATCCCTCTCCTCGAGTATCTCGACCAGATAAAGATCACGATACGCAAGGGCGACAAACGCGTTCTGCGCGGATGAAAAAAACGTTCTGCGTTCTGCGTTCTGCGGTAAAGGCCGTTCTGCGTTCTGCGTTAAAAAGATCAAAGCCGCTGGATTCCCGCTTTCGCGGGAATG
>CALMFJ010000151.1 GCA_937862865.1 uncultured Pseudomonadota bacterium | reverse complement strand
ACCCTGAAATGACCGCCAAGACGATCAAGGACGGCTGGCTCTACACGGGCGACCTCGCATACAAGGATGACGAAGGCTTCATCTTCTTCGCCGACAGGGCGAAAGACCTCATCATCCGCGGCGGCGAAAACATCTTCCCGGCCGAGATCGAAGACGCCCTGCGGAAACACCCGAAGGTCATGGACGTCGCAGTCCTCGGCTACCCGCACCCCAGGCTCGTAGAGATCGTTATGGCTATCATCCAGCCGAAAGAGGGCGAGACGATAGTCGACGAAGAGATCATCAACTTCGTCAAGGAAAAAGGCCTTGCGAAGTACAAGTGGCCGGAAAAGATGGTGTACACGACCATCCCGAGGAACCCTGCCGGAAAGATCGAAAAACCGAAACTTCGCGACATGTACGTAAAACCCGCGAAGGAAGCCATGGAAAAAGAATTCAAAAAACAGTAATAAATGCGCTCCGCGCATAAAAAGGCGCCCCTCGGGGCGCCTTTTTTCGTAAGGCTAACGGCTAACTGGTGAGTGCCACGACATCGTGCACACTTTTTTGTGCCACGACATCGTGCACTCACCAGCTAACGGCTAACGGCTTCTCTTAGCCTAACTGTGCTCTGGTCGTCATCCCGGTGCTTGACAACGGGATCCAAGGTTTTGCTTTTAATATAACCGGATCTAAAAGGTTTTTGTTTTTAACGCCCAACGCGTTAAGGTTTCTCCAGCATTATGATCGGTCTTTTCCCCGGGTCGAGCCATTTGAGGAGTTTGAGGATATTTTCTTCGGATACGGCGACGCAGCCGGAGGTGGGGGTTGCGGCGTCCTTCCAGACGTGGAGGAATATGGCGCTGCCGGCGCCCGGCACAACGGGGTCCGTGTTGTACCTTATCACGATGCCGTACTTGTAGCGGTCATCCTTAAGGACCATGTCCTCGAATGACTTCGCCCGGGTCTCGCCGCGCTTTTTGGGGCGGTTGTAATCCGGGGAGGCCGGGTCGTCGACCCAGATGTCGCTCAAGGTCATCTGGCGGTACGGCATGGCGGAATCGATCTTGGGGCCATAGCCGAAGGCAAAGCCGAGGGAATATATGCCCGGCGGGGTCCTGCCGTCACCTTCGCGCTTTTGACCGGAAGGCGCGAACCCGTTGCGCCCGACCGTGGCGGGAACCGGGCCAAGGACGGGCTTCCATGTACCGTCTTCCATCGTGAAGGCCCAAAGCCGCGCATCCGGGCCGGGCGCCTCGGTTTGGGCCACGAGAACGACCTGTGACGAGGCGGGGAACAACCCTTCGATGGCCATGAGTTCTTTTGCGATGTATTCAGCAGCCACGTCCGTGTCCTTTTCCGCGGCCCCGCCAAAAAAAGCCGGAAGGCAAAGGCATACCACGATTACCGGCAATAACCGGGCAACGATTGCGGCCATCTCCCGTTCCCTGATCGAAGCTACGCGTCAAAAAGCATTTTCTTGACCTGGAGCCCCGCGATCTTTTTCAGTTTCGCCTCTATTTCGTCGACGGCAGGTTTCCCCCCGTATATTTCGAGGAGCACGATCCCGCTCGGCGCGCACAGGTCCTCGCTCACCTCGTGCAGCCCGAGCCGCGTCTTGATGTAGCACGCACAGTCACTGAGCACCTTCTGAAGCTCAAGCGCATTCTTGACCCTGTTCGTGAGGCATATTCCGATGATGTAATGTTTCGACATAAGAACCTCCTGAAAGATCGTTCTACGTTCCACGTTCCACGTTCTCCCCATTACCCGGAAGAATTACTTAACGTAGAACGTAGAACTATATATGTACAAACGCCTTTTTCACCGTCTCTTCCCGTACCGGCCGTGTGAGCAGGGACACGACGACGAAGACGATGAACGAGATCGGCAGGGCGATGATCTGCGGGTCGATCATGTTCCAGGGATGGCCGGCGAGGCATTTCACGTTGAACAGTTTTCCGCATACGCCGAAGGCTGCCGATTCGTGCTCGTGAAAAAGGAGCATCCAGATAAGGGACGTAAAGAACCCGGAGAGGATGCTGGCCTTGGCTGCCGCTTTCGATCCGCGCCTCCAGTAAAGCCCGAAGAGATATACCGGGATGAATGTCGCGCCGCACAGGCCGAAAAAGAACGCGGTGGCGACGGCCACGATGCTCTCGGGCAGGATGAGCCCTATGATCAGCGTGGCGAAGATGCTGAAGACGATGCCGATCCGGGTCACGATCGTGGTCTCCGCCACGGACCGGCCTTTGAGGAGCGCCTGTTCGAAGATGTCGCGGGAAAGCGAGGTACCGAGCGCGTGGAACTGGCTCGAGCCGGCGCTCATTGCCGCCGACATGAGGGAGACGAGAAAGAGCGCTACGAACCAGGGGGGATAAAACCGGTCTATGTACAGCGGAATGATCTTGTCCAGATTGCCCTGAACGGCCTGCACGGGCATTTCCGTGTACGTGTTGTGGAAATAGACGTTGGTGAGCGCCCCGACCGCGTAGGCGACGCCTGTCGTGAACAGGATGAAGATTGCCGTGAAGGGAATGGAACGGTTCAATTCACGGTCGGATTTAAGTGTCATGAACCGCACGTTGAGCTGGGGCTGTCCGATGACACCGATCCCGACGCCCATGATCATGGTCGTGATCACGTACCACCATACCGATGAGAACGCCTCGGGCATTGACGTGAAACCCCTGTGCCCCGCCTGTTTCAGGGCCTCGGGAACAAAGGGGGTTAGGGCTTCAAGCGACCGGTGCGCTGCGGAGATGCCGCCCAGCATCCAGTATGCCGTAACGCCGATCGCCATCATCGAGACCACCATGATGACGCCCTGGAATGCACTCGTGTAAAGGACACCTTTGAGCCCGCCCCAGATAACGAAGCATGCCGTTATGAGGAGAAAGGCGAGATAGGCCGTGGAGAACGGGATATTGAGGTACACCTCGATAAAACGGGAGATGCCGATCAGCACCGCCGCTGTGTAGACAGGCATAAAGACGAGGATCATGAGCCCCGAGAAGCCCTGGATGAACCGGGACTCGTAGCGCCTTCCCAGAAGCTCCGGGAAGGTGTGCGCATCGAGCGCCTTGCCCATTTTCCGCGTTCTTTTGCCGAATACGACAAAGGCCACCCACACCCCTATCATAATGTTGAGGAATGACAGCCATGACATGCTGAACCCGTAGAGCGCGCTGACGCCGCCGAAACCGATTATGGCCGATGTGCTGATGTAGGTCGCCCCGTAGGACAGGCCCATCGTTAACGGGTGGACCTGGCGCCCCGCGAGCAGGTAATCGGAGACCGTTACCGTCCTGCGGTACCCGAGATAACTGAAGTATATTGTGATGCCAAGGTATATTAGCGTGAAGGTTATGAGATAGAACATAGGTTAAGGGAGTTTCTCAATAAGTTCGATCTCTTCGCGTTCCCACTGGATCTCCTCCCGAAAGTCGCCTTCCTTCTCTATACCACCCCGGTTCCGGTTGAGGGCCCCGTAGATGACGCAGAAAACGGCCGACAGAATGGTGACGATGAAGCCGGCAAAGACCCACGGATCGGAAAAACCCAACATTATCTTATTTCATTAGCACGGGCATCGCTTTCAAAGCAAGCCCGAAATAGCGCCGGGGATATATACCCGCATTTTTTGGTTGCATATAAACGGCCGGGGTGATATTCAAGAACTATACAGAAAAAAGGGAGGTTAACCGTTGGACCTTATCGTTCTGATAGTGTGGCTGCTGATGGGTGTGGGGCTCGTCGTGTACCGAATATACACGAAGCGAAAGAGCAAGCAGTAAGCAGTCTTCGTGTCCGCTTTCTTAAGCTTTCGAAACCGCCGATCGTCTATCTGCCCGATATCATAACAAATTAAATTAATTGATTGTTCGGGCGTCTGGTGGTATAACCATTCGATTCATAAAAACAAATCCAGGGAGGGTTGTCATGAAGAGAAGTGCGGTGGTTCTTGCGAGCGCCCTGTTTTTCCTGCTCACAGTCGTAGCCGGCGCCTACGCGGTGGAGATCACGGCTGATATGGTCTCGAAAGAGGGAAAGGTCACCCGCAACGGAAAGATCTACGTCAAGGGCAGCAAATACAAGGTTGAAAGGGGCAGCACCCCGATGTACCAGATAATACGGGGGGATAAGGGCAAATTCTGGCAGGTAAACAATGCCGAGAGAACATATATTGAAGCGGCCCTCACGCCCGATATGAAACCGAATGTCGAAGAAAAACTTTACGGCGAAACCGCGAGAAAACCGATGGGAACGGAGACGATCAACGGATATTCCGCGAAGAAATCCCAGGTAACGGTCAAGGGCGCAAAAGGCAAGCCTGAAACGATCACCCAGTGGTTCTCGACCGAGTATAATTTCCCGGTCAAACTCGCCGGTGAAAAATGGAGCGTCGAGTACAAGAACATAAAAAAGGGTGGAGTTGCGGACAGTATGTTCGAGTTGCCCAAAGGATTGACGCTGGACAAGTCAGAAGCACCTGATGTGCTTTCGGGCCATTGAGATATTCCATAGAGGTCAAAAGCGGCCAGGACCGGTGATAAAACCGGTCTTGGCTTTTTTTTATGGGAATGGTATGCTGATGCCTCATACATACCAGAGGGAAAGGGGATTTTATGAGCGGAGAAATACGGCAGCGGCATCATATGAAGGCGATGATCATCACGATTATCTTTCTTGCCGTTGCGATCGGGTTCGTCATGATGCTGAAAGGGCAGGCTGAGAAGCAGCCGATTCCCACGGACAGGGCGGTTGCGGACGTGAAAAGCACCGATTGGAAGAAATACGGGACCGATGAGGACGGGGACCACTTTTTCAGGTTCGACGGATCAAGCAAGGCCTTCCCGGATATCCTGAGTGTGAAAACAAAGATCATCTACAGTGAATCCGGAAAAAAGAATTACATAGAGAAACGGCAGAAGAATAATCTTCCGGTGCAGGGGTTTGAGAAACTCCATTCAAGGACGTTATTGTACGGCCTCTTTTGTGTTAGCGAGAAGGGTGATCTTGTCATCCTCGAGGTCTTTGAACTGACAAAGGACGGAAAAACGCTCGATTACGCAAAAACGGGGTCGTACAAGAACTGGACGCATATCCCGCCGGAATCGGTCTATGCGGAACTGCACAGGGTAGTCTGCCCGGGAAAGAAACCGGATGTGAAATAGCCCATCACCTAATTACCTGCAATAAAAAAGGGGCCCGAAGGCCCCTTTTTTATTGCTATGTCTGTTGATTAATCCACCGCTTTCGACCACAGGCGGTCGATCAGTTCCTGGGAAGGCTTCTTTGTTACCGCGCTGACGATGAAATAGATCAGGCCGCAGCTGATAACGAGGAACCATTCGTAGCTGCCCATGCCGTACATCTTCTTGAAAAGAACGGACCAGCTGCCGTACAGGGTGAATATGGTGCCCCAGACAACGCAGGCCCCCGCGCCCCATTTGGTTGCGCCTTTCCAGAAGTAGGAGATGGCGGTAACGAAGAAGTAGACCGCGCCAAGCCCCATGGCCGCCATACCCATGAATATTGAAAGAAGGGGAGGCGGGTTGACGAGGACAAAGTAGAACGGGAGGAAGAGGAAAAGAGCGATGAGGAAATAGCCGAGATAAAGCATGCTCTTGTCCGAAACTTCGGGTTTCCAGAGTTTAATGATGTCTTTCGTAACGTTCGCGCTCATGATGAAGACCATGCCTGCGAGGGTCGAAAGAGCGGCCGAGAAAAGGCCTGCCGTGTATGCCGCCATCAGCCACGGGCCGCCGAGTGCATGTGACAGAAGCGGTGCCGCAAGGTCAGCCTTGAAGACGTTCGGCTGGCCATGGATCGTTGCGGCCTGGAGGAGCGTCGGGCCATACAGCATGCGGGCGACAAGGCCGTTCGACGAGCAGTCGAGCATGATGGGGATACCGGTGAATGCCCAGACGATGAAGACCAGCCACCAGTAATCCTTCTTGGTGACCTTTTTCATGCCGAGGAACCGGCTGACGTTATGCGGGAAGCCGACGGCCATGGTGAAGAAGATGACCGGTGTTGAAAGGATACCTATCCAGCTCGAGAAGAGCTGCGTCGCGCCAAGCTTCGGGAGCTTGGGGTTGATGAGCGCCATCAGGCCCGGGTTCTGTGCTGCCAGGCCGGCGGTGAGTTCCCTGAAGCCGCCTGCATGGATAATGGCCCACAAACCGAGAAGCGTACCGACAACGCAGAAGACGAGGCCCTGAAGGGCCATTGCGTACTGGTTCCCGATGTACCCGCCGAGGACCATGTAAAGCCAGGCGATAAAGACCGAAAGCAGGAGGCACCACAGGGGTGAAAGGCCCGTCATGGCGAACCAGACGGTAGCGCCCGCCTTCAACTGGCCGACCGAATACAGGAAGAGGAAGAAGAGCATCGAAATTGCGACAATGGTCTGCAACCCTTTCGATTCGAACCTTCTCCCGATCGTCTCAGGCAACGTGGCGGCGCCGAGCTTCTTCGAAAAGTCGCGTGTCTTAAGGGCGCCGAGCCAGATACACGGGATGATGCCGATGAGGCTCCAGATGCCGGCAAACCACATGCCGGAGAAGCCGACCGAGTAGACGATACCGGTCGAGCCGCAGAATGCCCATCCGGAAATGTATGTTGCGGACAGCGCCGCGCCTGTTACTGCGGGGCCGAGGTCGCGTTTACCGACAAGGTATTCGTCGAAACTGCCCTTCGACATTTTCTTTCTTCCCATGATTCCGAGGAAAACGGAAAGAAAGAGCAGGATGCCGACGGCAACGCTCCCGGCAATGACCATTTCTGCATTAGGTGTTGGGATTGGAAGGAACTTAAGCTGTGGATTCATTCTTCCCACCTCCTCGTCACAAGGTAAGTTCCTATGATGGTAAACAGGAAGGCGAAGGCGAACACCGACGCCCACACGTACCACGCTGACATCAAGCTTTCTACTAATTCTGGATCAACAGGCTGCATAATAACCCCCTTTACGTTTTTAAAAAACGAATGTGCCTTTCAGAAAGGCGGACCGCACCTCCTTTCAAACGTATTTTTATTAAAGGAAGACCTGTTAAAAATCGAAACCGTCGATGCTTTAACGGTATAGGTATAGTGGTGAACCTGATTTCCCAAACGCCCCCTTCCCCTTTATACCTATAAATCATAGAGTACTAGGCAAAAATGTCAAGAAAAAAATCGGGTGCCCCAATCCTCGCAGAATGTCTCCAGTAAAGGAACTATACGATATTTCAACGACATAACGGGACATTGCACGAAAAAGTATTTGTATACAGTGTACAATACCGCATCGTCTAGAGGCGCACGGATACTGTCTTTGAGACACCCTGCTCCTCCATGGTTATGCCGTAGATCATGTCGGAGTACTCCATGGTTATGCGGTTGTGCGTGATGAAGATTATCTGTGTTTTCAAGGCCATGGAACGGATTATATCGAGAAGCCCGGCAAGGTTGGCATCGTCGAGCGGGGCGTCTATCTCGTCCATAAGCGCGAAGGGGCTCGGTTTCGTGTCCATGAGGGCAAGGAGGAATGCGAGTGATATCATGGCCTTTTCGCCCCCGGAGAGGAGCTCCATCCTCGTCACCTTCTTTCCGGGAGGCTGAACGAAAAGGTCTACCCCTGCCTGTTCATGATTGAGGGCCAGGTAACCTTTTCCGCCTTTGAACAGAAGGTCCGTGAACCGGATAAAGGCGGAGTTGACCTTTTCGAATGTCTCGGCGAAAAGCTCTTTTGTGAACTGGTCGATCTTCGTTATCGTTTTTTTCAATGATTCCATTGCGGTGAGAAGATCTTCCTTCTGCTTGTCGAGAAAGGCGATCCTTTCCTTGAGCTCGAGGTATTCCTTCTCCGCGCGGAAGTTGATCTCGCCCATCCCGGCGATACGCTGCGAAAGGGACTCGCGCTCGTCCTCTATATCGGAGGGAAGCTGAACGACAGCATCGCCCGGGCCTTCGACGCCGTAGGTGTCGCGCAGGCGCTCGATGATGGTGACGCGTTTTTCCTCGAGGACGGCGAGGTCTTTTTCCGCATTGTCCCTGCGCACCCTGATCCTGTCCGCATCTTTCGCAAGGTTTTCAATCGATTCCTGCATGGCCTGTTTCTGGGCGTGCAGGTTCCCGAGCATGACCTTGAGCCCTTCATACCTTTCGACATGCCTGTTGAGATCGGCCTGTAATTCATCGTACGAGCGTTCGAGGTATTTTATCTTGTTTGTGCGGCCCTCGATCTCTTTTTCCGCGGCCGCGGCCTTGTCTTTGAGCCCTTTTGCCTGGTCGTTCAGGGACCGGATGGCGGACACGGCGCGGTCTCTGTTCTCGCCGAGCGACTTCAGCATGTTCATTTTTCTTTCGATCTCGATCGTTACCGCGTGCCATGCCGATTGCGCATTCTCGTGATCCTTCTTCAATGCGCTTATCGCATCGCGCAGCCCGGCCATTGAAACCTCTATGTCTGTCTTCTCCCTCTCGAACCCGATGCGCTCGCCGTTGAGGGACTCGATGGTCCGGGGTGACGTGTCGTCGGATGGCTCGGTCATGGCGTCGAGGGCCGAGAGGCGGTCTGAGGCGCTTTTCAGCTGAGCCTCTGTCATGAGGAGGTCTTTTTCGAATGTTCTGACCCTTCCTTCCTGCGCTTCCCGCTCACCCCGGGCGTTCCGGAGGCGCGCCTCGATGTTGTCGAGGCCCGGCCCCAATCCCTTCAGGGCGTTCGATTCCCGTTCAATATCGGCGGCCAGCGTTTTCAGCTCTTTCTCGAGCTTCAGTTTTTCCTTGAACTGCCGCACATCTATCTTTTTCGCGCCCGTGCCGCTCAATATTATGCCGCGCGAATCGACATACACATCGTCATTGATGAATATGCCTTCCTCGCCGTCCGCGATGCGCTTAAGGGCCTCCTCGATGCCCGTTATCCACGAGATGTCAACCTCTATATCGTTCCCCGACCTTTTGAACATCCCTTTCGGGGGGAAGAATATCCTGTTGCCTTCCCTGTGGCTGACCTCGGATGCCGTCGATTCGACGGAATCGCTCTTGACCACCTCGTATTCGAGCTCTTCCGGGAAGAAACGCTCGAAGGCCTTTATCCTGGCTTCTTCGAGTTTGATGAGGTTCACGAGCTTGTCTTCCGGCCGGACCGCATCGGGGGAATCCGCGATGTACCCCCCGAGCTGCTTCAAGAAATTTTCCTTGACCTGTTTTTCGCCGCGCAGCCGTTCGACGAGCCCTTTTGCCTTTTCGATCTCCCGGGCCATCGCGTCGCGCTCTTGCAGGGCCGCGGATTCACGGGCGGCGAGGGATTCCTTTTCCTCGATGGCCGACCGCAGTTTTTCCTCGATGGCCGTGCGTTTTTCGCTTATCGAGGCAAGGGCGCCCTCGAGTTCACGGCGCTCGGCCGCCTGCCGCTCCTGGCGTTTTCGTTTTTCCTGCTCAAGCCGCTCGATCTGTGCGAGCTTGTTGCGCGTCTCCGTCAACGAGCTCATCGTGACGAAAAGACGTGTCCGCGCGTCCTCGAGCTTTTTCTCCTCTTCTTCTATGTTGATCTTGAACGACTCCGCAATGGCGCGCATCTTCAGCTCTTTTTCCTTTTCGGAATCGAGCTCGGAGCCGATGATCCCGGTGTTTTCGTTGAGCGCGGCTATCTCGTTCTCCTGCCGGGTTATGTTCTGCGTGATGGCGGACCCCTCGCCCGCAATGCCTTCTATGGTCTCGTTGAGCCGCTTTATCTCATCCCGGAGATAGTCCATCTCGAGCAGGCGGTTTTCCATGTCCTTCTCTTTGCTCTTGAGGTCGACCTCAAGCTGCCGGATGACCTTATCGGTGAGCTCAAACTCGGTTTCCTTGGCATCGAACTCTTCCTTGAGGGTCGCCTTCTCGGCTTCCTTTTGAAGGACCTCCTCCTCGAGGTCGGCCTGCCGCTCTCTCACCTTCGTCATGCGCTTCAATACCTTTGCATGCCCGTCGAGGAGGATCTGTTTATCGATCTCGTGGAGCCTGTCGGCGAGTTCCTGGTACTCTTTCCATCTTTCAAATTCCTGCTCGGCCTTGCCGAATGAGGCGGTCACCTCGCGGTAGACGTCCTCGATGCGCTCGAGGTTTGCCGCGACTTCCGTCATCCGGGCGATGGCATCCCGCTTTTTCTCTTCGAAACGCGTTATGCCGCTTGCCTCTTCGATGACGACCCGCCGCTCGGGGGACTTCATGTTTATGAGGGTCTCGATGCGTCCCTGCTCGATGATGGCGTACGAGTTCGTACCGAGCCCGGTCCCGAGGAACGCGTCCTGAACGTCCTTGAGCCGGACGATCTTTCCGTTGAGGTAATACTCGTTCGTGCCGTCACGGTAAATGCGCCGTTTTACCACGAGCTCTGTGGGGCCCTCGGTCAGGTCGAGCGTCACCTCGGCGATGTTGACGGGCCTCTTGCCGTTGGTCCCGTGGAATATGACGTCGCCCATGTCTTTGACGCGCAGGCTTTTTGTCCCTCTTTCTCCGAGCACCCAGACGATCGCGTCGACGATATTGCTCTTGCCGCACCCGTTCGGGCCGACAACTGACGTTATCCCTTCGCCGAACTGAAAGACGGTACGGTTAAGGAATGATTTGAAGCCGAAAATTTCGAGCCGGGCAAGTTTCATTGGATCGTTTCGATCGCTTTCCTCAGTCGCCTTTCGACGGTTTCTTTCCCCAGTATGGCGATGACGTCGAAGATGCCGGGGCTGACCGTTTTGCCGCACAGCGCAACCCGGATCGGCTGGATCACCGCGACGGGCTTGACATTGTATTTTTTTGTCAGGCCCTCGAGGCCGCTTTTGAGGTTTTCTTCATCGTCCGTTGACGTGATGCCTTTCAGGACTTCGGCGAAGTCCGTAAGTATCGGTTTCGTGGCAGGGATGAGAAATTTTGCGCGGGCCGCTTCGTCGACGGCATGGTCATCCCGGAAGAAATATTCTGCCATCTGCGCCATTTCTTTGAGGGTCTTTGCACGTTCCCGCAGGCTCACAACGATCCTGGCAAGGCGGGCGTCGTTTACGGCCTTTATGCCGATCTTTTCGAGAAAGGGCAGGAGCCGCTCAGCAATGTCCTTTTCCGGCAGGGTCTTCAGGTAATGTGTGTTGAGCCATGTCAGTTTGTCCATGTCAAAGACGGACGGGGACTTACCCACGGCGGGAAGGTCGAACTTTTCTATCAGTTCCTGCCGGGAGAAGATCTCCTGGTCGCCGTGCGCCCAGCCTAAGCGCGCGAGGTAGTTCATCACGGCCTCGGGCAGGAACCCCTCGTTGCGGTATTCAAGGAGGCTCGTAGCGCCGTGCCTCTTGGAGAGACGGGCCTTGTCCTTGCCGTGGATGAGCGGGACGTGCGCGAACTGCGGCACGGGGTATTTCAGGGCCTGGTAGATCACTATCTGGCGGGGCGTGTTATTGATATGGTCATCGCCGCGCACGATATGGGTTATCCCCATGAGCGCATCGTCGATGACGACGGTGAAATTGTACGTCGGCGTATTGTCGGTCCTCAAGATGATGAGGTCGTCAAGCTCCTCGCATTTGAACATGATCGTCCCGCGGACGAGGTCTGTGAAGCTCACCTCGCCCGTTATCGGTGTGCGGAAACGGATGACGTACGGTTTTCCTTCGTTCGCAGGGTCATCCGGGGGCAGGTCCCTGCATGTCCGGTCATAGTGGGGCTTCCCGCCTGCCTTGAGGGCCGCCTTCCTTTTCTCCTCGAGCACCTGTGCGCTGCAGTAGCACTTGTAGGCGAGCCCTTCTTTAAGGAGCCGCTCCGCGTGTTCAAGGTAGAGGCCCGTGCGGTCCTTCTGATAGAAGGGGCCTTCGTCCCAGTCAAGGCCGAGCCAGGTGAGCCCTCCGAGGATGTCGTCGACGTATGCGTCACGGGAACGCTCGATGTCGGTGTCCTCGATCCTGAGGACAAAGACCCCCCCGTGGTGCCTGCTGTAAAGGTAGTTGAAGAGCGCGGTCCTGGCGCCGCCGATGTGCAGGTTTCCCGTCGGACTCGGCGCGAACCTTGATCTGACCATTATGATTGCCTCCAGACGAAAGATTGTTAGTGATTATAAAGGAAAATCCCCCCGGCATCAATCCATTTTTGGATGGCGGCCTTAAGCCGGCCTGCCGGGCAGGGCGGCAGGTCCCGCATGTGAAAAAACCTTTCCTTTTTTCTGCCATTGGATATACTGTCGGTATTATGAACGAAGAAAAGACCGAACAATTGATCCTTGTCTGCCAGAAAGGGGATGTCGAGGCCGTGGCCCGTATCGTTGAGGAGGGGGCGGACGTCAACGGGACAGACCCGAGCGGTAAAACGGCCCTTATGTGCGCGGCGCAACACGGGTTTGCGGATACGGCCCGGTTCCTCATCGACAGCGGTGCCGATGTCAATGCGAAGAACAACCGCGGACAGTCCGCCGTCGCGTACGCATGCAGGAACGATCAGGTCGGGGCACTGCGGCTTTTACTGTCGCGCGGTGCTGACCCCGACGCCCCCGATGTGGACGGGGGCAGCGTCATGAACTTTGCGGCGTGCAAGGGGTACATGGAAACAGTCCGGGTGCTCGTCGAGAACGGGGCGGATATCAATGTCCGCGACAACGAGGGGAACACCCCCCTTATGTGCGCCATCAACAATAAATTTGCAGGGATAATCAATTATCTCATTGCCCGCAACACCGACCTGAAGGTTGCGAACAAGCACAATAAGACCGCCATGGACCTTGCCAGAGAGAAGAACCTCATGAGGGTCGTGACGGACCTGAAATTCAGGCTCGCCGAACAACAGAGATAGACCGCCCGCATCCTTATTCTTGAGGTCACCCCTTCCTCACGGCTGCAGCCCCTGCGAACAGGGGCGGGCCCTTGAATTTGCTCCCCATAATTGCCTGTAAACCTTAGGTATTTAATTTTGCTCAAAATTGTGCTACACTATGTCAACCTGGCCGAAAAACGATGACAATTTATCGGAGGCGTAATGTTTGATGTAGGAGAAGTTGCAGTATACCCGGGGCACGGAGTTGGCCGGATCGAATCCATCGAAGACAAAGAATTCTCCGGTACAAAGCAGTCGTTTTACATTATTCGCATCCTCGATACGGACATGACCATTATGATCCCGATCGACGGGGCAAAAAATGCAGGCTTAAGGACGGTTATCGATGCGTGCGATGTCTGCAGGGTTTATGATATCCTGAAGGACAAGAACATCGTCCACGACAATTCACCCTGGAACCGGCGCTACAAAGAATACATGGAAAGGATCAAGAGCGGTTCCATCTACGAAGTCGCAACCGTATTAAAAGAGCTCTATAACTTACGATACTGGAAAGAGCTTTCATTTGGCGAAAAGAAAATGTTCGAAATGGCACGGAACCTTATCACCAAAGAGCTTTCCATGTCGCTGGGCACCGAAGAGATAAGCATCGAGCAGGAAATAGAAGAGATTTTCATCGCCAACAACAGCAGCCAGAAAGGGAATACCGCTAATCACCATAAAGGCTGATTGTGTGGATACGTTTGTCCAGATAATTCTCCTGACCGTCACAACGCTCTCCGGCTATTTCATACTGAAAGAACTTCTTGCGCGCGGTATCTGGGGACTTGTCGGGGCTTTCTGCGGCCTGGTCCTCGGGTACGCCATTCTCAAGATCGAGACGAGGCTCAAGGACATACCGCTCAAGATCATCCTCGGCAGCCTTGTCGGGATCGTAGTGAGTCTTTTCATCGCGAACCTTTTGATATCCCGGCTTCTGCTCGCCCTTATACAGGACGTCCCCATAACATTGCCGATATATATCCTGTTCTACTTCATCATGGGCTACCTCGGGTTTGTCCTGGGAAAGGAGAAGAGCAAGATGCTCGACCTCTCGAAGGTCCCGCTGTTTGACAGGCTCGAAGAGGAAAAGGACATAAAGCTCCTCGACACGAGCACCATCATAGACGGGCGCATTGCCGACATCTGCGAAACAGGTTTCATCCAGGGGACGTTCATCATCCCCCAGTTCGTTCTCTATGAGATCCAGCATGTGGCCGATCACCAGGACCCGGTGAAGAGGACCCGCGGGCGCCGCGGGCTCGATGTCCTGCACAGGCTGCAGAAGCAGACATTCATCAACGTCAAGATCGTCGACTATGATTTCCCGAAATTGAAAGAAGTGGACACCAAGCTGATTGCCCTTGCCAAGCGCCTCGGGGGAAAGATCATAACGAACGATTACAACCTCAACAAGGTTGCCGAATTGCAGGGCATCGAGGTCCTGAACATGAACCAGCTGGCAATGTCGCTCAAGCCCGCGCTGCTTCCCGGCGAACTGATGAGCGTCAAGGTCGTCCGCGAAGGCAAGGAGCAGGGGCAGGGGATCGGGTACCTTGACGACGGCACCATGGTCGTCGTGGACGACGCCCGGAAATACATGGGAAAGGCCGTGGACGTTGTCGTGACGAGTGTTCTGCAGACGACCTCGGGCAGGATGATCTTCTCGAAGCTCAAAGAACAGGCAGAAAAAGAGACTATCTTCCCGGATGAGTACCGACGGGAAGAACAGGTATGAAATAACAATGAGAACAATCGCTATCATTCTTGCCGGCGGCGCGGGAAAGAGAATGGGTGGTGCCACCAACAAACAGTTCCTCCTGATCGAGAACAAGCCGATCATCGTGCATACCCTCCAGGTCTTTGAGGATTGCAGGGCGATAGACGGCATCTACCTCGTGGTCAACCAGAAGGACCTGTCCCTCATTCAGGAGGAGATCCTCGAGACGTACAGGTTCAGTAAGGTAATGAAGCTTGTCATCGGCGGGAAGCTCAGGCAGGATTCCGTGCGCAACGGGCTTGAGGCGATCGAGCATGCCTGCGATGTGGTGGTGATACACGACGGCGCCCGTCCCTTCGTTTCCCCGACGTTCATAGAAAAGGGGATCTTCCTGATGGAAATGTTCGATGCGGTCATACCGGCGCTGCCGATGCAGGACACCGTCAAAGTCATATCGAAGGAAGGTTTTGTCGTGAAGACCCTGGAGAGGGAGTCCTTGTGGCACGTGCAGACCCCGCAGACATTCAAATACCCGCTTATCATGAAGGCCTACCGGGAGGGCATGGCGAAGAAGCATTACGGTTATGACGATGCCACGTTCGTCGAGCACCTGGGAAAGAAGGTGAAGGTGATCGAAGGGTCGCCGTACAACATGAAGATAACGACCCCCGAGGACCTTAACATAGCACGAGGCCTGCTTTCCGAGCTCAAAGGTAATATATGAGGGTCGGGACAGGTTTCGACGTTCACCGTTTTGCGGACGGGAGAAAGCTTATCCTTGGAGGCGTCGAGGTCCCTTTCGCAATGGGCCTTCTCGGCCACTCCGATGCCGATGTGCTGCTTCATGCCATAACGGACGCCATTCTCGGTGCCGTGGGCGAGGATGACATCGGGGCGCATTTCCCGGACACCGACGCCGCAACGGAGGGTATCGACTCGGCCATCATCCTTGCCCGGATAGCCGCACTCGCGGCACAGAAAGGCTACCGCATCGTCAATGTGGACAGCGTTGTCGTTGCAGAGAGGCCGAAGATAGCGCCGTACCGCGCCGCGATGAAAGAACGGATAGCCGGGATCCTTTCGATCGACCCGGGAATGATCGGCATCAAGGGCAAGACGACCGAAGGGCTCGGGTTTGCCGGGCGCGGCGAAGGCATCGCGGCCCATGCCGTTGTCCTCGTCGAGGAGCTGTAGGGTACGGGATATCCGGGGAGCACGATACGATAATGGTCAAAGTCAGATTTGCTCCGAGCCCCACAGGGCACCTTCATATAGGGAACGCCAAAACCGCCCTTTACAATTGTCTTTTCGCACGCAAAACAGGCGGGACGTTCGTCCTGCGCATGGAAGATACGGACCGGGAACGCTCCGAAGCGACGTATGAGCGGTCGATCATGGACGATCTTGCGTGGCTTGGCATAACGTGGAATGAGGGCCCGGTGCGCCAGTCGGAGCGGCTCGAACTCTATGCGGCGCACGCGAAACTGCTCATGGACAGGGGCCTTGCCTATAAATGTTTCTGCACGGAAGAAGAGCTGGCGGCGGCGCGGCAAGGGTCGCTCGGTAAAGGTGAGCCGCCGCGCTACAACGGCAAATGCAGGGACCTTCCGGCCGGCGAGGCCGAAAGGCTCGCGGGCGAGGGAAGGGCGTTCACCGTCAGGTTCCGGGCCGATGCAGGGCCGATCGCATTTCATGACGGGATACGGGGAGAGCTTTCATTCCCGCGGGGCCACGTGGAGGACCTCATCATCCTGAGACATGACGGGACCCCGACCTACAACCTTGCCGTGGTCGTCGATGACATGCTCATGGGGATCACGGACGTTATACGCGGCAGCGACCACATAGCGAACACGCCGAAGCAGATAGCCCTTTTCGAAGCATTGGGCGCCGCGCCACCCCGGTATGCCCATCACTCCCTGCTTATCGGGGCCGACCGCAAACCTCTGAGCAAAAGGCACGGCGCCACGCGCGTCATGGATTTCCGTTCGATGGGGATAGTCCGGGCAGCCCTCGTCAATTACCTCTGTACGATGGGGAGGAACACGGCCGCCGAAATAATGGATATGGACGAGCTTGCGCGGACCTTTTCCCTTGATTCCATCTCGGCATCGGACAATATTTTTGACAGGGAAAAACTTCTCTGGTTCAACAGGGAATATTTGAAGCGCATGCCGCTCGACGAACTTGTCGAAGAGGCGGGGCTTGGGGCTCATGAGGCGGACCGGGTGTCCGCTGTCCGGGAAAATGCGTCCACCGTCAGCGACCTGAAGGACTACCTGAATATATTCACACGGCCGGAACTGGATGAACGCGTTTTGACTTACCTTGCGAAGACTGACGGTGCGGGCGAAATTGCGCGCGAGATGAAGGGCCTCCTGTCGGGAGACGTTCAAGTCTCATTCGAAGACCTTGCGGGCATGATAGGGGCCCGGAAAGACCTCAGAAGGAAGGACCTTTTCATGATACTGCGGGCCTTTGTCACGGGAAGGCCGGACGGCCCGCCGCTGAAAGATGTCTTCCCCCTTGTTCCCGTCAGCATAATAACCGGCCGTATCGAGGCATATCTCAACCGTCATGAGCGATAAAAACATACCCAGCGGCGATCGCCAGAGCGTATCCGGCTTGAGGGCGCGGACAGCGGCTTTCTACGCTTACACGAAAACGGTTTTCCGGAGCCTGTCCTTAAGGACCCAGCTTCTCCTTATCCTGTTCGTGCTCCTCCTTATATCGATCGGTTCTCTGACCATAATCTATACACGTGCCGAGGAGGCCCTCCTCGACAAGGTCGGGGACAATATCGATGATATCACGAAGGCCATCCAGATAAGCGTCGAGGAACTGACCTACCGGGGGGACTCGACGGCGCGGCTCAAGAGCTACGTGGATATGCTGAACAAGAAGGGCATCAAGGAGATCTCCATTGTCAGCGACAAGTCCGAGGTCATCGCAAGCTCCGACCCCAAAAAGATAGGGACCACAACAAAGATCACCGAAAAAAAACCGGCGAGCCGGAAGAAAGACCTGATGATAACAGCCCGCCTCGGCGATGAACACCGCAGTGAGACACAAAGGCTCTATAACGTCATCATGCCCGTTTCGATAAAGGGGCAGAACATCGGGTACATCCATATCAACATGGCCCTCGACGATTACCGGCTCCTCCAGAACCGCAACCAGATCAAGAGGATCCTCAGTATGATCTTTGCGTTTACGATCGGCATCATCGTGTGCCTCATCATCGCGGAAAAATACACGGAGCCGATAAAAAGGATCGCAACCGCCAGCCGGAAGATCGCGATGGGCGAGCTCGTCAAGATAGGGCCTACCGAAAGGAAGGACGAGATCGGCACGCTGGTCTCGAGCTTCAACGAGATGGTCGAAAAGCTGAGCGAACAGAAAGAGCTTGAAGAGAAGCTCAAGAAATCGGAGCAATTGTCCCTTATCGGCCAGCTTTCGTCCGGCATCGCGCACGAGATACGCAACCCGCTGAACTTCCTGACGCTGTCGATAGGGCACCTCAAGGAACGGATCTCGGAGGAAAAGATCCCGGACAGGGAGCAGCTTGTGGGGCTTCTCGACAGCCTGGTCAAAGAGGTCTACCGGATAAACGAGCTGATCCATAATTTTCTCTTCCTCGGCAAGACGATAACGCTTCACAGGGACAACGTCCCGCCGGGCGACCTCATAGACGAGGCCCTCATTACCATCAGGGACAAGGTCCGCAGCGGGATCGAGGTGACGACGTCCTGCAACGGGGTGGACACGATCTATTGCGACCGCGAATACATACGCCTGAGCCTCATCAACCTTATCGTGAACGCGATACAGGCAATCGCCGACTCGGGACAGGTGCGCATAGAATGCGCCGGGGAGAACGGCGTGGTATGCCTCGCGGTGTCCGATACCGGCCAGGGCATACCCGCCGACGAGCTTGGCAGGATATTCGAACCCTATTATTCGACAAAAAAACTTGGCATCGGCCTCGGCCTCGCAATAACGAAGAGGTTCGTGGAGGAGCACGGGGGCACGATATCCGCGTTAAGCGAGGTCGGGAAAGGGACTACCATGACAATAAGGCTGCCGCGCAATGAAGGATGACAGCAAAGGGACGGTCCTTGTCGTCGAAGACGACAGGAACCAGCGTGAAATAGTGACAATGATCCTCTCCAAAGAGGGGTTTTACGTGGAGGCCGCGGACTGCGGCCGAAAGGCGGTCGATGTCCTGAAGAACGGGAATTTCGATATCGTCGTGACGGACCTCAAGCTGCCCGATATTGACGGCACGGAGGTCTTAAGGGAAGTGCGGGCCCTCGGGCGCCCCTGCCACGTGATCATCGTGACGGCGTTCGGGTCCATCCCGTCGGCCGTCGAGGCGACAAAGCTCGGCGCCTTTTATTATCTTGAGAAACCCCTCGAAAAAGACCAGCTCCTCCTTGTCGTCAACAATGCGGTGAACCAGGTCCGGCTCCTCAAGGACAACATTATGCTGAAGGACCAGCTGCGCGACCGTTTCCATATCGATAATATCGTGGGCGCGCACGGGGCCATGGAAGAGCTCTACAAGATCGTCAAGAAGGTTGCCCCGACGAACTCCACCGTCCTTATCCACGGGGAAAGCGGAACGGGAAAGGAGCTGTTCGCGAAAAGCATACACTTTAACAGCCCGCGAAAGAACAAGCCGTTCTTTGCGATAAACTGCGCTGCGATACCCGAGACACTGCTCGAAAGCGAACTCTTCGGGTACGAAAAGGGTGCCTTCACGGGTGCCGTTTCCCGTCACATAGGACTATTCGAGCAGGCGAACGGCAGCACGTTGTTCCTTGACGAGATAGGGGACCTCACGCAGAGCACGCAGGCGAAACTGCTGAGGGCCCTCCAGGAAAAAGAAGTGAGAAGGATCGGCGGGAACGAGACGATAAAGCTTGACGTACGGATCATCGCCGCAACGAACAAGAAACTGGAGAAGGAGATCGAGGAGGGCAAGTTCAGGGAGGACCTCTATTACCGGCTGAACGTCATCGCCTTCGCCCTTCCGCCGCTTCGCGACAGGGTGACCGACATACCGCTCCTCATCGAACATTTCCTGAAAAAATTTGCCAGCGCACACCAGGAGAAGAAGGCGGTCTCGGATGATGTGCTCCAGTGTTTCATGCACTACTCCTGGCCCGGGAACGTGCGCCAGCTTGAATCGGTCCTCGAGCGCTCCTATATCATGTGCGAAACCGGGACAATAACGATGGAGCATGTCCCCGCAGAGGTGCGCCAGACCTCGCGGCCGCACGGTGGGTCAAACCCGATAACGGTGAAGCTCGACGAGCTGATCAACGCACGGCTTACGGCCGCGGAATACCGGCTCTATCTGTACCTCACGAAACTCGATCCCGACGGGGAATCCGGTCACCCGCTCGAACCGAAGGAGATCGTGGAACACCTCGGAATAAACAGGGACACCTTCTTCGTCGGCGTGTCGAAGCTCAAGGAACTGGGACTGTACGATTATAAGGCGAGGATGGCGGATATGAAAAAAAAGGCTAAAGGCTAACGGCGAACGGCGAACGGCGAACGGCGAACAGCTTCTATCCCTTGTCCGTCATCCCGGTGCTTGACACCGGGATCCA
>CALMFJ010000150.1 GCA_937862865.1 uncultured Pseudomonadota bacterium | reverse complement strand
TCAATTGACATCGAACACAGTTGCTTGGATCCCGGTGTCAAGCACCGGGATGACGAAGAGAGGGACGGCCGGGATGACGAAGAGAGGGACGGCCGGGATGACGAAGAGAGGGACGGCCGGGATGACGAAGAGAGAGGCGGGATGATGGTAAGAGGTGGGTCGGGATGACGACGAGAGGGAAGGATGACGTAATTTCCCGGGAACGTTTCCATCACCCGTCAACTGCAGCCCGGTTCCACCGTTGACAATAACTGAAAAGTACGTTAATCTGTACGCTACAAAGTACGTTTAGCCGAAGAGGTGTATATGCGGACATTACCGATGATGGAGGCGAGGAGGAAGTTGACGTCACTGCCTGAAGAATTGGAAGGCCGCTTCGAGGATAACGCGATAGCGGTTACGCGCAGGGGGAAGCCTGTGCTTGCTATAATGACGTGGGACCTGTTCGAAGCGATATACGAGACGCTCGAGGTAATGGGCGACGAAGGCCTGATGGCGTCCTTGCGGCAGGGCATTAAGGAGATGAGGGAAGGGAAGACGGTCCCCTGGGAGACTGCCAAAAAAGGGCTCGACCGTTGAAGTACCGGATCGAGATCACCCCCGCAGCCCTTGATATGATTCAGGGCATAAAGGACCGCCGTATAACCCGGCAGGTGGTGGAGAGGATCGACCGCCTGCAGGACGATCCCGAAAAGCAGGGGAAGCCGTTGCTCGGGGCATTGAGCGGTTACCGCAGCGTCCGGGCGGCAGGCCAGCGCTTCCGGGTCATCTTCAAAATTGAGGATAAAACCATCGTCATCGTCGTCATCGCGATCGGTCTGCGAAAAGAAGGAGATAAAAAGGATATTTACGCACTCGCCCGGAAGATGATCCGGCTCAATCTGATTGAAGACAACCGATGAAATTTATGATTTTGCCCATCGCCCATCGCCCATCGCCCATAGCCTGCTACTTGCTTTTCACCACCATCGTGGAGATCCACGCATCCCGCCCTTCATAGAGCTTTATCCTGTACCATTTTTTCCCGTCGGCCCCGGTCTTTTCTTCGAGGACGTTTAAGGTTTCGTTCCTCGGGATGATGCCGACGCGGTTCGACTCGATGTCGGGGCGGGCGCGGACGTTGGCGATGTCGGTGTTTACGACGACCTTCTTGAGGTCAGGGTCCCTCTTCGGCGCGGCGGGTTTTGACACGGCGACCGGGGTTGGTGCGGGCGCTGACACGGCGGGTTGCGCGGCGCTGTTTGCCGGCGCTCCGGCAGCAGGCGCCGGTTTCTGGACCTCGGCGGGTTTCGCTTCGGGTTTTGACGCGGGCGCTGTCACCGCCGTCGCGGGTTTCGGCGCGGCAGGCGTGAAGAATCCGTTCGAGAGAAAATAGTATGCAGCCAGCCCGAGGATGATGACCACGCAGGCGGCTGCGCCGATGAGGATGGGCGTTCTTACCGCGATCCTCTTCGAATCCTCGGTATGCTTTGCGGTCCCGAGCGGGATGCTCTCCTCGATGATGACCTTCGACACGACATGGCCGTCGACGGTATAGCTCGAACCCGCGTACAGGACGAGCAGACAGCGGTCGCAGATGTAATTGATGAGGCGGGGGTATCCCCGCGACGCCGTGTGGATCAGCTTCATCGCCCTGTCCTGGAACTCGAGCGGGCCCTTCGCCCCTGCCTTGAAGAGGCGGTAATTGATGTACGCCTTGACCTCCGGGTACGTCAGGGGCCGGATGCAGTACGTGACCGTGATCCTCTGCGACAGGTGGCGCATCGCCGGGTCCTTCAATTTATCGAGGAATTCGGGCTGCGCGAAGAAGACCGTGTGGAGTATCTTCTGCTTGTCCGTCTCGATGTTCGACAGAAGCCTGACGAACTCGAGGAGCTCATACGAGAGAAGCTGCGCCTCGTCGATGATAAGGACGTTCACCTTTCCCCTCTGGAACTCTTCGAGGAGGTACATCCTCAACCGGTCGTACAGTTCCTTCTTCGTCTCCGGGACATCGGCAGCGCCGTACTCGTGGAGCACCTCTTTCATGAACTCGGTATCGTCGGACACCGGGTTCAGGATAAGCGCGGTGTTGTATTTTTCGCGGTCGAGGGTGTTGAGGAACACCCGGGACATCATCGTCTTGCCCGACCCGACATCCCCGTAAATAAGCGCAAAACCTTCCTGCTGTGCAATAAAGAAGCTCAGGTACTCAATGGCCTGCCGGTGCTCAGCCGAATCAAAATAGAACGCCGGGTCCGGCGACATCCCGAACGGTTTCTCTGTCAGCCCAAAAAATTCAAGATAGGGGATTTCCATTTAGCAAACTATGGCATAACAAAACAAAATAGGCAAGAGGCTATGGGCTATGGGCAATGGGGAATGCAAAAAATGGGCTATGGGCAATGGGCAATGGAAAAGAATTTCATCGCTTATCGCCTATTGCCCATAGCCTGCCCTTTTCCTTTTCCTTGCCTTTTTAATTACGTCCATATAACATTACCGTTAGTTAGGCGGCCAGGGAGGCTATGCTTTTATCCGTTATCATACCCGCGTATAACGAGATCGAGTTCATCGATGAGATACTTCGGAAGGTCAGGGAGGCGCCCTATGAAAAGGAGATCATCATCGTCGATGACTGCTCGACGGACGGGACGCGGGAGTACCTGAAGGACCTCGATGATCCGGGCATAAAGATGCTTTTCCAGGGCAGGAACCAGGGAAAGGGAGCGGCGTTGAAGGCAGGCATGGCCGCCGCGACCGGGGATATCGTCCTCATCCAGGACGCGGACCTCGAATACGACCCGCGGGAATACCCGGTGCTTCTCAAGCCGATCCTGGAGGGCAAGGCGGACGTCGTCTACGGGTCGCGCTTCCTCGGCGGCCCTCACCGGGTGCTCTATTTCTGGCACTACGTCGGCAACACCGCGATAACGCTTCTTTCGAACATGTTCACGAACCTCAACCTCACCGACATGGAGACGTGCTACAAGGTCTTCAGGCGCGAGGTCATACAGGGGATAACGATCGAGTCGAAACGCTTCGGCGTCGAACCGGAGATAACGGCGAAGGTGGCGAAGGGGAAATGGCGCATCTTCGAGGTCCCCATCTCGTATTACGGCAGGACGTATGAGGAAGGCAAGAAGATAACCTGGCGGGACGGGGTGAGGGCGGTGTTTACGATCATTAAATTTAATGTGTTTAAGTAATAGGCGATGGGCTATGGGCGACGGGCGACGGGAAAAGAATGGCATGAGAAATAATAATAAGAAGAGGGGCGGGAGGGGGTCCCGGGGGTTTACATCGGTGGAGCTCGTTGTTGTCATTGTCGTTATGGGCTTGCTGGTCGGGGCAATTATGGTAAAGAATCCTTTTTCGGTCAGTGATTATAGTTCTCTGGCTGCTACCCAGCTCGTGGCCGATATCCAGTATGTTCAGATGCGGGCCATGGGGATAAGGAAGGCCCAGACCATAGCCTTCCAGCTTAATACGAACGGCTATGGCATATATAGCGATAACGTGGCA
>CALMFJ010000149.1 GCA_937862865.1 uncultured Pseudomonadota bacterium | reverse complement strand
CCGGGATGACGATCAGAGTGGCCGGACCGCTTGGGTCCCGGTGTCAAGCACCGGGATGACGGGAGGGGAGACTTTCTCATCCGCACTCCGCCACCGCTTTTATTATATCTCCCCGTGTCACTATCCCGACAACTTTATCGTTATCTACGATTGGTATCCTGTTTATGTGTTTTTCGACCATGAGCTTGGCGACGAGTATGGCCGATTCCGTTGGCGGTACCGTGACCACGTTGGATGTCATCACGTCCGCTACGGACAGTTCACCTATTGAACCCGACTTGATGCCTTTGAGGATATCGCTCTGGGAGATCATGCCCACGAGCCGGCCCTTATCGACAACGGGCATACCCGCTATTTTGAATAATTCGAGTTTATTGAGTATCGTATTCAGTTTTTCCGATGGGTGGCAGGTGATCACGTTCTTGTTCATGAGCTCCACTACTTTCATTCTTTCCCCCTTAGATGGTCTGTCCGAAGAGCAGCGTTTCCTGTATGAATTTCTGAAAGGATTCTACGGATTTCATGGCCCGCCTCAAACGGTCCTGTTCGTCCGCGCCCAGCATGTCGGGCCGCAGAAAGTTCGAGTTCTTGCCGCCCTCGTCGCGCGAGTTCATCTGGTTGATGATCCTGTACCGGACGAATGTGAAATACGCGTCCGCGAGGGCGTTCTCCATGTCCTTCTTGATAATGTTGCGCTCCTTCAGTATGGCGATGCGCTTCAAGGTGTTCGTCTCATATATTCCGTTGGAAAGGGAGAGCATGCGGACGGACAATATAAGCGGCGACCAGCCGAGGACCTTGATATTGAACTTGTCCTTGTTCTCGCCTTCCTTCTCCACCTTGAACCCGCCGAAAAATGTCAGTGCGCTTGGCATGAGGACGGCCGATTGAACGAATTCCTTCATGAAGCTTTTATGATTTGTCAGTGTCGAGAAAAAATGGCCCATGAAATCATCGAGCAATTTTCTGTTGCCTTTCACGGCCCGCGCGTCGGTCAGGATGATGATGTCGAGTGGTTCGAGAAGACCGGTGCTGCGCATGAACCGGTCCTCGATCCTTTTTCTCCAGGCAGTCTTTGAACCGCGCCAGCGTTCGTTGACCGGCATAACGCCGCCTTTACATTTATCGAACCCGACATCATTGAGGCGTTCCGACGCCTTCCGGGCGAACATCTCAAAATATGCGTCCACAAGCGTGCCGGACGATGACCGGTCTTTTAATTGGGAATGCAGCTTTTTCAGCTCGTCCGAAGCGACGGCATCGTCCTGTTCCTCGTAGATCAGCATGTTGTCCTGGTCCGTGACCAGTGTCTGCTCATCGCGGCCTTCACTGCCAAGGCCCGCCCAGACGTAATCGACGGGGGGGCTTCCCAGGCCCTCTGCAGCCATCTCCTTTTCGACAAGTTCCAGCACCCGGACTGCGATCCTGTCCCGTATGATCCGGAACAGGTCATGGACATCAACGATCGTGTCCTCTTCGAGGAAAAAGTTCTCGACCCCGGCAACCGCGCGCTGATGGCATTCATAGAGTGTTTCGTAGGACGTGGCGTTGTTTATGACCTCTATGACGAGGCTGTGCAGCTCGGTCTCGAAGACCTCGTAGTCTTTCAGGACCGTCTGCAACGCATTGCCGAGCTCGGACAGCATGCGGTACCTTTCGCGCCGCAGCAGTGCCTTGTTCTTCATATCTTCCTGATGTTCGGCGATGAAAGATTCGATCAGGGAAAAATTTAACGGCATCGATTACCTCGAAAGGTTTTCAAGGACCCCTTTGCTTACCATTAATTTTTCTTTCTTGGCCGCAAGTTCGGCATACTGTGCCTCATTCTTCGCGATGACCTCGGGCGGCGCCTTCTGGCGGAACGCCTCGTTGCCAAGCTTCTTCATTATCTTTTCGCTGTCCTCTTCGATTTTTGCAAGCTCTTTCTGGATCCGGCCCAGCTCTTTTGCAACATCGATGAGATCTTTCAGCGGAACGAAGACCTCGATATTTTTGTAGACGCCGACGGCGCAATTCTCCGGTGACGCCCCGTCGATGAAGGAGAGGCGCTCGACCTTTCCGAGCTCCCGTATGTAGTAGTCGTACTCCTTGAGAAAGCCTTCATCACTGTTCGCACGGATGAGCGCCTCAATGCGGATGTTCGGGGCTATGCCTGTCTCGCCCCGTATGTTGCGGATCACATCGACGATGCCCATGACCGTTTCCATCATCTTTTCGCTTTCCACGTCTATCTCGGTCTCGTCCACGACCGGGAAAGGGGCGACCATGATGCTCTCGGCGCCGTTGCCGGGAAGTCTCTGGTAGATCTCTTCGGTAACGAAGGGGGTTATCGGGTGGAGAAGCCTGAGAATATCTCCGAGCGTTCTGTAGATCGCACCCCTCGTCGTTGCCGTGTCAAAGCGGTCGACCTTTCCGTAAAGGTTCGGTTTCACCAGCTCCAGGTACCAGTCGCAGTATTCGCGCCAGATGAAACTGTACAGGGAATTCGCGGCCTCGTTGAAGCGGTATGACGTGATGGCGTCACGGACCTCTTTGATGACGCGCTGTGCGCGGGAGCGTATCCACCTGTCCGGCAGGAACGCAGATCCCTTGCCGGAGTGCGCCGGCTTCTCGTCGCCGAGGAAAGAAAGCGACAATTTCGACGCGTTCCAGACCTTGTTGATGAAGTTGCGGCAGCCTTCGATGCGCTCCTCGGACAGGAGGACGTCGCGGCCCTGTGCGGCGAGCATCGTCAGGGTGAAGCGGAAGGCGTCCGTCCCGTATTCGTCGATGATGATGAGGGGATCGATGACGTTCCCCTTCGATTTGCTCATCTTCTTGCCCTCGGCGTCACGGACAAGGGCATGGATATAGACGTCCCTGAACGGGACATCGCCCCTGAACTTTAGCCCCATCATGATCATCCGGGCGACCCAGAAAAAGAGGATATCGAATCCCGTTATGAGAAGGGACGTCGGGTAGAATGCTTTCAGGTCCCCGGTTTCGTCGGGCCAGCCAAGCGTCGAGAAAGGCCACAGGCCGGACGAGAACCACGTGTCGAGGACATCCGACTCCTGGCGCAGGCCGCCGCCGCATTTCTGGCATTCGGCCGGGTCGTCGACCGAGACGATCATCTCATTGCATTCGGTGCAGTACCAGACGGGTATGCGGTGGCCCCACCATATCTGCCGCGAGATGCACCAGTCCCTGATGTTCTCCATCCATTCGAAGTAGACCTTTTCCCACATCTCGGGGATGATGCGGACCCTGTGCTCGCGCACGGCCTCGATCGCCGGCCCGGCGAGCGGCTTCATCCGGAGGAACCACTGCCGGGAAAGATAGGGCTCGACGACCGTCTTGCAGCGGTAGCATTTGCCGACCCCCATGAGGTACGGCTCTATCTTTTCGAGGTACCCTTTTTCTTCCAGCTCCTCGACGATCTTCCTGCGGCATTCGAACCGCTCCATTCCCTTGTAGTGGAGCGCGTTCTCGTTCATGTTGCCGTCCTCGTCTATGACGACGATCAGCTCCAGGTTGTGCCTTTTCATTATCTCAAAGTCGTTGAGGTCGTGCGCCGGTGTGACCTTCAGCGCGCCGGTGCCGAACTCGATGTCGACATACGGGTCGCCGATGACCGGTATCTCTTTGTTGACGATCGGGAGGATGACGGTCTGGCCGACGTATTTGCCGTAGCGCGGGTCCTCGGGGTTCACGGCGACCGCCGTGTCGCCGAGCATCGTCTCCGGCCGGGTCGTCGCGACGGTGAGGTGTCCCTCTCCCGACGCGAGCGGGTAATGTATGTACCAGAGATGGCCCTGGTGTTCCTCGTGCTCGGCCTCGAGATCAGACAGGGCGGTTTTGCACCGCGGGCACCAGTTGATTATGTAATTGTCCCGGTAAACGAGCCCTTCCCTGTAGAGCCGCACAAAGACCTCGCGGACGGCGCGGGTCAGGCCTTCGTCCATCGTGAACCGTTCGCGCGACCAGTCGCAGGAAGCGCCGAGCCTCTTGAGCTGTTCGATGATCGTGCCTCCTGACTGCTGTTTCCACTGCCAGACACGTTCGATAAACTTATCCCTGCCGAGCGCCTCGCGGTTTGTCCCTTCCTTTGCAAGTTCGCGCTCGACGACGTTTTGGGTCGCGATACCGGCATGGTCGGTCCCGGGAAGCCACAGCGAATTTACCCCGCACATACGGAAGTAGCGCGTGACGATATCCTGGAGGGTATTATTGAGGGCGTGGCCCATATGAAGGGACCCCGTTACGTTCGGCGGAGGGATGACCATGGAAAAATATCCCTTCGATGTATCGTTCTTTGCGGTAAAGTATCCCTTTTCCAGCCAGTAGGCATACCACTTTTTCTCTATGCTGTGGGGGTCGTAAACCTTGTCCATCATTGTGAGCTCCCTTGCAATGTACCGATCAATCGTATCTGATGGCCATACATAATATATTTTCGTTCCCTCTACACCGGGATGCTCCAGGGCATCGGCAGGAAGAGTTTTTCAAAAAGGCTGAATGCATACCGGTCAGTCATTCCGGCGATAAAGTCGCGCACGCAGATAGCGGGATCATCGTAGAAGTCGTCACGTTCCGTTTCCTTCAAAAAGGCGTCCCGCTCCCGGAGGAAGAAACCGTAGAGGTCTTCGATTATCTTCGAGCACTTGATAAAATCGGAATGAACAACAGGGCTTTCATAGACGCGCTCGTAGAGAAAACCGCGCATCTCGACCATGAGCGATTCAAGTTCGGCACCGCAGCCCACCTGCATGTCGGGGCCCTCGAGCGTGTTCGATATGACGCCGCGCACCATCGTGTCTATGCGGTCTGACACGGTATGCCCGAGGCGGTCCCGTAAATGTCTCGGGATGTCCCCCTCGCTTATCACGTTCCCCCGGATGGCGTCATCCACGTCATGATTGATGTATGCGATGATATCGGCCACACGGACAACCTCTGCCTCCCGTGTCAGGGGCCTCTCGTTATCATCATTGATCAATATATCGCCTTTTCCCTTCGAATGCTTGACAATGCCGTCCCGAACCTCGTATGTCAGGTTAAGCCCCTGTCCGTCCTTTTCGAGGAGGTCGACAACCCTCAAGCTCTGTTCGTAATGCCGGAAACCGTCCGGGTGAAGCCGGTTCAGGACCTCTTCGCCGGAATGCCCGAATGGCGTATGGCCAAGATCATGCCCGAGCGCGATCGCCTCGACAAGGTCTTCGTTAAGCGACAACGCTCTGCCGATCGTCCGGGCGATCTGCGATACCTCGAGGGTGTGGGTCATACGCGTGCGATAATGGTCCCCCGGCGAAAGGAACACCTGGGTCTTGTACTTGAGCCGCCTGAAAGACTTGCTGTGCGTTATCCGGTCGCGGTCATGCTGGAAGGCGGGGCGGATATCACATTCGGGCTCAAACCGCACCCTGCCGCGCGTCGACGAGCTTTTCTGTGCGTTCGGCGACAGTACCTGCTCTTCGCGTTCTTCCAATCGTTCGCGGATATTCATCAGGCGCTAACCAACTCAGTAATGTAGCATAAACATGTAACAATATCAATGAAGTGAACTTAGATTACAGGCGATAGGCGATAGGCAATGGGCGATGGGGAAAACCTTAATATCCCGTATTTAATGAAATTTCATGTTTCCTATTGCCCATCGCCTATCGCCCTTTCGTTCCTTGACATCCCTCGCAATCACGGCTATACACAGAGTATGACGCATCCATGACCGGAAGGAGGATTCGATGGCGCGAAGGAAGAGGGTGGCTATATTGACGGGGGGCGGGGATGTTCCGGGGCTTAATGTCGCCATTAAGGCCGTTGTCGTCCGTGCCGCCGCAAATGATATCGATATCGTCGGCATCCGCCGGGGGTGGATGGGACTTCTGCGCGTGAGCCCCGGTGACCCGGCGACCGTTCAGCAGTATGTGGTCCCCCTTAATCTCGAGAACGTGCGCACGATTGACAGGACGGGAGGGACAATCCTGCACACCTCCCGGACGAACCCCGGGAAAGTGGGTAACGCCGATGTCCCGCCCTTCGTCCTGGAATCGGACAGGGTCGCGATATCCGGCGACAAGACGGATTGCACCCGGCACATCCTCAAGGTTTTGGAGTCCCTCGAGATCGATGCGATCATACCGATCGGCGGCGATGACACACTGAGCTACGCCTCCCGTCTCAACAGGGAGGGGGTTCAGATCATTGCCATTCCGAAGACGATGGACAACGATGTCTTCGGGACGGATTTCTGCATCGGTTTCTCGACCGCCGTTACGCGTTCCGTGGATGCGATAAATGCCCTCAGGACAACGACAGGCTCCCACGAACGCATATGTGTCGTCGAGCTTTTCGGCCGCAATTCGGGTGAGACATCCCTTATTGCCGCATATCTCGCCGACGTTGACCGTGCGGTCATATCGGAGGTCCCGTTCGATATCCAGAAACTCGTCGATTTTCTCGTCGCGGACCGAGAGCGAAATCCTTCGCATTACGCCATCATGACGATCTCGGAAGGGGCCCATGTCGTCGGGGGGACCGTGACCGAAACGGGGATCGAAGATGCGTACGGCCACAAAAAACTCGGCGGGGTAGGGCATCTTCTGTCCCAGGAGATCAAGGAGCGCAGCGGCGTGAACATCATCTACCAGCAGCTCGCCTACATGATGCGCTCCGGCGCCCCCGACTCCCTTGACAGGATGGTCGCGGTCTCGTACGGCAGCCTTGCGCTCGACCAGATCGCGATGGGCCACAGGGGACGGATGGTAGCTCTGCACAACGCGATCTACACCACAGTTCCCCTCGACATGGTGATAGCCGCCAAAAAACAGGTCGACGTAACCGCACTGTACGATGTCGACACGTACCGCCCGAAGGTGAGGGACACGCTGGGGAAACCGATGTTTTTGTATTAGAGACCGTTCCACGTTCCGCGTTGAATTAAAGACGTTCCGCGTTCTACGTTCTACGTTCTACGTTAGATACCGTTCTACGTTCTACGTTCTACGTTCCGCGTTCTACGTTGTCTAATTCATGGAAAATACAAGAAAAGGTCGTCATTCCCGCGTAGCGGGAATCCAGTGTCTTTGATCTTTCTAACGTAGAACGCAG
>CALMFJ010000148.1 GCA_937862865.1 uncultured Pseudomonadota bacterium | reverse complement strand
GCCGGCACGTTCGTATCGTACTTGTATCCCATACCCACAGCGAATCGCCAGACTTTTTCGCGTTCCGCCCTCTCGGTTACCTGTTTCTCATAGTCCCGTGCATATAAGGCCAGGTCCGTGGCGGGATCAAGATTGATCGTCGCGCGCAAGCGCGATTGTGCGTCTTTGAATTTCCCTTGTTCCGCGTATATGCCGGCAATCTGGAGCTCAGCCTGCTGTGATAGTCTGGGGTCAAGTTTCTTGGCCGTCTCGAACGCCCGGATGGCGTCATCGGGTCTCTTGGCCTTTGCGAGAACCATGCCCTTGACGAAATTGAAACGTGCCGTATTGATGCCTGCTTTGTCGGCAACACCGATCCATTTCTGGGCCTCTACCAGATTACCGGTGTGGTACAGGACATCAACAAGTTCAACAATGGCATCGTCGACCCGCGGGCTTAAGGTCGCAGCATCCCTGAAATAGGGAATGGCCTCATTATACTTTTCCATCACCTTGTAGGTGAGGCCCACATAATAGGCTGTCCGGGATGACGTCTTGTCGGCTTCCCGGGCCTTCAGAAAATATGCCAGAGCCTCTTCATAATTCTCCTTCTGGAATTCCTTAAGACCGTCATCGAAAGGAGTCTGTGCATGCAAACAAGGAACCAGGATAGACAGGAGAATGGCAACCAGGGAAATCACAGCTAATCTTTTCATGGAACCCCCGTTCGGCCAACAAGTATTGTTAATATTAAAGATTCTTAACAAATCTTTGTCGTGTTGGCAAGGGAAATTGTTAAGAAACCGTACCGGGAACTTTAAATCGTAAGAGTCTCGGCCTGCTTGAGAATGCGAATGTTGTGCCTGCCCGACCGTACGAATTCCCGGACGATCTCCCTGCCGAATATCGGTTTGATATGCGTTACATAAAAAGTCCTGTCACCGAGGCCGTACCGGTCGATCATCTCCATCAGGATCGACGGCGTCATATGGCCCGATATCAACGCAAGATCTTTCAGCCGGTCCGGGAAAGAGACATCCGCTATGATAAAATGGATGCTCTTTTCGTCGTGGGCCAATTCCCAGAATCTTTTCGTGGGCCCTGTGTCCGCAGTGAACATGAACCCTTCGCCATCCTGCTGGCGGACTACATAACCTACCGTGTACACCGTATGGGTCGTGAGGATCGGCTTGACGGAGACGCTGTCAAGGCGGGAAAGTTTTTCGAGCGGTATATCCTGCAGTTTTATGATCGCGTCGTTTGCGGAAGGGATGACTGTAAAATCGGGCCAGATCAGGTTGTTCAGGAGATTATTCGTGATGATGTCAAGAACGGGGGCGGCGCTGACGAGTTCTATGTTGTGTTCCCCCATCATCGCAAGC
This sequence comes from uncultured Pseudomonadota bacterium, assembly GCA_937862865.1. Lineage (GTDB taxonomy): Bacteria > Desulfobacterota > Syntrophorhabdia > Syntrophorhabdales > Syntrophorhabdaceae > Delta-02. The sequence goes on along the minus strand of CALMFJ010000148.1, from coordinate 12,469 downwards.
TCATCGACAAAAGGGAAGAGGCCCTTGAGGTGGTCCATATGGGTATGGGTAACGAGGATGCGCTTTATTTTTCGAAAATCTTTTCGCGGAAGAGAGTCCGTGATGGTACCGGCGTCTATGAGCAGTGTCTCGTCAATGAGAAAACACGTCGTCCTATGTCTGCCGACATAATTGCCGGAACAGCCCAGGATTTTTATGTTCATGACGTGATTTTACGTGATGGTCTGCAAAACTGTCAAGACATTGTATTCGACCCCGTAAAACAACACAATTGGGCAACCGGGCACATTTTAGCAACAATCACTTGACGGTGCCAGATGAAAGCATTATATTCTTGACACTTAGAAACTTTTTTTGTTGGAGGACCGCTATGCCCATCTACGAATACCAGTGTACGGAATGTGGAAAAAGCTTCGAGATCTTTCAGAAAATAAGCGACGCCCCACTTACCGAATGCAAGGTATGCAAGGGAAGGCTCACGAAGCTTATATCCAACTGTGCATTTCATCTGAAAGGGACCGGATGGTACGTGACCGATTATAAAAAGCCTGTCGATTCAACCGGCGGCAGGAACGGAAGCAGCAAGCCAGCCGAAAAAACAGAGAGCTCTCCGGCGCCGGCGCCCGAGGCCAAGACCGAGACAAAGACCGAATCAACGGCCAGTACATCAGCGGCAGCAGGAGGCGCAGCATGACCAAAGGCGATAAAGTGACATTCCCTTTCGGAAAGAAAACAATGGAGGGGACCGTGGAACAGGTCAACCCCAAAACCGTGTACATCAGGGCCGACTTCCCGAAACAGAAAGGGAAACTGGTCGTCAGGAAGATAAAAGACGTAAAATAGTTCTGCGTTCCGCGTTCTACGTTCTACGTTAAAGCATCGACATCAGATTAACCGTTAAAACGTTTCCGCGTGTATGATGAATGCAAAAGAACACCGTCATTCCGGCCTTGCCGGAATCCCATATGGCTGACAACTGTCAAGTCTAGTGTCTTCTTTTTTATTGGAAGGGTTTGTTTTTTAACGCAGAACGCGGAACGCAGAACGCGGAACCGTCTTTTCGCCTTACCCCTTACGGTCTCAATAATAATCCTGCAGGGCGCGGACCCTGAGCCGGCCGTGCTTCATCGCTTCGATCGCGTTGACAACCGCCTGGGCGCCTGACAGGGTTGTCGTGTACGGGACCTTGTTCTGGACGGCGCCGGAACGGATAGCGACCTCATCGACCTTGGGGTTCCTGCCGCTCGGGGTGTTGATTATGTACTGGATCTGACCGTTCTTGATCATGTCGACAACGTGAGGTCTGCCTTCGGAGACCTTGTTCACGAATTTAACGTCTATACCGTTGTTGGCAAGCGCCTTGCCTGTGCCGCGTGTGGCGCATATCCTGAAACCGAGGTCCGACAGCTTCTTCGCGATAAAGACGATGTTCCGTTTGTCCTTGTTCTTGACGCTGAGGAACACGGTCCCCTCCGACGGGAGGTCCTGGCCCGCGGCGAGCTGGGATTTCCAGAAAGCCATACCGAAATTCTCGTCGATCCCCATGACCTCGCCCGTTGATTTCATCTCGGGCCCGAGTATCGTGTCGACCCCGCTGAATTTGTTAAACGGAAAGACCGATTCTTTGACGGCCATATGGCCCGGAACACACTCTTTCTCGATCCCCAGTTCCTTCAGGGTCTTGCCGGCCATCAATTTCGCGGCCACTTTGGCCCACTGGACCCCCGTTGCCTTGCTGACGAAGGGAACGGTCCGGCTTGCCCGCGGATTGACCTCGAGGACATAGATCATATCGTCTTTCACCGCATACTGGATATTCATGAGGCCTACGACATGCAACCCTTTCGCGAGGCGATGGGTATAATCGCGGATCCTCTCGAGGACACTGTCATCGAGCGAATAGGGAGGAAGCGCGGACGCACTGTCCCCGGAATGGATCCCGGCCTCTTCTATATGTTCCATGATCCCGGCGACCACGCACTGTTTGCCGTCCGCCACCGCATCGACATCGATCTCTATGGCATCTTCCAGGAATTTGTCGACAAGGATAGGTTTTTCGGGAGACGCCTCGACAGCCCGTGCCATGAAGGATGCGAGGTCTTCGTCATTGTAGACGATCTCCATAGCCCTTCCGCCAAGCACATAAGACGGCCTCACGACGACGGGGAAGCCTATCGACGCGGCGATCTTCCGGGCCTGTTCGAAAGACGTTGCGATCCCGTTCTCGGGCTGCCTGAGGTCCAGTTTTTTGAGAAGCCTCTTGAACTTGTCCCTGTCTTCCGCGATATCGATACTTTCCGGCGTCGTGCCGATGATCCTGACGCCGGCCTTCTGCAGGGCGGTCGCCAGGTTGAGCGGGGTCTGCCCGCCAAACTGCACGATCACCCCGTCCGGCCTTTCCGTATTCGCTATGTCGAGCACGTTTTCGAGGGTCAGGGGCTCAAAATACAGTTTGTCCGACGTGTCATAATCCGTGCTCACGGTCTCCGGGTTGCTGTTGACCATGATGGTCTCGAAACCGAGTTCCTCGAGCGCAAAAGCGGCGTGCACGCAGCAGTAATCGAACTCGATGCCCTGCCCTATCCTGTTCGGGCCCCCGCCGAGGATCATAATCTTCTTCCTGTCCGACACGCGCGACTCATCCTCGAGCTCGTAGGTCGAGTAAAAATAGGGTGTGTAGGCCTCGAATTCCGCGGCGCACGTGTCGACGAGCTTGAACACGCTCTTAAGCCCGCCTTGCTCCCTCAAGTCCCTGACCTCGTTTTCCCCGGTCCCCGTTATATCGGCAATCTGCCTGTCGGAATAACCGAGCCTTTTCGCCTTCCTCAGGACATCGGGCGGGAGCATTCCCCTGCTGCCGGGCTGCCTGTCGGCGCTTTTTTCCAGTTCTTCCTCAAAAAGCACGATCTCCTCGATGTTCTTGAGGAACCACCGGTCTATCTTCGTGATCTCGTAGATGTCGTCTATGTTCATGCCGAGCCGGAATGCGTGCCGCAGGTAGAACATCCTCTCCGCGTTCGGGACAATGAGCTTCTGCCTGACAAAATCCGGGTCGTCCTTCCCGGCAAGCTTTTCATGGACGAGGCCCGACCTGCCCACCTCCAGCGACCGAAGGCCTTTCTGGAACGCCTCCTTGAACGTCCGGCCGATGGCCATGGCCTCGCCGACCGATTTCATGGCGACGGTCAGGGTCTCGTCGGCGTCCCTGAACTTCTCAAAGGTGAAACGGGGTATCTTGACAACGCAGTAGTCTATGGTCGGCTCAAAGGAGGCCGGGGTCTGTTTCGTGATGTCGTTCGGGATCTCGTCGAGCGAATAGCCTATTGCAAGTTTTGCCGCTATCTTGGCGATCGGGAAGCCCGTTGCCTTCGACGCGAGGGCCGAACTCCTCGACACCCGGGGGTTCATCTCGATAACGACTATGCGGCCATTGTCCGGATCGACCGCGAACTGGATGTTCGAACCGCCTGTCTCGACGCCTATCTCCCGGATTATCTTGATGGATGCGTCGCGCATCACCTGGTATTCCTTATCGGTGAGCGTTTGCGCGGGCGCCACGGTAATGCTGTCGCCGGTGTGGATGCCCATGGGGTCAAGGTTCTCGATCGAACAGATGATCACGACGTTGTCGTTGCGGTCACGCATGACCTCGAGCTCAAACTCCTTCCAGCCGATAACGGACTCCTCGATAAGGATCTCGGATATGAGGGAACTCTCGAGGCCTTTCAGTGCAAGGGATTCGAACTCTTCCATGTTGTAGGCGACGGACGCCCCTGTGCCGCCGAGGGTGAAACTGGGGCGGATAATGAGAGGGAAACCAATCTCCCGCGAGACGCTGCGGGCCTCTTCCATGTTATAGGCAAGGCCGCTTCTCGGGACCTCGAGGCCTATCTTTTCGATCGCCTCTTTGAATTCCTCCCGGTCCTCCGCCTTTTTTATCGCTTTGTAATCGGCGCCGATCAGCTCGACACCGTATTTTTCGAGGACGCCGCGCTCCGACAGTATGGTCGCGAGATTGAGGCCTGTCTGCCCGCCGAGCGTCGGGAGGATCACGTCCGGCTTCTCCGCTTTAATTATCTCTTCGATGACCTCGGGTATAAGGGGTTCAACGTACACCCTGTCCGCCATATCGGGATCGGTCATGATCGTCGCCGGGTTGGAATTGACGAGGACCACCCTGTACCCCTCTTCACGGATCGCCTTGCAGGCCTGGCTCCCGGAATAGTCGAATTCGCACGCCTGGCCTATGACGATCGGGCCCGACCCGATTATGAGCACGCTCTTTATGTCCGTTCTTTTAGGCATTGCCTGTCCTCTTGAAAGAATCCATCATGGCCCGGAACTTCTCGAAAAGGCCGTACGCATCGTGCGGCCCCGGGGACGCCTCGGGATGATACTGCACCGAGAATATCGGATGGGCCTCATGCTCTATGCCTTCGACCGTCCCGTCGTTCAAATTGACGTGGGTGACACGGACAGCCTCATTCTTGATCGAATCGATGTCCACGGCAAAACCGTGGTTCTCCGACGTTATGTGTATCCTGCCGGTTGACAGGTCCTTTATCGGCTGGTTTGCCCCGCGATGACCGAACTTGAGCTTGTAGGTCTTCCCCCCGTAGGCGAGGCCCAGGAGCTGCTGGCCGAGGCATATCCCGAACAGGGGCACCTTCCCGAACAGCCCGCGTATCTCGGGTATCGCATACCCGACCGCCTCAGGGTCGCCCGGGCCGTTCGACAGGAGGACCCCGTCGGGTTTGAGGCGGATTATGTCCGCGGCCGGGGTGCGGGCCGGCACAACGGTGACACGGCACCCGATCTGACGAAGGATCCTCAGGATGTTCCTTTTCACGCCAAAATCCATGACCACGCAATGCAGGGACGGGGCCTTCTGCCTGTCGTCCTTAAATTCATACGCTGCCGGGCACGTAACCTCGCTTACAAGGTCGACCCCGACAATGCCGCGCGATCCCCTGGCCTTTTTTACGAGGCTGTCCGGGTCGTGGTCAACGGTCGATATTATCCCGCGCATCACGCCGCGTACCCTTAAGTGCCGGGTAAGGGCCCTCGTATCGATCTCTTCGACCGCAATGATATTGTGTTTCCTGAAATAATCGGCGAGATCGCCCGCCGCCCTCCAGTTGCTCGTTATCTTCGAAAACTCCCGGGATATGAAGCCTTCAACCTTCGGTGCGTCCGATTCGACGTCATCCCCGTTGATGCCGTAGTTGCCGATGAGCGGGTACGTCATCGTGACGATCTGGCCCTTGTACGACGGGTCCGTCATGATCTCCTGGTACCCGGTCATGCTCGTGTTGAAGACTATCTCGCCTTCCTTCTCGCCTTCGAGGCCGAAGCCGACCCCTTCGAAGATGGTCCCGTCTTCCAGTGCCACAAATGCCTTCATCGCTGTCCTCTGCACATTTTTACACAGATGCCGCAAATGTGATGACCGATGTTCCGTTCCTTCCGGAACCGGTTCAGCATATCATAGCACCCGTAATGGTCGAACTCATGCCTATCGTTTTTGATCGCCCCGGCGGGGCACGCGGCGACACACACCCGGCATCCGCCGCAATCCTCGTCAAGCTCGCTGCCGGCCTCAAGGGGCATGTCGGTCAAGACCGTGCTGTAGCGCACACCCGAACCGAAACGCGGGTTGACGAGCAGATTGTTCCGCCCTATCCAGCCGAGGCCCGCCAGCACCCCTGTCCGCTTGTGGTTGATGTGCCCTCTCTGGTTCTTCCAGTCGACAACCTGCGAAGCGGCAAACGGGACCGCCCTGAACCCTTCCCTCTCGATCTGCCGCCCGAGAAAATACCCGACCATGTCGAGCCTGTAATTCAACTGGCGGTAATGATGGAGATACAGCTGGGTGGGACCGTCTTCCAGCGTATCGAGGACCCCCCTCGACAGAACAAGGCCGAAGGATATCGCGTACGGCAGGTCGCGCACTGTAAGACTGCCGGTCCCGGTCACATCTTCACCATACCTGGACATGGGGGCGACGCCGAAAAGATCGACATCCAGGTCGCGGAGCCACTTCTCGATCTTTGCGTTATTGCCCACTGACGGCACTCCTTATCAGGTTACATCAGTCCTGTTTTTTTAAAATGGACCATCAGGGCGGTGATCGAAGCGGGAGTCACTCCCGGTATACGGGACGCCTGCCCGAGGGTCAATGGCCTCACCCGCGTGAAACGCTCGACCACCTCGCGGGAAAGACCTGAAACCTGACCGTAATCGAGCTCGCGCGGGATACGCCGGTCATCGAGCTTTTTCGCCCGGGCTACCATCTCCTGCTGGCGGTCCGTATAGCCCCGGTATTTTACATCAATTTCGATCTGATACGCCACATCATTGTCGATACCGGCGAGGCGTTCGTCGATATTTTTCATCATATCCAGCGTGACCCCCGGTTTCCTCAGAAGGTCTTCCAGCGTCACCGGGTTCGTGATCCCCTCGATCCCGTGGTCCTGCAGCAATTGCTTCGTTGCCCTTGTCGGCTTCAGCCGGATGCCCCGAAGCAGGTCGAATGCCCTGTCGGCCCGGTCTTTCTTGTCCCTCACCTTTTTGTAGCGTTCCTCTCCGACTATCCCCAGGGCGTGCCCCTTTTCGGTAAGCCTGAGGTCCGCGTTGTCCTCCCGCAGCAGGAGCCTGTGCTCCGCCCTCGAGGTGAACATCCTGTACGGCTCGTCCACACCCTTCGTGACCAGGTCGTCGATCATCACCCCTATGTACGCCTCGTGCCGGCCAAGAACGAACTCGCCGCCGCCCCGGACCTTGAGCGATGCGTTGATGCCTGCCATCATTCCCTGTGCGGCCGCTTCTTCGTAGCCGGTTGTCCCGTTTATCTGCCCTGCCAGGTAGAGATCTTCGACCAGCTTTGTTTCGAGCGTCGGGTAGAGCTGCGTGGGAAAGACGAAATCGTATTCGATGCCGTATCCGGGCCGCACGATCTTCGCATTCTCGAGCCCGTCGATGGTCTTGAGCATCGCGGCCTGGACGTCGAGCGGAAGGCTCGTCGATAAACCGTTCGGATAATACTCGATGGTGTCGAGGCCTTCCGGTTCGATAAAGATGCGGTGCCTCGACCTTTCGCTGAAACGTACGATCTTGTCCTCTATCGACGGGCAGTACCGGACGCCCGTCCCCTTGATGACCCCGGTAAAAAGCGGCGAACGGTCAAACCCTGTCCGGATCGCATCGTGCGTTGCGTCATTCGTGTACGCGAGGAAGCATGGGACAAGCGGGTTGCTTACGGTGCCGGTCATAAACGAGAACGGGACGGGGGGGTCGTCGCTTAACTGCGGCGTCATCCGCGAAAAATCGATCGTCCGGCCATCAAGCCTGGGGCACGTTCCCGTCTTGAGCCTGCCGAGCGCAAAACCCAGTTCTCTCAAACTGTCCGAAAGACCGTTCGAAGACACATCGCCCAGTCGTCCCCCCTCAAAATGCTCGAGCCCGACATGGATAAGGCCCTTAAGAAAGGTCCCGGTCGTCAGGATAACGGCCTTTGCCCAAAAATGTTCCCCCAGTATGGTCTCGACCCCGGTTGCGGCATTGTTTTCCACGATCAACCGCCGGGCGGTCCCCTGCCTGATCGCAAGGTTGGGTGTCTCTTCGAGCCTGCGCTTCATCCGGCGGGCGTAGAGCGCCATGTCGGTCTGGACCCGTGTTGCACGGACCGCGGGGCCTTTCTTCGTATTCAACACCTTGAACTGTATCCCGGCTGCATCCGTGTTGAGCGCCATTTCCCCGTCTAGGGCGTCTATTTCCCTCACAAGGTGGCCTTTCCCCAGGCCGCCGACGGACGGGTTGCAGGACATGAACGCGACGTGGTCGATGTTCATCGTAAGGAGAAGGGCGCGTGCTCCCATACGTGCGGCGGCAAACGCAGCCTCGCATCCCGCATGGCCGGCCCCCACTATGATAATGTCAAATTTGTCCATTGCGCACATCCGAAGGCGGTATATTGTAGCAGGATTCACGGTGGTTTTCCATACCCGCTTTAAAATACGTATTATATTATTAATATTCATGATATCATGAGAATAGCGGTGCAGGGCGGGAAACCGGCATTTCATCCCCTGCCGGCCAATAGTACAATAATGTTGTATTTATGGTCCCGGTTATCATGTTTTGAAAGGGCCCACACGAAGGAGGGAACATGGAGGAGAAAAGGATCGGAACCGTTGTCGGGTATTTCGCGAAGATCGGCGTAGCCGCCATAAAGATCACGGACGGGGAGTTGAAGATCGGCGACCGGATCAAGATAAAGGGTCATTCCACCGATCTCGAGGAAACCATCGAGTCCATGCAGGTCGAACATAAGATTGTCGACAGGGCCACACCGGGAATGGATGTGGGTTTAAAGGTCAAAGACCGGGTGCGGGAGCATGATGTTGTCTATGTAATCACGGAATAAAACGGGCGATAGGCGATGGGCGATGGGCGATGGGTAAATCCCCGGGGATGGCAACCCATCACCCAGCACCCCTCCCGTCGGCCGTCGCCTATTACCTATTGCCTATTCCCTTTTATATGCTATATATATCGTCAGAGACCCTGACAACTAGGGAGGGATGACGATGGACGAAAAAGAACTGATGTGGCGTTTCCGGGACGTCTTTGAAACCACGATCCCGATACTCGAAGAGCTGGAAAAAGGGTTTTTTTCACAACAGGCACGGACCATACAGGATTGCGAAAAAAAATTCGGGGACCTTCTTATTTCCCGCGTCCCCTATGTTGAAAAGATCATCGGGGAAAAGCAAAAGACCGAGGCCGATATGATCTACGTCAGGCTCCTGCCCGCGCTGCAGACCATTGCGCTCGCCATCGAGAACCTGATGTATAAAATGGAATCAAAGATCGTATCGAACATACTCTTCAGTGAAAAGGCCCTTTCCGAGATAAGGGGCCTTTTTCATGTGATGAAGGAACAGTTCAGGGAGACAAAGGACTACGTCATTACCAGGAACCCGGCATTGAAGGATGCGGTCGGAATGCACATGGAAACGATGTTCAGGATGATCGAAGAACACGCGATAGTCCACCAGAACCGGCTTATCACGGGGATATGCATGCCCCAGGCATCGTACATCTATCTCGATATCACGGATTCTTTGAAAAGGATATCGCGCGGACTGACCGATTTTGCCAACAAGGTTTGATTATTGGGGATATCTTACGAATCACTTGCTCGCGCAATAGACACATCTGTCATTTTAAGCAGGCTCGCCGCATCTCCCTTCAGGGGCCGGGTGTTCCTCGTCGGTGGGGCGCTCAGGGAATTTGCCCTGGGTTCGAACCCCCGGGACTATGACCTTGCCCTCTCCGACCCCGACGATCTGAAGGCCATCGAAAAAGTATTCCAAAAGCGTGCCTTTTTGCTCGGCAAAAAACCTATCCAGACATACAGGATCGCTGCTGAAGATATCATGCTGGACATAACGGTCCTGGAGGCCTCCATCGAAAAGGACCTGGCGCGCCGCGACTTCACGATGAATGCGATCGCATTCGATCTGAAGGCCCGGGCGGTGGTCGACCCGCTGAAAGGGCTTGGCGATATAGACGGGAAGATCATCCGCTATCCCGACCGTGGAACGATTGCAAGCGACCCGTTGCGCATGCTCAAAGCCATCCGCCATTTCGCGGTCCTCGATGGCTTCGTCCTCGACCCCGAATTGAAAGAGGCCATCGCATCCTCCAGGGGCCTTATCCGGACCACGGCCGCCGAAAGGATCAAATACGAGCTCGATCTTATTATGGAGTCCCCGGGGGCGTCCCGGGGCATGGAAGTCCTCAGCCAAACCGGTCTTCTCTTTGAGATCGTCCCCGAACTCATGGCCCTGCGCGCCATGGACATTGAAAAACACTTCTCGCTGGAAACGTACGGCCATACCCTGCACGGGTTCTCATTTCTCCATTCCCGCGGCGCTTATTACGTCCCCGACCCGGCATCGCTCAAGGATGTCGGGTATGCCCTGCTCTTTCACGACCTTGGAAAGGCCCACACGTATTCCTACGACGAGAAAAAAGGGCTTGTGCATTTCTTCAACCATGAACGGATATCCCGTGACATTGCATCCGCCATCATGGACCGCCTCAGGTTCAGCGTGCAGGAAAGAAAGCGGATATGCTCCCTGATCGAACATCACATGCGCATTTTTCTCATAAGTTCCTCAGACGCCACGGAAAAGGCGATACGGAGGCTGATCTATAAGATGGGAGACCTGACCCCGCTCCTCATAGCGCATACCCTGTGCGACATGTACGGAAGCTCAGACGGCGAGGATAACCCGTCCACATTTCAGGTCATCCAGAATTGCAATGCGATAATGTCCGCGTACCGCGAATCGAAAAAGGAACCGCTCCCCCGGCTGGTCTGTGGCAACGACCTCAAGAACGTGGGTTTTCTCGAAGGCCCTTTTCTCGGGGAAGCCCTCGAAATTATAAGGGACAGGCAGATAGCAGGGGAAATCTCCACGCGGGACGAAGCCCTGCGACTCGCGGAACAGATGCTCCGTGACCGTAAGGCGTGAGAGCGTAAGGAATAGAAAACCTCTCCAATCTCGGCTTAATTCGGAATAATAATCAGGTCGTCATTCCGGCGAAGGCCGGAATCCAAGGTTTTGTTTTTATAACCGTTTATTGTTGCCATCCCTCTGAAAAGACTGCAAAAGAAAAACCTGGGATCCCGGCGTCGAGCGCCGGGATGACGGCGCTGCTTAATAAAAGAAGTGTAGACAGGGTGATGAAAGCCTTACGCCTTACGATCCTTAATAGTCCGGCTCCCCCGGCTTCGTTATCCTCCGGTAATCGTTGAGATCGAGTGCGTGGTCTGTGCCGGGCTGGATAGTGGCATCCTTCGAATACCCGTATTTTGACCAGTAGCCTGTTCCGCCCTGTTCGCGAAATTCCAGCCGCAGTATGGACTTTACGCTTTTGTAGCCGTACTTCGACGGCATGAGCAAACGCAAAGGCCCCCCGTATTCGGGCGGCAGGGGATGACCGTTCATGTCGTAGGCAAAGAGGACCCGGGGGTTCAGCAGCTCTTCAAGCGAGATATACTCGTAGTAATCATCGGCGGAATAGAAATAGAGATGGCGTGCATTCGGGGCCGGCTTGACGATATCGAACAGGGCCTTTGGCCTGAAACCTCCCCATTTCGCCTTGCTCGACCATGATTCGACGCATTTCATCCGCGACACCTGGCTTATAACCGGTATTTTCCTCAGCGAGACAATGTTGAAACTTTGCGGCCTTTCGCATAAACCGGTCACGGTAAGCGACCACTTTGCCGGGTCTATGGGCCGTATCGGCTTGATGAAACGAATGTAGAAGCCTTCCCTGTCCTCATTGTCAAGCAGCTTCTCGATCTCTTTCGGTTCAGCCGAATGCGGGATAAGGAAGGAAACGCTCAGGACACAGATAAATTTCATCACGTCCCGCCTGCTCATGTCTTTGAAGGCATCCATATAGTAAGTATAATCACGATGTTCGTGAAAAGGAAAAAAATGTGACGGCATCGGACCCATTTCAAAGTAATGTGAATGTGTGGTAATCTATACTGGTTTTACAGACCATTCTTGAGGGGTTGACATGAAAAGAAGAAATTTCTTAAAATTCGCCCTTTCCACGATAATAGCCAGTCAACTTCCTTCCACCGTATTCTCTCAGGCGCCGTCGTCTACCGTTGCAGTCGCCGAAGGCACAGACTATGCGGCCATCACCCGCAAGGTTATAACGGCGCTGGGCGGCATGAAGGCTTTCGTCAAGCCGGGAAACACTGTCGTCGTCAAGCCGAACATGGGCTGGGACAGGAAACCTGAATACGCTGCGACCACCCATCCCGCTGTGATAAAGGCCGTTGTCGAGGAATGCCTCGGCGCGGGGGCCAAAAAAGTCAAAGTTTTTGACAATACCTGCAATGACGCCCGCCGCAGCTATGAAAGCTGCGGGATACCGGAAGCATTGAAAGGCATGAAAAATGTCGATGTCCGGTTCGTCGAAAATGACCGTTTCAAAAAGACCGCCCTCAAGGGCAAATTCCTCAAGGAATGGGCCCTGTACGGCGACGCACTCACCGCTGATGTCCTTATAAATGTCCCCATAGCGAAGCATCACAGTCTGACCGGGCTCACCCTGGGGCTCAAGAATATGATGGGGATCATGGGAGACAACCGCGGATACATCCATCGCAGTATCGAAGATGCGCTCTGTGACATCAACAGCATCGTCAAAAGCCACCTTACGATCATCGACGCGACCCGCATCCTGACGAAACACGGACCGGTGGGAGGCAGCCTCAAGGATGTCAGGGTCCTCAACAAGGTCATTGCATCACGCGACATTGTCGCGGCAGACGCATACGCGACAACCCTCTTCAATATGAAACCCGATGAGATCGCGACCACAGTCGCGGCCCACAAGCGCGGACTGGGCGAGATGAACCTCGGCAGGATAA
>CALMFJ010000147.1 GCA_937862865.1 uncultured Pseudomonadota bacterium | reverse complement strand
CCGTCACTCACGTGTCCGTCACCCCGGCGCTTGACGCCGGAATGACGGCAGACCGGAAACTTGAAACAATTCTATTACCGGTAAAGCCCTAAATCGGATTTTTTAACGCCCAGGTCGTCAAGCCGCATGCTTTTGGCCTGTTTCAGGCCTTTTCCCGCCATGATGTCCGCTACGTTCTTCTTGATCTTGTCCATTTTATCAGGGCTGAAGGGTTTCACGCGCGCGTACCCGGGGTTCAGGGTAATGTCCGGACGGAAGGTCTGGATGATGAGGTCCTTTGCACCCTCAAGCTCCTCGGCCACGGTGTAGACATCCGCCTCCTGGTGAAGGAACGGGACGACCGTCATCCTGAAGTGATAATCGATCCCGGACCCCATGATAAATTCGATGCTTTCCCGGATCGTTCCCGCGTCGACTTCGCAGTCGCACCAGCGCGGGTACCTGTCGAGAGGGCCTTTGACGTCCATTGCTATGCAGTCGATAAGCCCGTCGTTGACGAGGCCCTTGACCATGGAAGGATTGGAGCCGTTCGTGTCCAGCTTGACCGACATGCCTTCCCTCTTCAAAAGCCCGATCAACCTGAAGAGGCTCTTGTGTATCGTCGGTTCACCGCCCGTCACGACGACCCTGTCAACCCAGTGTTTGTATTTCCTGAAGGTCGCCACGACGTATTCGAGGGGAATGTCTTCGAAACCGCCGGGACTGAGAACGAGGTCACGATTGTGGCAGAAAGGGCACCGGAAATTACACCCGCCGAGAAAGAGGACGGACGACATATGGCCCTTCCAGTCGACAAAGCTCGTTTCTATGAACCCTTTTACAGCCGGGCAATCAGGCGCTCTGGACGGCACTGAGCACCTCGTCGATAGGGGGCACATTGCCCCGCCATTCGCCGATGGAATTCTCCGCGTCATCTTCCACGAGAATGGTGGGCAATGCCATGACGCGGTAATATGTGGCCTCGGCCAGACCGTCTGTCGTTCCAACATTGTAATCGCCGACGGCAACGTTCATATCCCGAAGATTGTCTTTAAGTTTCTTTGCCGCCGGGCACATCGGGCAATCATCTTTGTAAAAGATCTTCACTATCCCCATTTTCCCCTACCCCTTTGTTCTATAAATTAACTGCTTCTTTCAATCATTCGCCGCGGCTTTCGGGTTTTCCCGGGGAAAGAACTCGACGTTCCGGTAACGGTCCTTGAGTTCGCCCAGTTTCCCCTTGTTCCAGCTCGACACCTTTGTAAAATAACCGGTTATCCGCGTTATGCCGTCAACATCCGTGGAACCGCAGTATGAACAGGCGTCGGCAAGCCCCCGTGCCGTCCTGTGGCATTTGTTGCATGTCGTGAATTCCGGTGAAAAGGCAATCTGGTCGTTCGTTGTATGCTTAAAGGTCTTGATAACGAAATCCGCAATGGCCTCTTTTGACGGCTGGGCCTCCCCGAGCCAGACATGCGATATCGATCCCGCCTCGATGAGCGGGTGGAACAACCCCTCGGTGGTCACCCTTTCGATCGGGTTCATCGCGTGCTTGACATTAAGGTGCGTCGAGTTCGTGTAGTAAACCTCGCCCGAGGCGATATCGCCCTTCATGACCCTGCCGGCATGAGGCGAGAAGTACCTCAGGTCAAGACGCGCAAAACGGTAGCTCGTACTTTCCGCGGGGGTCTGTTCGAGGACTATCTTCATATTTTCCTGGCGGCGCATCTTGTCGGTCAGGATCTTCATGTGCGCTATGACCTTAAGGCCGAACTTGAGGGCGCGCTTTGAAGAGTGCATCTCCTCCCCGGTATGTATCTGGACCATTTCATTGAGGCCCACCATGCCGATGAGATGGGATGCATGGTTGAACCTCAGGTACGGCATCCCGTCGCGGTTCATGGTGAGCAGCGCAAGGGGCCCGTTCTCACCGAGGGAAAGGAGCTTTTCCATAAAAACCCTCTTTTCCTTGTGGGCCTTGACCGCAAGGATAAACCGGTCGGTGATGAGGTTCATGAGCTTCGTGTCGTCATTCTTTGCCATGTACGCGAGGCGCGGGAGATTGAGCGACACGTTCTGAAGGGCGCAGTAACGCATCCTCCACGGTTCTTTCGCATCGAGGAGGTCCGCCTCCTCGAGTTTGAAGCTCAGGCGGCAGCATTCGGATATCTTTGCCGTTTCGCCCCTGTCGAAGACATAATAGGTATTTCCCTTGTCGGAGGCGACATCGGAGATAAGATACAGGAAATCCATATGGCCGTCTGTGTGGAAGAACTTCTCGGTGATATGGACGATAGGCTTCGGGAAGAAGAACGGGCGGCCGGCGCCATCGCCTTCTTTATAGACCTCGAACAGTTTCCACGCAAAGCGCTGGGCTTCCTTCTCATATTCCCCGTACGTTTTGCCGGTGAATTTCCCGTTCGGCCCGATAGCCGGGACATTGACGAAATGCTTCGGGATCTCCCAGTAGATATTGATGTCCGTAAAAATGGCCTGCCCTCCCCGCGCTACGGCCTGCTGGGAGAACTCGAAGATAAGCATCTGTGCCAGCTGTTTCACGTCATTGTCGGACATCCCCTCGATATAGGGTGCAAAGAATATGTTGATCGCATCCCAGCCGATCGCCCCGGCAAAGTGGCTCTGGAGCGCGGCCGCGAACTTGACGAGGTGGGCGAGCAGCACCTCCGCGTGTTTTGCGGGCTTCGCCATGGAAAGGGAGTGCGGCAGGTCGAGGCCGAATTTCTTGATATATTCAAGCGACTGGCCGCTGCAATACGGCCTGTCCACGAAACCAAGGTCGTGGAGGTGGATGTCGCCGTTCATGTGGGCGTCGGCGACCTCCTGGGAAAACACGGACAAAAGAGCGTATTCCTTCTTGATCGTTTCGGCAAGTGTCAGGTTCGTGGCTTCCGGGCCATGCGGGACATTTGCGTTCTCTTTGTTGGGATGAAGAATGAGACTGTCCACATCATAGATCGGCATACCAAGCCTGGTGTGCATTTTACGCGGGCCTTCCAGACCTTTTTCGATCAATCGTGCGTTGACGAGTTCCCTGATGAGGGGCGCCGTGATCATCTCGATGCCCGAACGTCTGATCATCTGCTCCACTTCTTTGCTGATCTCCTGGGCCGTGTCCCGGTCGATCAATGTCTCACGGATAAGTGCGTCAACGATCCTCGACCGGTCCCATCCGGATATATTCTCCTCAGACGTCCTGACAAAAAGATTCAAATCCGTTGTTTCCATGCAACCCCCTATATGGATTAACAGCTTATAAATTGTTTCTTAGTAAAACAGAATATGCTTCCCGACCTGCCCCTGTAGTGCAAACCCCCCTCCAACCACTACATATAGTATGTTCACTAAATATCCATACTACATGTAGTACTTTTTACCTGACCTCCCGGATATTTGTCAAGAGATTTTTTAAATTTTTTTAATGGGATTCCCCAACAAATAATTGTTGAAAATGTGATACATAGAAAAATATCTTCAAGGGTTTTCTCATGTTTCCCGAACTATTTGATAAAATTCAGGGATATCGGCGGTCACTGGGCCTTCATGGCCTCGGCAGCCTGCTCGGGCGTGATCGCCGAGACGGCGAATTCGTCCTCCCGCTTGTACTTTGATGACCGGAAATCACGGGGCAGGATCTCAATATGCCAGTGGTAATATTCCTGGAGCGGAAGGTCGTCGCCGTGAGATTCGGCGGACGCCATATTGGGCGCCGTGTGTATCTCGATCGTATAGGCGTTTGTAAACTGTTCTATCCGTTTCATTATGTCGAGGAGCATGTCCGCCAGATCGTCCCGGGCGGTCTGGCCTGTCATATTTTCGTAGTTCGCGTCGTGAAATCTCGGTACGATCCATGTCTCATAGGAAAACCGGGATGCGAACGGGCAAACGGCGACAAAGCTCCGGTTCATACTCACAAGCCTCTTCGCCTGACGTATTTCCTGGTTCAAGATATCGCACATCAGGCACCGGTCTTTCTGAACGAAGTGGCTCCGCGTCGCGATCACCTGGCGCGATACCCGCGCAGGAACGATCGGTGTGGCCAGCACGTGGGAATGCGGGTGCAACAGATACGAGCCCGCAAGCTCGCCATGGTTCTTGAAAACCTGGACGTGCTTAAAGCGCCGGTCGCCTTTCAGGTCGAGAATGCGCTCCCGGTACATTGCGAGGACGAGCTCGAGCTCCTCACGCGTGTACATTGCCATGGTCCTCGAATGCGCCCTGTTCTCGACAATGATCTCATGGGCCCCGACATTGCCCATCTTATCGTACAGGCCCTCTCCTCTCCTCTCTTCACCCACCTCTATCATGAAAATGGGGTTCGCGGCAGGGAAACACCGGACCAGCCAGTCGCCCGCTTCATCCGTGTATTGCCGTATTGTTGACGGGGTAAAGGATTCATGGCCCGGGCAGAAAGGGCACAGCCCCGTACCGCTTGATTTTGATCCCCCGTAACCGACCACTACCCAGTTCCCGGAAAGAGGGTCCTTTCGTAATTCCGCCATTGGGGTAATCATAGACCAGAACGGAAAGCATGTCAATCCGAGTGTTCCCTTGCAAATGAAAGAAATTATCGATTAGAATGATGTATGGCAGATCCGTTGCAGGCAGCCGTGGAAATGGCCCTCGAGTCGGGCCGTATTCAAAAAGAATCCCTGTCGCGAGGCTTCTCGGTCCATCATAAGCGCGAGGAGATCAACCTCGTGACCGATGTCGACATCGCCTGCCAGGAAAAGATAATCGCCATGGTCCGCGAACGGTTTCCCGGCGATGATATCATCGCCGAGGAGCAAGCCAACACGTACGAAGGGGACAGCAACAGGTGGATCATTGATCCGGTCGACGGCACGACAAACTATGCCCACGGATACCCGTTCTTCTGCACATCCATCGCATACGAGGTAAAGGGCAGGGTGGCAGCGGGTGTCGTGTACAACCCGATAATGAACGAACTTTTTTTCGCCGCATCCGGCAAAGGGGCGTACCTTAACGGGGACCGGATCGGCGTCTCCGGGGTAAGCAATCTCAAGAGATCGCTTCTCAGCACGGGTTTCCCGTATGATATCGCGACCAACCCCAACAACAACGTCGACCATTTCGTCAATTTTCTTTTCGAAGCCCAGGCAGTGCGCAGGGACGGCTCCGCGGCCCTTAACCTGAGCTATGTGGCCTGCGGCCGGTTCGACGGGTTCTGGGAACTGCACCTCAATCCCTGGGACCTCGCAGCCGGGGCCCTTATCCTCGAGGAGGCCGGAGGGCGTATTACCAATCTGACGGGCGGGCCCTTCGATATTTACCGGGGGGAGTGCCTGGCGTCGAACGGCCTTGTTCACGAGACCATGGAAGGCGTCATCAAGAAAGGATACAGGACACCATGAAAGAGTACGCCGTAGACGACATCAAGAATGTTCTGCGCCCCAGGCTGGGGGACGATGTCCCGCTCCTGCTGTTCAGGATATTGAGGATCATCGGCATGCGCAGCATTCTCGGCGAGACGTCGGGCGCGACGCTTTACATGATGGGAAAACGCGTCGGCAACATGCTCCCTGCCACGACAATGGAGCAATTTGCCGAAACGATACGCGACCTCAAGATCGGCATCCCGCAGGTGGAGGTAATCGACGAGGACCATATCACGGTCAAGCTCTACGAATGCATCACGTGCGCCGGTTTTTCGTACACGGGAGAGATGTTCTGCGATATGGAAAGCGGGATCATAGCCGGTATGCTTGAAAATGTTCATGGGAAGAAAGCAAAATCGACGCAGACGAAGAGCTGGTCTCTCGGCTACAAATTCTGTGAATTCGAGGTATTTCTTTATTAATGGCTGCCCGGAACAAAAAAGCTGACCGCGACACCACGGCCCGGCTGCGGGACCTCGAGATAGCCCTTGAAGAAGAAAAAAGCCTGTCCCGTGCCCGCAATACCCTTCTCGAATCGAACATTAAAGAGCTGAACGACGTCTACACAACCCTCAACGACAAACTGAAAGCCGTGCGGTTGCGAGATGAACGCATCAAGGGTTTTGAGGCCGAACTCCTCAGGGCGAACAAGCTCTCCGCCCTCGGCGAACTGGCCGGCTCTATCGCGCACGAGATAAAGAACCCCTTGATATCCATCCAGGGCTTCGCAAAGAGGATATCAAAGGCAGAAGATATCGACAAAGCCAGGCGGTATTCCCACTTCATAGACCAGGAAGCGGGCCGGCTTACGAACGTCCTTCTGAAGCTTCTCGATTTCTCCCGTATGGACGAACCGAAGACGGAAGAGACCGATCTCGCATCACTGGTGGACGACACGCTCCTTTTCATGGAGCATCACCTGACCCGCTTCAAGAACGTGCGCCTCGATATCGTGCGCGCCAGTGGCCCGGTCAGGGCCTTCATAGACAGGATACATATCCAGCAGGCGCTCGTAAACCTTATCAACAACGCCGCGCAGGCAATGCCCGAAGGCGGCACGATCAGGATACGAACGGGCGCCGAGGGCCCCTTCGGTTTCATCGACGTATCGGACGAAGGCAGCGGCATCGACGAAGAAACCCTTCAAAAGATCTTCGACCCCTTCTTCACCACAAAACCAAAGGGCGAAGGCACCGGCCTCGGCCTCTCCTTGTCCAAAAAACTCCTCGAAGCCAACGGCGGAACGATCACGGTCACGACGAAACCGGGTGAAGGCAGTACCTTCCGGCTGTTGATACCTTTAAAAAAGACGGGCGATGGGCAATAGGCTATGGGATTGTTTCCCTATCGCCTATTGCCCATCGCCCATCGCCTGTCTTTTAAAATTCCCACTTCATCCCGTCCCTTCCCGCGATGACGTTCACGCCCGTTGCCTTCGACAGCTTCTTTGCCAGAAGGGCGGGTTTGTTCTTGACGATGTGCATGCCGAAGTGGGTCAGGATCGCATTGGCGGGGCGCACGTCCTGCAGAAGTTCCTCGACATCGTCGAGTGCGAGATGGTCGACTATTTCGTGGTTTTCGATCGGTTTCAGGCGAAGTACATTGATGATGAGGTTCTCGGCGCGGTAATGGCCCCCCAGTTCGGGGAAGTACCGCGTGTCGGAGATCAGGCCGATCGTCGTGTTGAGATCAAATAACAGGCCGTACGTCTCAACGGGGTGCCGATGCCTTACCGGGGTGCGAAAAGAGATATCGCCCAGGGTATATTCCCCTCCCTCCTTGAGAAAAACGACATTTTCCAGATAATTCCTGGCGAAATTTAATACCACGGGGTCTTCGGTGATGGCATCTTCCGGGCAGAAGAGCGTACCTCGTTTCTTGAATCCGCCTTCGGCCATGGTCTCTATGAGGATATTGACATCGTTGGCATGGTCCATGTGCTTGTGCGTGAGGATTATGCCGTCGAGGCGGGCCGGCTCGAAATCGTCCCGCGACGCGCGGATACGGACGATCGCACCGGGACCGGGGTCGATGTACACGTTCGTGCTCCGGTAGTTCATCCACAGCCCGCCGGTGGCCCGCAGCTGCTTCAACGCCATGAAGCGCGCCCCTCCCGTGCCGAAAAATTTAAAGAACCCTTCCATATCAGCACGCTTATTGTAGAGCGTACACAGGCGGATTGTCAATTCGGTCCCGATATCCCGGCATCGTTTTTTTTTGGCTCCCTTCGCCCTTGCATGACACGGATGAATATGTAATGCTATAGCAGGCACGAAAAAGGAGGACATAATGGGAACAGCGGACGTTAAAGACATTCTTGGCCTTGCGATAACAAAAGAACAGGAGGCGTTTGATTTCTATATGGACCTTGCCAGAATGATGGCCGACAAACAGGTCGGCGACGCCCTTGAATACATCGCCGGGGAAGAGAAAAAACATAAAGAATTCCTCATCAATTACCGTGAAAAAGGGATTGGCGGCGCCGGCCTCAAACCGGGAACGGTGGTCGACTATAAAATAGCGGAGCATCTCGAAGCCCCCGAGCCCAAAGCGGGCATGGAGCAGAAAGACGTCTATCTCATTGCGGCCCACCGCGAAAAGAATGCACATGAGTTTTACCTTGCCCTTGCCGCGGTCCATCCCGACGGAGAGGCAAAGAATGTCCTCCTGGGAATGGCGGAAGAAGAGCTGAAACATAAAGAAAAAATGGAGTATTTCTATACAAACGCCGCTTTTCCCCAGACATCCGGCGGCTGATGAGAATTTCATGATCGGATGAACAGGCCCCTTCAACGGGAACCGGAGGATTATTCCCCGTATCCTATGCCCTGCCCCGCTGTATAAGGCCCGCCAGCAGATCACACGGAGTTTGGTTTTGCCAGTTATAGAATTTGTGATCTTTGAATCGTGGTTCGGCACAATATCTGTCGTCCAAAGGGACGGGCGCATCATATGCCTCGACCTTTCGGAAAACGACATGTACCAGGAACACAGGCACATACTGAGACGTTTTCCGACTGCCGTGGAGACAGATCTGCCTTTCAAGAGGGTCCGCACCCTCCTGCACCGTTATCTTAAAGGACAGCAGGTGGATTTCGACATTGAGATCGATATATCGGACCTTCCCGAATTCACGCGGAAAGTCCTTGAAGAACTTCGACGGATTCCGTACGGAGAAACGAGAAGCTATTCAGAGATTGCCGCCCTGACCGGGCAGCCAAAAGGCTCACGGGCCGTCGGCCAGGCGATCAAACGCAACCCGATCCCCATAATAATACCCTGCCATCGTGTGATCAGGCATGACGGTTCGCTCGGGGGGTTCTCACTGGGGGAAAAGATAAAGAAAAGGCTCCTGTTTCTTGAGGGTGTTCAGAAAACCTGACTTCTCCAGGCACAAGTAGTGCGCGATCCGCTCCGACGCGTGGCCCGTGACGGACGCGTAATACTGCCGTTCGCCGTACTCCTCCCGGAACATGATGTTGTCTTCTGTGTCAAAGAATTTGATTTCCGAAAAATGGATAAGCCTTGTGCGGCAGTCGACGGCGATCGATCCGACAAAATAACTGAAACTGCCGGGAACGACTCCGCTTACGTCCAGTGATTCCCGGACCTGTTCGCCAAGATCACTGTCCTTCCCGGGAACACATTTGAGGAAGGCGCGCGAGTTCGTGACCTTGCCGTGCCTGTCCTCATAGGCAAGCGTCTGGTCGACATACCACGCGTCCCCCTGCCTGGAACCCGCCACCTTGGACCACATCCCCTTGGCGTCAGCCCGGCCCGCCAATGAAAAAAGGCACAACGCGGCCGCACCCAGAACGAACATCACGATCATAACCCGACGGGTCATACTTTGATTATCGCACTCCGGGATACAATTTTAAATAAAGAAGTACCTGCCGCTGCAATCCCGGGCCTAAAGACCGTGCTGCAATTTCGCCACTACCGTCATTCCGGCGTCAAGCGCCGGAATGACGCAGAAGTTTTATGCCCGACGAGTCGTCTCGATCAAAATACGTGTAATTTGAAGGAAAAGAAGGATTTTTAAGGTTTCTTGCCTGAAATTTGAAATTTCAAATTTGAAATTGTCTCTGCTTGATGGGCGCTCTCTTCAAGGTATTTTTTCAGGAAGACGCCGGTATAGCTGTTTTCGACCGACATTATCGCCTCCGGGCTGCCCTCGGCTATGACCGTCCCGCCGCGGTCGCCTCCTTCGGGGCCGAGGTCGATTATGTAGTCCGCGCTCTTTATCACGTCGAGGTTGTGCTCGATGACGATCACGGTGTTGCCGCGCTCGACAAGCTCGTTCAGAACGTGGAGGAGCTTTTCGATGTCGACGAAATGCAGGCCCGTCGTCGGCTCGTCAAGGATATAGAAGGTCCGTCCCGTGTCCCTTTTCGACAGCTCGCGCGAAAGCTTGATCCGCTGCGCCTCGCCGCCGGAAAGCGTGGTCGCGGCCTGGCCAAGCCGGATATATCCGAGGCCTACGTCGAAAAGGACCTTCAGCTTGCTGCGGATGTGCGGGTGGGCGTCGAAGAACTCCATTGCCTGGGTCACTGTCATCTCGAGGATGTCCGCAATGCTCTTTCCCCGGTATTGTATCTCGAGCGTGTCCCTGTTATACCGCTTGCCCTTGCATGCCTCGCAGACGATGTAAACGTCCGGGAGGAACTGCATCTCGATCTTGACGAACCCCTCTCCGGTGCACGTCTCGCACCGGCCGCCCTTCACATTGAAACTGAACCTCCCCTCCCGGTAGCCTCTCATTCTCGATTCCGGCAGACGCGCGAACAGTTCGCGGATGTGGGTAAACACGCCCGTATACGTCGCCGGGTTCGAGCGCGGTGTTCTCCCGATCGGAGACTGGTCTATGTCGATGACCCTGTCGACTGCCTCGAACCCGTATATGCCGTCGGATTCGCCAACCCGTTCTTTCGACCTGTACAGCTTCTGCTTCAAGGCGGGGTACAGCGTGTCAACGACGAGCGTGCTCTTCCCCGAACCGGAAACGCCGGTCACGGCCGTGAACACACCCAGCGGGACCGTCACATCCATGTCTTTCAGATTGTTCGCCCGCGCGCCCTTTATCGTGAGGAAACCCTTCGGCTCCCTTCTGACGGCGGGCCTCGCAATGGACATTCTGCCCGACACGTACAGGCCCGTGACCGAATCAGGATGCGCCTTGAGCTCGGCGGGCGTACCTTCAAAGACGATGTTCCCGCCCATCTCCCCCGCGCCCGGCCCGAGATCGACGACATAATCGGACGAAACGATGGCGTCGTAGTCATGTTCGACGACAATGACCGTGTTGTCGAGGTCGCGCAGGCGGCGCAGGGTCCTCAAGAGCCGGTCGTTGTCCCTCTGGTGGAGCCCGATGCTCGGCTCGTCGAGGACATAGAGCACTCCGGTCAGGCCGGAGCCTATCTGTGTGGCAAGCCGGATGCGCTGGGATTCGCCCGACGAAAGCGTCGCAGAATTGCGGCTTAAGCTTATGTAGTCGAGCCCGACGTCGAGAAGGAACCTCAGACGGGATGTGATCTCCTTGAGGATGGCCCGGGCGATCTCCTGTTCCTTCTCCGAGAGACGGACCCTGCCGAAAAACGCGGCGCATTCCTCGATCGTCATCCGGGATATCTCATATATATTGAGCCCGTCTATCCGGACCCAGAGCATCTCTTTCCTTAAACGGGCACCGTTGCACTCGGGGCAGGGAATAAGGTTGATGAAGCGCTCGAGCTTGTCGCGTTCGTAGAAATCGGCGCTTTCCCAATCTCTGCGCAACTCTTCTATCACTCCTTCAAAGGGCTTCCGGTTGAAGATACGCCGGCCGTGAAGATCGGTAAAGAACTCTATCCCTTCGCCCTGCGACCCGTACAGGATGGCGTCCTGGACATGTTTCGGCAGTTTCCGGAAAGGCTTCCTGATGTCAATCTTGTAGTGTTTTACCAGGGCCTCGAGGAAGGGAAGGAAATGAACGGGGTTCTTGTCGGCCCACGGGACCACGGCGCCATCCCTCAAGGACAGGTCGTGGTTGGGTACGATCAGCGCCGGGTCGAAGTACTCTTTGACGCCGAGCCCGGTGCACGCGGGGCAGGCGCCGTAGGGGTTATTGAACGAGAACATCCGCGGCGCGATCTCCGGGTAGCTGATGCCGCATTCAGGACACGCGAATTTCTCGCTGAAAAGACGGGTTTCCTTCCCGGTCTCGACCTTGACGAGGCCCTGGGCCCGCCCGAGTGCAAGCTCCACAGCCTCGAAAAGCCTGCGCTCGATCCCGTCCCTGAGCGTAATGCGGTCCACGACGACGTCGATCTCATGCTTCCTGTTCTTGTCAAGCTCGATATCGTCGGCGAGGTCGACGATCTTCCCGTCTATCTTGACCTTCGTAAACCCGTGCTGCCGCAGCTCGTCGAGCTCCTTGCGGTATTCCCCCTTCCTGCCGCGCACGATGGGCGCGAGGATGGTGAGGCTCACGCCCTTGCCCATGGCGGCAATGCTGTCCACGATCTGGGGGGCGTGCTGGCTTTTTATCTCCTTGCCGCAGCCGTAGCAGAACACGTGGCCCACACGGGCAAAAAGAAGGCGCAGGTAATCGTAGATCTCCGTCACCGTGCCCACCGTGCTGCGCGGGTTCTTGCTTATGTTCTTCTGCTCGATGCTGATCGCAGGAGAGAGACCCTCGATATACTCGACATCGGGCTTTTCCATGAGTTCGAGGAATTGCCGGGCATACGAGGAGAGCGATTCGACATACCGCCTCTGGCCCTCCGCGTAGATCGTATCAAAGGCGAGCGTCGACTTGCCGGAGCCGCTCGGCCCTGTAATGATCACCATTTTATTCCGGGGGATCGTTACGTCGATATTTTTGAGGTTGTGCTCTTTTGCACCTTTGACGAATATACTATCCATGGCAATACGGGTTCGGCATCCTTTTGGAGCCTGATAGTATACCAGAAAAGCGCCTTGATGAAAAGCTCGCCGCTCCGTAAGGCAACATATCCGCAACCGGGAAATACGGCCCGGTGAGCAAAATTGTCTGTCCGGACCACTTGCTCAAAATGACGGGGCGTGTTTATACTTAACTATACACCCGACGGGGACCATCACGTGAAAGGAGGTATTCATGGACGACCGCAACGAATCGAAGGGCTGGAACCCCTATATTGCCGGCGCCCTTACCGGGCTTCTTCTCATCGCTTCCGTCTGGGTCGGGGGGAAATATTTCGGGGCGTCAACCACTTTCGTGAGGGGCGCAGGATACCTCGAATCGACATTCTCGGCGGAACGGGTGGCCCGGATGGCATATTTTGTCAAGGAGCTTCCCAGGATCGACTGGCAGTGGATGTTCGTCGTGGGAATCTTTTTCGGCTCGCTCATCGCAGCGCTGACATCAGGCACGTTTCGCTCGCAGGCAGTCCCGTCGATGTGGGAGCAAAGGTTCGGGCCGGGGCGGCTGAAACGCGGCGTCGTGGCATTTTTCGGCGGGGCGATCGCGATGTTCGGTGCCCGCCTGGCCGACGGGTGACCGAGCGGTCATGGGCTGAGCGGTTCGCTCCAGCTGGCTGTCAGCGGTTACATCTCCCTTATCTGTTTCTTTGTCGGCGGTCTTATCGTTGCACACTTGATCTATCGGGGAGGTAAGGCACAATGAACGACCTCATCTATGGATTGATAACGGGCATCATTTTCGGCTTCCTGCTCCAGAAGGCCCGGGTGATCCGGTATGATAAACAGCTGGGAGCTCTCCGGCTTCTCGACATGACCATCGTAAAATATATGTTCACCACGGTCCTCGTCGCGATGGTCGGGGTCTACCTGCTGAAAGACCTGGGGCTTGTCAAGCTGTCCATAAAACCCACATCCCTCGGGGGGAACATCCTCGGAGGGCTCATCTTCGGGATCGGCTGGGCCATGTTCGGCTATTGTCCCGGCACATCGCTCGGCGCGCTCGGCGAGGGACGGTACGACGCCCTCTGGGGCATCCTCGGCATGCTCGGCGGGGCGGCCCTCTTTGCCGAACTTTATCCCCTCATGAAGCAAACCGTCCTCACATGGGGCAACCTGGGCAAGATCACGCTCCCCCAGGTACTGGGAATAAACCACTGGATCGTCATAGCAATAATGGTGATCATCGGGATTATGATGTTTCGGTATTTTGAGAAGAAAGGAGTATAGAAATCGTTCTACGTTCCGCGTTCTACGTTCTACGTTATTCATCCCGGAAAGGTTCTTAACGTGGAACGCAGAACGTAGAACGTAGAACGATTTTTGCCGGAGGCAAAAATGGAACGTCTTGTCGTTATCGGGGGTGTTGCTGCCGGGATGAGTGCGGCGAGCAGTTTTAAGCGGCTCAAACCTGAGGCCGAGGCGTTGGTGCTGGAAAAGGACCATTTCATCTCGTACGGGGCGTGCTCCCTGCCCTATTATATCTCCGACGATATAAGAGACATTAACAGGCTCCTCTCCCTTACCCCGGAGGCGGCGAAAGAACGGGGCATAACCGTCCTGACGCGGCACGAAGCGGTGTCGATCGACCCGGCCGGCAAGACGGTCACGGCCATCGATCTCAACGTGAACGAAAAGAAGGTCATTCCCTATGACAGGCTCGTCATGGCAACGGGGGCCCTGCCCATCCGCCCGCCTTTTCCCGGGGTTGACCTGGAGCATGTTTTCACGCTGCGGGACCTCCACGATGGCGTGGCGATCAAGAAATTTGTCAATCACTGGCAGTCTTTCGAGCCGTGCATCGGGCCTGACTGCGTCTATCAAAACCCTTACGGGATCGAAAAAAGGCCCATGCAGGCCGTCATTGTGGGCGGCGGGTCGATCGGGATGGAAATGTGCGAGGCCCTGCGGAAAAGGGACGTCGAAGTGACCGTCTTCGAAAAGATGGACAGGGTCCTCGGAACGATGGACACCAGCATCACAGACATCATCGAGGAAAGGATAATCGCGGAAGGGGTGAGGCTCAACAAGGGGTATTCCGTCGAGGCTTTCGAGCCGGTCAGCGGCAGGGTTGCCCGCGTTAAAACCGATAAAGGCGTTTTTGCGGCCGACATGGTCCTCCTCGTCATCGGGGCGCGGCCGAATACGTCCCTTGCTGTCGATGCGAAGATGGAGCTTGGCGCCGCGGGGGCGATCAAGGTCGACGATCATCTGCGGACCAGCCTCCCCGATATATACGCCGCCGGCGATTGCGCGGAGTCGAAACACATCGTTACCGGGAAAAAGGTCTATATTCCGCTGGGTGCGACGGCGAACAAACAGGGCCGGATCGCCGGTGAAAACGCGGCGGGGATGGCAAACACCTTCGAGGGGGTCGCCGGGACCGCGGTAACAAAGATCTTCGACCTGGAAGTTGCGCGGACCGGCCTTTCGCCTCTCGAGGCATCGCGGGAGGGCCTGGAATATTTCGTGTCGACCATTAAAGGCAGGTCGCGAAGCAGTGCGTACCCCGAAGGGAAGCGGATCACCGTAACATACGTTGTTGAAAAAAGATCCGGGCGTCTCCTCGGGGCCCAGATGGCCGGCGCCGAAGGCGTTGCCCACAGGATCGATACGCTCGCAACCGCCCTCTACAACAGAATGGCCGTTTCCGATATCGCCCGTCTCGACCTCGGGTATGCGCCGCCCTTCGCCACGGTGTGGGACCCTATCCTCGTTGCCGCGAATGTAGCAGTGAAAAGATTGCAAAGCAATACATAACCATAGTATAAATTGAGAGGGAAGCAATCTTGGGGGCATAAGGAAAATGCTTGCTGCATAATATCCTGTCAACCGTTCCGGAACGTGTCGCAATGGTCGAGAGATCTCAATGGGGCGACGGCTTAAGCCGTGAGGACATGGACCAGTTTGCCCAGTACCTCTATGCCGCAAAGGCCGATCCGGGAGAGATCATCTTCAACGAAGGCGCCCGCGAACCATACATGTGCCTTGTAGCTCAGGGCCTTATCAGGATCACGAAAGGCGACTCGAAAAAAACGGTCAAAACGATATGCGATATCCCTCCGGGCAGGTTCGTGGGCGAGATGAGCATCATCGACGGCCTGCCCCGTTCCGCGTCGGCAACGGCCGTCGAAGAGACGCTTGTCCTCGTCCTGACCAAGGACAACTTCGAGCAGCTCCTTAACGACAACCCCCGGCTCGGCGTCGTCCTTCTCAAAAAACTCTCCCAGATGATAAGCCACCGCCTGCGCGTATCTGACTGGATGCTGGCGGAATATATTTACGAACAATAGAAAAGATGGGCTATGGGCAATAGGGTTTCGTAGCCTGTAGCCCATTATCTCATGTTCTCCATCAGTCCCGATCGGCACCTGGGGCATGGTTTGTAGAGCATTGCGAGGAAGGTCTTGATTTGGTCGGATTTGCAGCGGGGGCATTCGATCGTGTCTTTTCTCAGGTCGAGCCCGAACTGACCGAGGCAATCCATGCACAGGCAGGCGGACATGTACCCTACCCGTTCTTCCAGGATATCTATCGTTTCCTGGGAAAGGTTCACATCGTCAGTGCAAAAGGAGAATTCGTTGTTCAGGAGGATACGGGCGAGCGCATCCCGCTCATCCTTGTCCTTAAGCGGAACCCGCATCCCGCTCTCATTCTTTATGTAGAGAAACCCGCCGTTTGACTCATCGAGGGTAAAACCGCAGGCCGGGCAGCGAAACCCGTGTACCGTTTCAGCGCGGATACTGGCTTTAGCTTTTCCTGGACCCATGACCGTGCCCTTTGCGGGAAATATAATACCATTCTAGCATACGAGCAAGCTTTGTCACCTGTGCATCGGTCAGGAGGGCATTGACCCGCTCTTTGGCCGCCCCGACCAGCATCGCATTGGCCGCGGCGCAATCAGACCGCGATATGAGAACGACCGGTATGCCCGCCGCCGCCGCATAACCCGTCTCAAAAGCGACCCCGGTGTCGCCGTCGTCCACCATGGCGACGACCGTGTCGCACTCTTCGAGCATCTTGATGCACGTGTCCTTGACAAGGCGGCTGAGCTTGAGCTTCGTCTCCCTGTTCCCTTCGATATTCGGCGTGTCGACGAAGGGGTCCACGATAGTGATCGCTTTTCCGTGCCCCGTCCCGTCAAGCGCCGCCCGGAGCTTACGCAGAAACTCTTTCTTGAACAATTCCTGGGATTCGTTGAAGCAGGGATGAGCGAAGTAGATGAGCATCATGGCAGGCTTTTGTAATGGTGAGATGGAGGGTTTCACCTCCATCTCACCCTTCTTTCTCTCAGAACCGGAAGAAAACCAGTATCGGGGCTTCAGATCCTGCCGTATAGGCGGCGAGGGCACGGATGGAACCGGTCGTCGCGACACCGTCATCATACATTGTATCGAGGCTCTGGGCTATATTCGACGGGACATTGGAGACGCCTATCCAGTTGACGGTAAGGCCCTGGACTGCCACGTTGGCAACGCCGATGGTGCCGCCGTAGGAATTGGGCGGATTTGTCGAGTTTAACGCACCGGTGAGAATATTTGACCGCTTCATATGGTCCCACAGGCGGCATGTTTCGGTGGTTGTTGCAGCCGCACACGTGAACATGCTTCCGGGGGTGGCATCACTCCCCGTGGCTCCGCCCTCGATAAGGCCGTTACCCAGGGTGCCGCCCGTCCCGGTCGCCCATCCGGTGCCGCGTATGGCTGCTGTGGCGTTCGGGTCGTCGCCGGGCAATCTCGTGCCATACTTGTCCATATAGGTGTATATGCCCGCCGCCACGCCCTGGACATCGGTATATATCCGTTTCGATTTGGCGCTGTTGATCAGTTCCTGCCCTTTCAGGACCGCTCCGAGGATGATGCCGATAATGACGAGGACGATTGCCATCTCAATGAGAGTGAAACCTTTTGTATTCCTGATTGATTTCAACATAACCATTCCTCCCTTTCTTAAGTTCTGTCTGTAATATAACGGAAATTAAAAGGCTTTGCAATATGTAGAATGAATTTACAGATAACACTGTTTTACGCTATGAAAAATCCAGGCGGCCCGGCAGCGGCATGTTCCGCCTTGTGACGGCCTGAGAGCCTCATCATGGCGTGAACGTTGCCGTCACGTTGATATCATCCCCAAGGGTGACCGTGCATGCCCCCGTTCCCGAGCAGCCGCCCCCCGACCATCCGGTGAACGAGCTTCCCGGGCTGGGATATGCCGAAAGGGTCACCTGCGCCCCTTTCGGATAGAACGCCTCGCACACCGTGCCGCAGTTGATCCTTTCCGACGTGCCCGTGATGGACGGGCTCATCACGATGCCTCCCCCCACCCTTGCCGCCCCGAGGCGCCTCACCTCAGCACCGTACATGTGGACCTCATCGATATAGATGCTGTTATAAACGGAATTCCATGCCGCCGGCGCACTGTAATACCCTACCGTCAGAGGGTTCGTGTTGATGATACTTCGAGCGCCAAGCGTATCCTGGTATGCGGTTTTACCCGATGCGCCATTCACGTAGATGCGGACACCGGACGCCAGGCCCGACCCGCTGTATGAAGCCGCCACGTGGTACCACGCGTTCAGGGTAGTGATATTTGTCGTATTATACACCGTAATTGTCCGGCTTCCCCCCGCATCCCCGATCAGCCTGAACGCAATACGATGCCTTCCCGACGTGTTGGGGGGATTGAAGGCCGAACTGTGAAGTTCCAGGTAATATCCGCTCATCTGCGCGCCGGTGCCGGGCTTGGAGACAAACGGGTAGATAAATGACGCCGGCGGACTCGTGGGGAATTGCGTCAGTTTGACCCATGCCGTGATCGAAAAGGCCTGGTTCTGTTCGAAACTGAATTTTGGATAGCCGGCACCGCCCTGGTCTGTGGGGATGAAGGAGGGAGAAACCCCGATCAAGGCCAGCGCGCTCGCGGTGCCTGCGGCCCCCGACCCCCCGATGGCGGCCCCGCCCGAGAGCGTCCCTCCCGGGCTTGAGGCGCTGTCAAACCCCCCCATCCACGAGGGACAGGCCCTAACATTCAGATTAAGGATCTTTTGTACCGTGTTTCCCCCGCTGTCCGTTCGTGTAAACGTGACCGGGTATACGCCCGGGGCCGACACCGACCCCGAGATGACGCCGGTCGCAGGGGCCATCGTCAGTCCCGCGGGCAAAGCGGTGTAACTCCAGGGAAGGCAGGGCAGGACGCCCCCGTCGCTATACAACGTGGCGTTGTACGCCTGTCCGGAGCATACGGAGGGAAGCTCGTTGTTGAGTATCTTCAGCCGCCCCTGCGTCGGCCCGGAACAGCCAAGCCTGCTTTTCAGGTCATCGAGCGTCACCCATCTGACGATGTCGTCGAATACCTCCGGCCGGGCCGGGCCGGGTATATCGTAGACGCCGTTTCCGGCATAACTGTCTATAACGGTATCGCCGTCGGGCACGCTGATCGCGGCTGCAGCGACAGCGCCCGTCTGATTATTGAGATTAGGCCCGCGGCTGAGGATCAGGAACGCAACGTTGGGGACCGGGGCCCCCGCAGTGGTGATCGTGATGCCGGTCGTCTTCAACCTGCATATCGCCTCGGTCGAACCCACAGGGACCGTGGTCATGCTGGCATCGGGGATAAACACCAGGGCGTTTCCCCATGCATCATCGGCCTTGCGTACAGCGCTGACAAACTCGGCGGTGGTCGGCAAACGGCCCTTTGTCGCCGCGAACCCGATAACCGCACTGATCGCAGCATCTAAGGTCTTCCCGGTCTCGACGGCTTTCACGCGTTTTGAAAGCGGTCCGGCCATGAATGCCGCCGCTGCAAGGATAACGACAAGGAAAAGGATCGTCATGACAATATACACCAGCGCGAGGCCTCTGATGCTCTTCATGAGATTCCCGGTCCCCAATTTCTTTATCCTCTTATCATCAGGGGCTTATTGTGATGACAAACGATCTGCGGCTGCAGTTGTCCTTGTTCAAAGGGTCATTGCATGCCGGCCACCCGGCGGCATACCCCCCTGCATTGTCCCGTGCGACAACCGTGACCTGATATGAATTCGCGGTCAATGCCAGCGCTGACTTCGAGATCGTCAGCCTGTCGCCCGGCGTGGCCGAGGACCAGGATGTCGTCGTCATGCAGTCGGCGGCGGTCAACCCGGTCGATGCCTGAAGGCCTGTTGTGGGCAGCGTGTTAACACACCACCGGTATGTGTTGGGGCCTGTCGTAAACGGGATGCCGTCGGATGCATAGATGTCCGCGCCGTACGCCGCGGTCGTGCCGCTGGGCAGTTCGTTGTTCAGGATCTTCAATTGCCCGCCCTGGCACCCCGTCTTTATCCTTAACTCATCGAGGGTGACCCACCTCACGATGTCATCATAGCGTTCGGACAGGTTGATCATGGTGCCGGCGGCAGGATAGTTCGGACAGGTGGCGGCGGCCGTGCAATCGTCACGGGTTGTCACCCCGTGGCGGACATAAACGGTCACCCGGCCGGTTACAGCCGCGGTCTGAACGTTGAAATTCTCCCCGCCGCTTATAATCACGAATGCAACGTTCGGTATGTCCACGTAATCCGTGCCCGCCGTCGTCGTACAATTGTTGGTCAGGCAATTCCTGACGGTGAGCCCGGTGCTTCTCCTCGTGCAGATGTAATCGGGGGATGTGTAAGGGGCCGCAGGGGCGAGAGTGGAATCGACGATATAGTACAGGGCGTTCCCCCACCCATCGTTTGCCTTTTTCACCGCCGCGGCGAAATTTGCACTTGTCGGGAGCCTTTTATTGGTGGCGGCAAACCCGATGAGCGACTCGAGGTCTGCGTCGATCGTTCCCTGCGTCTCGTTGACCTTCGCCGTCCTTGCCAACGGGCCTATCATGCTGACGCCGAGTACCACGAGTATGCCGACGATGACCATGACAATTGCCATCTCGACGATGGTAAAACCGTGATCGGAAGCTAGTTGCGGCCTGCCGGCTCTCATTTTCCCGGAATCCCTTTTTCTTTTATCGTACGCCTGCATTACAGGCACAAATTCGTGTTGGCAATGACCGTGCCCGCGGTATAGGCGACATCGCCCCGCACCTTGCCCGTACTGTACACCCCGTCGTCGAGCGCGGAATCGAGCGCCTGGGCCGCTTCGCCATCCAAACCTGCAAAGTTTATCACATTCGCGCACAGCGCCTGCATGGCGGCAGGGGCCTGCGTGAAGGTGGCCGTGGTCGCGTTCCCGTATTTCAGGAGAATTGTCTGGGTCGTCCCGTTGTACGTGCCGGCGATCAGCGACGCCAGGGCCAGGTGCTGGTTGGCGCGCAGGGGTTCGGCATTGTCGATCCTTCCGTTGTTGTTGCCGTCCGCCGTCGTGGCCCCCCATCTGCCGACTGCGGTGTTGTCGTCCCCGGGGTATTTCCCGTACTGGTTGAGATACGCGAAGTATGCATTGGTGAGTTCGTTTGCCTGGTTGATGAGGGACTTATACCGGGCATTCTGGATGAGGGCCTGCCCTTTGAGGACAACGCCGATAAGCAGACCGATGACGACCATGACAATGGCGATCTCGACCATGGTAAAACCGTGCTCGTTGTTCCCGGCCCCCGGGCCTGAAAGATGTAACCGCATTTCTCAACGCCCTCTCGAGAGTACAGTCTACACGCCGTATTCCCTTACCTGCACATCACTATATCAGTGATCGGCCGATCATACAAGATGTAGAATGAATTTACGGACACGCTCATTCGCCGGCTGCGTCGATATGCTCCGTCTTCGCGCTTTTCGGCAGTTTCACGGTGAACTCAACGCCCCTGCCGGTGTTCTCGACCGCCATATCTCCGCCCAGGTTCTTCACGATATGGCGCGCCTGGAAAAGGCCGATGCCGAGCCCCGATTCTTTCGTCGTGTAAAAAGGCTCGAACATCCTCTCAATGTTCTTTACCGGGCTGCCCGTATCATAGATGACAACGACAAGCGATCCGGTCTCCTCGCGTACAGAGGAAAAGCACTCGATCCCCGGCTCTCTGGCCGATTTTTCCCGGACGTTCTTGATGATGTTGTCAAAAACCGTGACCATCTTATGCCTCTGGGTAGGCAGGGCCCCCTCGCCCGCCGCTTCGCCCTTTATGTGGTACAGGGCAAAGAGGTCCTTTATAAGGCGCGCGATGTCGACCTCCTCGGCGGTCTCTTCCTCGTCTTTCTCCATACCGATCTCGAGCGTGGAGAGTATCTTGTCCGTCCTCACGCTGAGCGCCGGGGCCGACCCCCTCAAATACTCGATGAACCGGTGTTCCCTCTCGGGCCCCTTTATGCGGTCGATATTGTAAATAAGCCCTTTAATGAACTGGGTTACATTTTTTACATCATGGAGGAGAAAGGTGTGGAGCTTTGAAAAATTGCACAACGCCTCGTTTGCCACCTTTATCTTCATCAGGATGTCCATTTCAATGAGAAGAAAAAGGGTCTCGAAGATGATCATGTAGATATATCTCTGGTAGCCCCGCGGGCTTGACGTGACGATGCCGAGGCTTATGGAATAATCCGGCCGGGTGATCGTCCGGACGATCGTATGCCTGGTCCCGGGGGCGGGCCTGGCAACAGTGCTTTCGCTATAGTGTATGTCGTAGAATATCTCCTCGATCTCCGCCGTTTTGACAAGCTCACTGGCCTTCGGCAGAAAAAGGGCGATATCGTAGTTGCATTCCTGGTTGGCATCGACCATGCGCAGCTGGACCTTGAAAGCACGGTTCGTCAGGTACCTTAAATAAAAAAGAATGACCAGTGCAACGGCACCGGCCACCAGGACAAAAAGGTACATCGACTGGACGAACTTAAGAGTCAGCATCGATGTCCTCTCTTTTGAAGCCGAACTTCTTGATGAAATAATAGAGGCTTTCCCTCTTCACGCCGAGAAGCTTTGCGGATTTATAGACATTGAAGTTCGTGTTCTTGAGCACGGTGAGGATCACGTTCTTCTCCGCCTCTTCCCGGGCGGGCTGCAGGCCCTTGCCCACCTCGATGCCGAAGCTCACCTTCGCCGTGCCCTGTTTCGACAGCTCCTGTTCCGTATCCCGGAAAAGGATGGCCCGGTCGATCGAGAACATGAGCTGCTCCATGGAAACGGGCTTCACGAGATAATCGAAGGCGCCTGACTTTATGGATTCGAGGGCGGCCGTCTCCGTCTTCTGGCCGGTGAGAATGATGACCTTGATCCCGAAATTCTCGAGAATATAGTGGAGGAGCCTTAAGCCCTCCTCGGGGGTGTCCTCGTGGGGGGGCAGTCCCAGGTCCAGTACCGCCAGCGTTATGTTCTCCGAGTTGAGAACATGGACCGCCTTCAGGACGTTTTCCGCTTCACGCACCTCGAAGCGCTCTTCCAGGGCAAAGCGTATCTGGCCCCTGAGAGCGGCGTCGTCTTCTGTGAGGAGGATGGTTTCCATGCAGGACCTTATTTATCTTAGTTGAATAAAGCTTGTTTTTAAAGGTCTTTTTTCTTATAATCCAGTCATACATGTATTTTTTTGCATTAGTGGGTATAATACTCCTGATCTTTTCCTGTTTTCCGGTCCATGTCCGCGCGTTCTGCTTTCAAGAGGCCGGGGAGCGTTATAACATCAGCCCCAGGCTGTTGAAGAGCATCGCTCAGGTCGAATCGGGCCTCAACCCCCGGGCGGTCAACAAAAACCCGAACGGCTCGACGGACATAGGGCTTATGCAGATCAATTCAGCATGGCTTAGAACGATCAACGTGACGTATGACGATCTCATGAACAATGCCTGCCTCAACACCATGACAGGGGCCTTTGTCCTGCGGCAATGCATAGACCGCCACGGATATACGTGGGAGGCGGTCGGGTGCTATAACGCCTACAGCCGTGAAAAACGTGTGACCTATGCCTGGAAGGTTTTCCACAAGTTGAAAGGGGTGACAGACGCCTCGAATACCGCAGGCCCGGGCGCCGGCCGGGAAACCAGGAAAAGCGTCGCCGTGAAGAAAGCGGCGGGGGGCCGGTCATCGTTCGTGTTTCACGTCCGGGACGCAGCGGGCGAACGGGACGGGCCTCCATGAGCCTCCTCGCCGACCTCCTTTCCAAAGCAAAGAACGAACCGGGCGAAAAAAATACGGTCGTACCGCCCCACCTCGAATCGATCATAACGCGGGCATCCGCAAGAAAGAAAAAACGGGGCCGCTTCATGATCATCGGCGTCGCTGTTCTTTGTATTGTCTGTATTGGTTTTGGCGCGGTCTATTACATGAACACCTTTCTCAAACCCTCCGTAAGGCTGAAGGCGGCATCGGGCCCGCGGGGGACACTGCCGATGGGACAGCCGGCAAAGGACGGCCCCGTTCCGTCTTCCCAGGGCCCCGCACCCAATATTGAGCCGCGGGCCGAAACCCCGCAACCGGCACAGCCCGCCGCCCCGGCGGACGAGCCGAAGAAGACCATAGAGCCGCCGGCACAGGGCTTTCAGGCCGGGGCCCGCGACGTGCAGAAAACGGCGAGGCCCGCAACGATCGAAGAGCCTGTCGCCGACCTGAAAACCACCGGAAGGCCCGCGCAGGAAAAGGGCGGGACCGAAACAACGAAGCAAAGGCCCGTCGAGCCCGCACGCTATGAGAAGCAGGAGAGGATCTCGCCTTCAGACCGCCGCAAGGCCGACCGCGACGCAGCGATCTACTCCGCCCGTAATTACGAGGAGAGCGGCAACCTCACGCAGGCCATTCAGGGCTACAGGAAGGCGCTGGCACTCGACGGGAAGAACTATATCGTCATGACGGGGCTTGCCGGGGCCCTTATCAAAACCGGGGCATACGCCGAGTCTGTCCAGTATTCCCGCCTGGCCCTTAACACGAACCGGAATTACGTGCCTGCGATCATCAACCTTGCCATCGCGTCCATACGTCTCGGCGATATCTCCGAAGGCGAGCAGGGCCTTCTGCGGGCCCGGTCCCTCGAGCCCGGCAACAGGCAGGTCCTTTACAACCTCGGCCTGCTCTATGAGAACAGGAACAGATACCCCGAGGCGTCCGAGATCTATGAGAAGCTGGCGGGAACGGGCAGTCCGCAGGGACCAACCGGTCTCGGCCGCGTCCTCGAGAAGCAGGGAAAACGCGAGGAGGCAAAAAAGGTCTACCGGGACATCCTCGCATCAACCACCGCCGACCCCAAAACCAGGCAATACGCCAACGAACGGCTGGTCCTGCTGGGAAATTAAGAAGACAGGCAACAGGCGATTCTTATTGTTTTTCCGTTACGAGTTTTTCCGATATCCAGCAGGGTTTTTCGCTCGGGTACTGAACCCTGTACCAGGTGCGGCCTGTGGAGTCTGTTTTTGATTCGAGGACCGCAAAGGTTGCGCCTTTTGTCGCCCAGGCAACCTTTGCGGATGTGACACTCGGGGCGCCTCTCATGTTCGCGCTGCCCGCCGATATCGTGACGTATCTTACAGTATCCGGCTTCGGAAGGGCCGCTTCAGGCGGCATATTTCCGGAGAGCCCCGGCACCCCGACAGGGGCACCAGCCTTTTCCTGAAGATGACCTGAGGCCGTTGCCGGCTCTTTCGCCTGTACACTGCGGGCCTGTGGACCGGCGGCGGGCGTATTCTTCGAGAATGTTGTACCTGAGAACCTGTACAGGCCCACGATAACCGCCACGGCGACGATTACTGCGGCGATACCGTACCTGACGAACGGAACGTACCGTCTCCACGGCACATTGTGCTCCCCGGCAAGGTGTTCGATCGCATATTTCACATGGTCCCTCGACACGGAGGCACTCCCCGAGACGAATGCCGCCATTAAAGCACGGGACGCAACGAGATTTATGACCCGCGGTATCCCCTTCGACATGTCGTAGATCTTTTTCCGTGACTCCTCGTCGAAAACGATCGTTCCCTTGCCGGCCTTGATGAGCCGGAAGTTGATATAGTCCGATGTCTCGCTGCGCGTAAGCGGTCTTAAGACGGCACGGATCGTGATCCGCTGATCGAGCTGCTTCAGATGCGCGGCGTTCAGCTTTTTCTGCAGTTCCGGCTGCCCCATGAGGATGATCTGGAGAAGCTTCTCCTTTTCCGTCTCCAGGTTCGACAGGAGCCGCAGTTCCTCTATCGTCTCGTCCGGCATGTTCTGCGCCTCGTCGACGACGATCATTATCCGCTTTCCCGTTGCTGCATGCGTGATCAGGATATCGCGAAACGCCTTGAGCATCTCGTTCTTGCTCCTGCCGCCAAGTTTGATGTTCAAGTCCTCGAGAAC
The DNA here is from genome assembly GCA_937862865.1 of uncultured Pseudomonadota bacterium. Taxonomy (GTDB): domain Bacteria; phylum Desulfobacterota; class Syntrophorhabdia; order Syntrophorhabdales; family Syntrophorhabdaceae; genus Delta-02. The sequence continues at coordinate 9,287 of CALMFJ010000147.1, read as the reverse complement.
CGCCTGAAGGAATTCCTCCGGCTGCAGGCGCGGGGTCATGACGAGCGCGATCTCGGCCCTGTCTTTCCAGTGGTCTATCAGGATCCTCAGGATAGTCGTCTTGCCCGTGCCGGGCTGTCCTATGACCAGGGAAAACCCTTCTTTCTGCTCGATCGCATAGTTGAGCGAATTGAGTATCTCGTTATGTTCCTGTGAAGGAAAAAAATATTCGGGGTCCGGCGTCAGCCGGAAAGGGTCGTCGTCAAGCTTGAAAAATGTCAGGTAATCCATCGTTGCTATTTTCCGATCTTCGTTACAATATCATAGATAGGAAGCAGAAGCCCCAAAATAATGATCGCAAAAACACATCCCACAAGCACCAGCAGTATCGGTTCGATCAACTTGCCCAGTTTGTCGGTCACGTCCGCAAGCCTCTTGTAGAAGAATGCCGCGAGAAAGTTGAACTGGTCGTCGAGATTACCGCTCGTCTCGCCGATATCGACCATCCGGACGACAAGCGGATGGAAGAATTTGCCCCGCCTGAACGAATCGGATATCCTGCTGCCCGTCATGATGATGTCCCGCGCCTGCAGGAGGGACCTCTTGAAAACCTCTGACCCCACGGCGCCGGCGGCAATCACGAGCGACCTGTCTATCGTGATGCCGGATATTATGAGTATCCTCATCTGCTCGCAGAAGACCGCGAAGATCCTGTTGATAACAAAAAGCTTGAGAATGGGTACCTTCAATTTGACCAGGTCCAGGAAATACCGCGTCCGCTCCTTTCGCTTCATCAGGAAGAGCGCGACAAAGATCGCGACGGGAGCGAGGGCGAATACATACCAGTATGCCTTCGTAAAATCGCTGACGCCGAGTATGATCCTCGTTATCAGAGGCAGTTTGACATTCATGTCCTTCATGACGACCAGGATCTTGGGGAGAACGTAAAAAACCCAGAAAGCGAGCGCACCGCCCGTTGTCACGAGGGCGAAGACGGGGTACATGAGGGCCCTTTTCACCATGCTCGAGAGGTCATCCATCCTCTGGAGGTGCTCCGCCACCTCGGTAATGCTCTGTTCAAGCCTGCCCGTCTCTTCGCCTACCGTTACCAGTCGTATGAAGATATCCGGAAAGACCTTCTTGTGGAAGGACAGGGCGCTCGAGAAACTCAGGCCCGATTGTATCTTTTCCCTGATGTCATCGATGATCTGGTGGAGATACCTGTTCTCCATGGTCTGGCTCAGGTCGCCAAGCGCATCGAGTATCGGTATGCCGGCCCGCAGAATAACGGAGAGATTGGTGGCAAACTCGAGGATGGCGCTTCTTTTGATCCTCAAAAAACTGAACCCGCGCGACAGCCCGGATATCCTGCCGGCCTGTTTCATGGAGAGGACGCTCAGGCCCTGGACTGCGGGATCGTTGTATGCCGTATCCAGGTCCACCGCATCCACAAAACCGGTCTTGTACAGCCCGGCGTCATCTATCGCTTTGTACGCGAACACACCCATAGCGTGCCGGCCTTTCCCGCCTACCCGGCGACCCTCAGGACTTCTTCGATGGTCGTTATGCCCTCGGCCGCTTTCAGCATGCCGTGATGCTTGAACGGCCTCATCCCCTTGGTAATCGCCCTCTCCTTGATCGTCGGGGCCGAGATGCCTTCGTATATCATTTCTTTCACCTCGTCATCGACCAGCAATATCTCGGCGATGACGGTCCTCCCCATATACCCGGTGTTGTTGCAGCGCGCGCACCCCGCGCTCTTATACCCGCTTTCCGCCTGTATGCCGAACTCCCGGAAAAGCGCCTTCTCCTCGTCGTTGAACGAATACCCGGTCTTGCAGTAATTGCAGACCTTCCGGAGGAGCCTCTGCGAGACGATCGCAAGCAGTGACGACGAAAGGAGATATTTGTCGACATTCAGGTCGACAAGGCGGGGTATGGACGTGACCGCGTCATTCGTATGCAGGGTCGTGATGACGAGATGGCCCGTGATAGACGCCCTGATGGCGATCTTCGCCGTTTCTTCGTCGCGGATCTCGCCGAGGAGGATCACGTCGGGGTCCTGCCTCATGAAATTCCTTCCCGCCAGCGCGAAATCGTAGCCTGCCCGGTCGAGGACCTGCGTCTGTTTGACAAAGCTCAGCTTGTATTCGACAGGGTCTTCAACAGTCAGGACATTCCGTTCAAGAAGGTTAACCTCGCGCAGGGCGGAATACAGGGTCGTTGTCTTGCCGCTTCCCGTGGGCCCCGTCACCAGTATGACACCGTACGGTTTTTGGAACAGGCCGCGCAGGCGCGCCGTTTCAGCCGCGTCGAAGCCGAGGGATTCCATGCGCAGAAGGGTCCCCTTGCCCGAGAGTATCCTCAATACGATGTTCTCGCCGTAGATCGTGGGAATGGTCGAGACGCGGAGATCGTATGACTTGTTCAGGAAGTCGAAGCTGAACGCCCCGTCCTGCGGCAATCTCGTCTCGGCGATATCGATGTGCCCGAGTATCTTTATCCTCGAGGTGATACCGATGTGTATGGCCCTCGGGAGGCAGTGACCGAACTGGAGGACACCGTCAACACGGTAAAAGACCTGCGTGACATCGGGGGTCGGTGTTATGTGGATGTCGGTGGCGTTCTTGCGTATGCCGTCCATGATGATCATATCCGTCATGGATACAAGCTCGTTGCCCGACGGTGCGCCGGTCGACAGCACATTCCTGATGATCTTCTCCATCTGCTGGTAGATCGGGTTTTCCAGGAAATAATAGGCCTTTTCAATGGTGTCGTAATACGTGTCACGGTCGACGATATAAGTCTTCACCTGCTTTTTCGTCAGGCGGGCCACCGTATCGATCGCCATGATATTCCCCGGCTCGGTTATCCCTATGCTCACCTTGCCGTCCCCGACATCGAGGGGGACGAACTCGTTCTTCAGGGAGACGTCCTTGCTTACGAGCTTTAATGCCTCGTCCGATATCGCATATTCGTCGAGGTCGATAAATTCAATGCCCGATTGTTCGGCAAGGATCTGCCCCCTTTCTTTGGCCGAAACGAAACCGAGCTTGACGAGGACATCCCCGATGAGATCGCCCGTAACCTTGTGCTGGATGAACGCGATATCGAGCTGCTTGTCGGTAACCATGCCTTTCGACTTGAGGATATCGCCTATTTTGACGGGACCGGCCACCTGGACCACCTCCTTACATATTCACAAGAACGGGCTGCAGAATGATCACGAGCTCCGAGTTCACGTGCTGTTTGTCCCGGCTCTTAAAAAGGTACCCCAGCACCGGTATATTGCCGATAAACGGTATCTGGTTGTCGGTGACATATTCCTTCTTCGATATAAGGCCGCCTATGGCCACGATATCGCCGTTGCGTATCTTGACCGTGGTGGAGAGCTGCCTGATATCGACCGTGGGAAGCTGAATGTCCGCTACCTTGGGCGTTCCGATCTGAACGGACGTAAAATCGATAAGGTCGGAGGTGATCGGCGTGATAGTCAGGGATATCTCGCCGTTATCGTTAATATAAGCAAGAAGGCCTATCATGATCCCCGAGAGGATGCTGTTCTGCTCCGTCGTGTACGAGACCGTGTTGCCCCCGTATCCGGCCACCGTGGTCGATTCGATCTTGGACATATATGCCTGGTTCCTGCCGACGGTCAGCATCGCCGTCTGCCCGTTCATAATGTTCAGCTTCGGATTTGACAGCGTGCGGAGATCGCCCTGCTGCTGAAGGGCGTTGACCACCATTGACAGGTCGGCCTTTAACCCTCCGAAGCTCGGGTTTCCCGTGATCGTGAAGACGGGGCTTGTACTTGCGATCGGGTTGAAATTGGTCGTCGTATACGTCCAGCTGCTCGTCGTCCTCGTCAATCCTTCCGCGGTTGTCGTAATGTAGCGGTCAACAACGCTCCAGTTGATGCCGAACTGGAAATTGTCCAGAAGGCGGACCTCGATGATCTTGGCCTCGATAAGGACCTGCCTTTTCATGACCTTCTTGAGCGATTCAATATATGCCTCGACCCTTTGCAGGTTCCTTTTGGATGCCGTGACAAAGACCGTGCCTGTCAGCCTGTTGATCGTAAAACCCTGCGACTGGGCCGTTACCGGTGCGGAAACCGGCGCCTGCGTGCCCTGGGCGCTCGCGCCCGGCACGGCCGTTGCCGCGGTGCCCGGTGAGGTCTCAAGAATGCCGGCCAGCGATTTCTCTACCGCATCCCAAAAATTATACGCGGTGTCGTCGCTCTTGATCTTCTGGCTCACGTTCCCTTTGATCTGGGTCGACTGCGCGCCGCCGCCTCCGCCGCCTCCGCCGCCTCCGCCGGAACTCCCCGTGCCCCCCGGTATAATTCTCATGGCACCGCCAAGGATGTCGCCGCCGACATCGACCTCGTATTTCTGGGTCATCGCGGGATGGCCGAGCTCGAACACCTTCGTTGCTACGGCAGAAACGACGAGCAGGTTGTCCTGGATCCGGTAAAAGTAATCGACCGAGGCGAAGACGGTGTTCAGGGCCTGCTCGGCGGTCACATTGCGGAGCGTCATGTTCACTTCGGTCTCGGGATCGACACCTTTTTCCATCACGAGGTTGAGGCTGGTCGCGTTCGCCACCGCATGCAGAACATCCCTTAAGGGGGTCCTGCGGGCTATGATATCGACTATCCTCGTCTTGAGGGGCGACGTCTCCACCCGGGCGGGAACAAAATCGGGGGTTGCAGGAGGCGGCGCCGGCGCCGGTTTATCCTCCTTTTTCTCCTTGAACCTGTCCGGTACCTGCACCTCGTTCTTGATCCCGACCTGTTCCTTGATCGTCGGCGAACAGGAACACAATGAAAATATCGCCGCAATGCAAAGAAGCGCGGCCCTTACGGTCCCATTATCTATTCGATATATACCCATTGCTGCCCCTCTTGATTTTTTATCAACACACCCGCTTTCGTGATGCGCACAATTTTCCCGTGGCCGGTCCTGTCGCCTTCCCTCACCACTTCTCCATTAACGATCGCCATCCTGTTGCGGTCCTTTATGACAATGAACGAAACTCCCGGCTGCTGCCTGACGGCCGGGTCCTGGCCCCCTCCGGCAGGCGGTGCAAGATCGGCCAGTTTTTCGCCGGGATACCCGCCCTGTCCGGCTTTGCCGGGGGACGAAAAAGAATCCGTCATAGGGTTCCTTAAGCCCGAGACAACGCGCTCCATGCGCTCTTTGATCTCGACCTTTTCGTACTGATACCGAGCGAGCTGCTGTTCCTGGGCCGAAAGTTTCGGTTTTATATGTACAGCGTACGGCATCCCGATAATGATCAGGCAGGCCAGCCCGATCACGATGGCGATCGCGGTGAGGATAGGCCTGTGCCGGGTCATTTCGGCCCTCCCTTCATCCACAATCTCGCAGGGGCCGGCCCGGTCTCCTGTTGCGGGGGTGCGGGGCCTGTCTCGCCTGCCAGGGTCAGCAGTTCGCCGGTAATTTCGTACACGACGCGGCCGGAACGTTTCTGCCCGGCCGGGGCCGTGTTCCCGGTCTCCTCCTTGTTGATCTGGATACCCCGTATGTTCATGAACGGGAACCTCATTGCCTGGAGGCGGCCAACGTCGTTCACGAATGTGGAATAGTCGGCGAGGAATCCCCGTATCGTGACCGGCAGCACGATCTTATTGTCCGTCGCGCCGATCTCGGTCACGTGTATCGATGCATATCTCATTGCGCCCTTCAGGTCGTCGAGGCCGCTAAGGACCTGCAGCTCGGGTGATTCCTTGAATATGCTGACCGGGATGGTCTTTTCAACCGTGACGATCGACCCCCTGATCTCCTTGGTCGCGCCCTCGATCCTGACAAGGCCCGACCTGATACGCTCAAGGTTCTTTTCCGTTTCGTTGTTGGACCTGGCATAATCGCTCAACAATATTCCTGCCGCAAGTATGGCAAGGAACAAGACCGAGAAGGCCCCGTAGACAACAAGAAGCCTCTGCAGCTTCTTGTCCTTGATCCCTATTTTCGTCGTCAGATCTTCCATTTGAGGTCCAGTGTGAAGGTCCTGTCATTCAGGTTCAGTTTGTGGGACACCACTTCCGCCGCGCCCGTCTTCCTGTACTGGGCAAGGTATTCCTCATAACGCCGTTCAAGCTGCTCGTACGAAGACGCCCGGATACTCCCCTTCAACGCTATCACCAGGGATTCCTTTTCATTCTTTATATGTATCGACCTTACGTCCACCCCGTCCGCCCACACCTTCTGGAGCGCCACCAGGACGTCCTGGAGGTCCGCCGACTTTCCGAATGTATTGACCATGTCAATTGACGGCCTGTACTTTTGAAGGCCGGCCTGCGCGGCCTCAAATTCACCGATCGCGGCCTGCCTCTTATTGATATCGTACCGGAGCCGATCGATCGTTGTCCCGGTCCTTGCGATCTCCAGCCATTGAAAACCTATATAGGCAAGGCCGAGGAAGGACAGGAGGCAGAGGATCAGGATGCAGTATTCCATGAGCTTTCTCTGGACAACGATATCACGGTACGTATCCGGAAGGAGATTACCGTCTTCGATGCCCTTGATCTGATCTATAGCGGAAAGGGGAACGACATAATCCCTGAGGGTCTCGTTGAAAGCTGTGACGGTTGACGGGTACCGCGCGGGCGCGACCTCCACGATGGGCGCCGCCGGAAGAGGCGCATCTCCTGCGGCGTCCGGGAAAACAACCCGCGACGGATTGATCCTGAGGACCTGCCTGCAGTAGGCTATGGTCATATTGATGTTCTCAATATCGTCCTGGTCGAAGCCCCGGCCGTGCGACTGCGTCACGCGCACGAAGGCGAGTTTCCTGTCCGAAGCGAGGAATATTGTCTTATTCGTCCCGATATCGAGAACACCCAGGACCGGTTCGTCCGGCTGGCCATCCTCGATGCCGGTAAAGAGGGAAAGGGGCAGGACGTTCGCGTAGATCCCCGACGCCACCTTCCCTGCCTTGCCGAGCCTGTCGACGATCGCCTGTACCTCGGCACCGTCTACGGCAAGAAAGAAGACGTCCGTCGATCTTTTCCCCTCGCGCTGAACATCACGCAGCCTGACATGGCAAAACGAAAAATCCTTCAGCTCCGGCATGCGTTTCTTTATCTCGAGCTCGACAAGGGGCCTCAAGAATTTTTCCCGGGCGGGCGGAAGCGACACAATGTCCTGGTACACGGTCTCGAAGTTCTGGACGACGATAAACTCGTCCTCGCGCATCGTTGCCAGGAAACGGTCGAACTCGTCATTGTCAAGCGTCAGGGTCTTTTCGACGAGAGTGCCCGTCCGTGCCGCCTGAGCATAAACGATCTTGACGACATCATTCTCAAAACTGATCGCGATCTTTCTCTTCAATTGTCGGTTGGCCTTCGTGTCATTTTAGCGAAATTGGCCGGAAAGGTCTATAAAAAAGGGCGGTGCCAAGGCGTCAACCGTCCCGGGGGATGCGGGGGCCTCCGGGTTGAAAAGAACGTTTTCGCCATAGCCAGGCCCCAAGAATGATCCCGATAAGGGTCAGGATACATCCCAGGTAGAAGGACACCGGGACGTATTTGAAAACAACAGTGTGCTTTCCGGCCGGGACCTCGACCGCCCTGAACGCCAGGTTCGCCCGGTATATCTTTGTCGGCCGCCCGTCGACATACGCGCGCCATCCGGGGTAGTACGTGTCGCTGACGTAAACGAAGCCTTGGCCGTCGGATTCCGATGTCAGAATCACCTTGTCGGGACCGTACGATACCAGGCGGACAACCCCCTGCGATGTCTCGCTTCCCCATGGATGGTCCGGGGGCCGCCCCGAAATTATGAGTTCTTTTTTAAAGTCAGACCCCTGGTCGATGATCCTGAGCATGACCTGTTTCTCATCATTGATGTACTGAGCCTTCGGGAAAAAGAGGAACCTTCCCGGGTATCCACGGTATTCGTAAAGATAGACATACTTATCATTCATGATGTCTCTTTTGACCAGCGTAAACTCTCTGTCATCCAGAGGATACGAGAGAATGGCATACTTGATGGCGCCTATGTCCAACAGGCTGCGCGCCCGGACAATATTTTGCACGCAATTGAAAAGGCCCAGGTACTTTTCGTGATGCCCGATGCGCATCACCTCCGCCCCACCGATCGAGTACAGGCCGTGCATTGCCGAATACGGCGCCACGAGATAATTCTTGCCGATCAAGATACTGTTGAGCTCATTTTCCGTTTTGACGGAAACCATGAACCTTTCCATCCCGTTTCTGTTCAGCAATTCGCGGGTGAACCCTTCCGGGCTTTCAAACCATTTCCAGGATACCGAGCCATAGAAACCGTAATTGGCAAGAAAAAGGTCCATGATCAGGACGAGCAGCATAAAGCCCAGGGCCATCCTTTTTGCACGCAGCCTGAGATACAGGAGCAGCCCGGTGCAGAAAAGGAAAGAGAACGCGAGGAAGCGTTTTGCATTGTGGATATTGAACCAGACCTCGTGATAAAGGGGCGGGCATACGTTCCGCCGGGCGAGGAACCCGGCCACCTGGTCATGATAGAAGTTGAGGAATGCCCAGAAAAGGGCAAAGAGGAACCCGAGATAGAAGAACCCGATGACGAGCCGTTTTACCGTCCGGTCGCCCTCCGCCAGTTTAGCTTTCAAAACATCGAGGCCCATTGCGGTAGCAACGCTGACCGAGAAAAACATGAGAAAGAGGAACTTGACGGGATAGCGGACGGAGCTGAAAGGGGGCACCTTATGAAGCAGTTTATACACCGGGGTATTCCCGCCGAGGCCCAGCACGAGGCTGAAAACGATAAGGCCCAGAAAGAAATATTTCCTCCTGTCGCCTTTTACAAAATAGATGAGCGAAAGAAGTATCGGCCCCAGTCCCAGGTAGACCGTCTTGAGCCATGACTGGTTCAGCCAGTACTTTTGAAGATTCTGCGCATACCCGAAGACGTCGGGGAGAAAGAACTGGATAAAATCCTTCCAGGCGAACGACCACGTTATTGCCTGGAGATAGGTCAGTCCCGACGACCGGATGCTCTGTGTGTGCAGTTCATAGAAGCTCGTCCACTGGACCCCGGACAACAGGGCGAAGATCGCGCCCATGAGGACAAGCCCGGCAATCCGGCCGGCCAGTTTCGTCGGTCGTTCCGTGAACCACGGGACAACGAACAATGATGCGAAGAGCACGACGCCCGTAAGGATGACGATCTCCGGCGCGCCCGCAAGGTACTGAAAGACGAGGAACACCGCGCAAAGGACGCTGTTCCGGTATTCGCCTGTTTCGAAGTACTTCAGGAAATAAAGGAGGATCAACGGAAACCAGGACACCC
>CALMFJ010000146.1 GCA_937862865.1 uncultured Pseudomonadota bacterium | reverse complement strand
GGGAGCACCCAAAAGCCCGGAAGACTAACAGGGTTGCCTGTCCAGTTTTTGGGGTGCGGCACCGAATCACGTTGGCCCAACTCCTAGATATGCTGGCGTTTAGGGATATGGAAATTGTGACAAAATTGTGATAGAAATGATCCCAAACGATGATAATCGATAGAAAATATCGTAAGCATTGGAAGACTGATTTATGCTTTATTTTCAAAGCCTTTCATAAATATCCAAGCGAGAGCTACCGTTTATGAAAAACCTCTTCTTAGGATCCTAAGTCCAGTGCGTCTGCCAGTTCCGCCACTCTCGCGTGGTTGATAGTATTATGCTTTTTTTTTCGGTTGTCAATTGAGGGAACTGACCTGTACCAACCCTGGCCGCTATTTCCCGGCGGCATGGACAACACGGTTCCTTCCTTCGGCCTTGGCTTTGTAGAGGGCTTCGTCTGCTGCCGCGATCAGTTCGTCTATTGACCTCTCTTCCGTGAACCGCGCCACTCCCAGGCTTATGGTCACAGAAATGTCCCCTGCCTGCGTTGGAAAGCGTGCATCCGCAATAACCGACCTCAAGCGTTCGAAGAGAAGGTTGTCCTGGGCCTCATTGGTGTTGGGTGCGATAACAAGGAATTCCTCGCCCCCGTAGCGGCCGACCATATCGTAATCGCGTACATTGGACTTCAGGGCCTGGACCAATCCTTTCAATACGTCGTCACCGGCCAGGTGGCCGTGCCTATCGTTCACTTGTTTGAAGAAATCGATATCGCACAGGCAGATGCTGAGCGAGGACCCTGTGCGGCTGGCGCGGGACAACTCATGCGACAGAGCTTCGTATATGGCGCGGCGGTTGAGCGCGCCCGTCAGGCTGTCATGCGTGGCTTCGTGGGCAAGGGCTTCCCTCGCCCTGTTCAGTTCCTCCTGGAGGTCCAACATTCTTTGCCCGACACCGATGCGCGCCTCCAGTTCGGCGGTCCTGTACGGTTTTATCAGGTAGTCGTTGGCGCCCGCATTTAATCCGCTGACAATGCTTTTCACGTCATCTTTCGCCGTCAGAAGGATCAGATAGGGAGGATCGGTCGTGGGTATCTGCCGTAACCGCCTGCAGATCTCGATGCCCTCAATTTCCGGCATCATCCAGTCGAGGATGGCGAGTCGGGGTGCGCCAGGTTTCTGCAATGCATCCCACGCTTCATTACCGCTCGACGCCTGTATCACGTCATGTCCGATTTTCTTCAGTACGGCAACCAGCATCAACCGCGATGTAAGATCGTCTTCGGCCGCGAGTATTCTCACAAAAATCTTCCTCCTGTCGGGCGGGGGATCGCTTGCCGTGTCCTGGCCGTCCCTCCCCTTGCTTTTTTCAAGGTCCCTGCGTTGTTGTATCAGAATTGCTTTAACGCTATTATACGTCTTGACGCTGCCCGGTACAAACGATATTGTATCCCGAGGGGCGATGCGGGCCCTGATATCTCACAAAAGAAAACGATGCAGGCGTCCCGGGTGCCCCGTCCGGCGAACAAGCAGTTGCAAAGGAAAACGGTTTCCTGATATATACGATTAGACCTTAAGCGAATAGGCCGGATCCACGGCGTTTAGGCGAGGACGACCATGAAAGACCCCCAGACAGATGTTACGCTTTCCGTTGAAACGGATATCAAGTTCCTTCCCCTTGTCGTGTCCTTTGCCGAATCGTCCTCCCGCATATTCGGCCTCGACGCGAAAGACGCGCTTAAACTGGGCCTCGCCTCCGAGGAGGTCTTCGCGTACCTTTGCAGGATGACGGGGGAGCCGGGGCCGGTCACGCTGACCGTGAGGAACGGCTATTACTATGTCCGGTTGGAGTTTGCCTTCGAGGGCATCGATTTCGACCCGCGCGGCTTTAACCTCACCGCGGACGTGTCGCTCGACGATAAGGGGATGGAGGAGATGGGGCTCGTCATCGCCGCCCGTTCCGTGGACAGGATGTCTATTTTCCGCAACGCCATGATGGGGACCGGGTTTACCTTGACCAAGGAAAAGACCTACCCGGAAGGCGAGCCATGGGAGGAAACCGAAGCGCCAACGTCGGATGGCCTGTCTTTCGGCGTGCCCGCCGCGGAGGACCTCAAGCTCCTTGCGCGGTCCATCGTCGGCCGCTACGATCTTTTTGTGTACCCCGGGGACTTCCGTTATCCCGGAAAGGTCGTGGACATGGTGGACAGCGGGGAGTTCAGTGCGATCGCCGCCACGGACAGGAAGGGGCGGATCGCCGGGGGGATGTTCTGGCGCTATGCGGAAACATCGATGATTGAGTGTTACGGCCCGTATGTTTTCGTCGAAGGGGGAAGGGAAGACGTTGCCGAGAGGCTCGTTGCCGGCGTCGTCTCCGCGGTTGCCCGGTCGGAGGCGGTCTTTCTCATGAACAGGCACGCTACGGAAGACGTGCCCCCGGGCTATTTTGAAGTGCTCGGAACGATGGATTTTATCCATGGCGGGGAAAAGAGGCCCTGGCGCTTCCTTTTCCGCCAGCTCAAGGAAGACCCGGGGTGCAAGATCTACGCCCATGCCGGGATGGAAGAGTTCCTGAAGGCCGAGTACAGGCGCCATTTCCTTGCCCGGGAGATCGTCCTCGTACGCCACGAAGGCGAGAGGCAGAACCCCCATTCCGTTTTCGGTGCGACCTTCCTGCGCAACCAGAACCTTGTCGTGCTTACCCCCTTGTGGGACGGGGCCGACGCACGGGAGAATCTGGCGCGGCACGTCGACGTCCTTAAGGGTGAAGGTGTGGAGAACATCCTTCTTATGATCGACCTCGGTCACGGGTGGCAGGCGCGGCTTTACCCGGTCATCGAGGCCTGCGGATTCCGGCCGGCACTCCTCATGCCTTACCGCGGCAAGGCCGACGTTGTTTTTTTCGTACCGGGAGGCTAGCCCGGCCATGTTTGATGTCCCCTTAGGCAGGCTCGTCCCGGACTACATCAAAAGATTCGAAGCCTACATACCGAGCAAGCCCGACCCGGAACTCATGAAACTGTACAATGTCGGCCATCTCTGGCGGCTCAACAATAACGAGAACCCGCTCGGCCCGCCCGAGGGCTCGGCGAGGATCATTGAAGGTTTCCCGCCGCCGAGGGCAAGCATCTATCCCAGCGGCGATTCCTATTACCTGCGTGCGAGGCTCGCCGAGATGTTCGGTCTTGACCCCGACCAGATCATATTCGGCAACGGGGCGAACGAGGCGATCGCCTTCGTCATCAAGGCGTTCTGTCAGGAGGGGGACAATATCATCACGGCCGACAGGACCTTTGCCGTCTACGAATGGGTCGCCGAGTTCTCCGGTTTCGAGGCGAGGCTCGTGCCGCTCAAGGATTTCGGTTTCGATGACGAGGGGATGCTTGCCCGCATAGACGAAAGGACGAAGGTACTCTTCGTGTGCAACCCGAACAACCCCACGGGCACCTACTGGGACGAGCCGAGGCTCAGGCGCTTCCTCGATGCGATCGCCGGGCGGCAGATCGTGGTCGTCGACGAGGCTTACTGCGAGTTCGTGGAGGCCCCTGACTACCCCGATGCCATGAGGCTCCTCAAGGAATACCCGAACCTCGTGACGTTCAGGACGTTCTCGAAGATGTACGGCCTTGCCGGGCTCCGCATAGGCTACCTCGCCGGGGGCCGGGACGTGGTCGACGTCATACGGCGAACCTGCATCGTCTATTCGGTGAACACCGTTGCCCAGGATGCCGCCCTCGCCGCCATCGGGGACAACGAGCACGTATTGAGAACGCGGAGGCACGTGAAGGATGAGAAGGCGTACCTCCTGCGGGAGCTCGGCGGCCTCGGCCTCGAGACCCAGGCGGGGGAGGGCTGCTACGTCATGGTAAAGCTCCCCTTGAGCGACACGCTGGCATACAGGCAGCTCATGGCAAAAGGGGTGATGATCCGGACGATGACGGGCTTCCGGTTCCCCAACTGGATACGCGTGAGCGTCGGTGTGCATGAGGCGATGGAGGCATTCGTCGAAGGCCTTGCCGGGATATTGCGTGAACGGGGGACGATCTAAGGTGAAGGACAGCGAGAGGAGATTCCCCGACGGGCCCCGGCTCGATGCCGTATCGAAGGTGACGGGCAGGGAGAAGTACGCCGCCGATTACTATTCCGGGAAGTTCCTGTGGGCCGGCGTGAAAAGGGCCCTCATCCCGCACGCGCGGCTCGGGGCCGTCCATACCGGCAGTGCTCTGGCCCTGCCCGGGGTTTTCCGCGTGCTCACGCACCGCGACATTGCCGGGAGCAACAGGGTCGGGCTCGTAAAGAACGACCAGCCCGTCCTCGCGGATAACACGATACGCCACGCGGGGGACGCCGTTGCCCTCGTTCTTGCCGATACGAGGGAGACACTGGCCGCTGCCCTCGAGCGCATCACCTTCGACCACGAACCCGTGCCCGGAGTCTTTGACGTCGAAGAGGCGCTGGAAAGCGAAGCGCCGAAGGTCCATGAGGCCAACGAGGAGGGAAACCTTGTACGGTGCGTCACGATAGCAAAGGGAGACGCCGGCGCGGCATTGCGCGAAAGTGATGTCGTTGTCGAGGGGTTTTTCGAGACGTCCCGCCAGGAGCATGCCTACCTCGAGACCGAGGCCGGGTGGGCCCATGTTGATGACCGCGGGGTGCTCACCATCATAGCGTCGACGCAGACGCCGTACCGGGACAGGGCCGAGATAGCGCGCTCCCTGGGGCTTGAGCTTGAAAAGGTCCGTGTCGCCGCTCCCTACCTCGGCGGGGCGTTCGGCGGAAAGGACGGCATCACCGTGCAGTGCCTGCTCGGACTCGCCGCCCTCAATACGGACGGGGTGCCTGTCAAAATGTGGTGGGACAGGGCCGAGAGCTTCCTTGCCGGGGTGAAAAGACTGCCCGCACGGATGTACTACCGGGTGGGGGCGAAAAAGGACGGAACACTTCACGGTCTTACCGGCAGGCTCTATTTTGATGCCGGCGCCTATGCGGGCCTTTGCGGCGAAATCATGGCCATGGGGGCAGAACACGCCGGATCGGCCTACCTCATCCCGAACGTCAGCATCGAAGGCCGCTGCGTGTACACGAACAACCCGGTCGGAGGGCCCTTCCGCGG
>CALMFJ010000145.1 GCA_937862865.1 uncultured Pseudomonadota bacterium | reverse complement strand
CTTGGATCCCGGCTTTCGCCGGAATGACGGGGCGGGGAGAGAAGCCTTGAGCCTTTAGCCCTATTCGAAGAATTCCATAAATTTTTCTTTGAACCCCTTCCGCGCCCTGGGTGAGGAATCCTTGAATTCCCGGGCCAATTCTTCCATGAGGGCCTTCTGGCGGTCGGTGAGGTCGGCGGGGATGACGATATTGAGGTAGACGAGCTGGTCGCCCCTGCCGTATGAATGGGACTTGCTGACGCCGAGGCCTTTGAGCCGGAAGACCTTGCCCTGCTGGGTTCCCGGGGGTATCTTCAGGGCCGTCTCCCCTTCGATCGTGGGGATCGTTATCTCACCGCCGAGGCACAGCAAGGGGAACCCCACGTCGACCTGGACCACGATGTCGTCCCCTGCCCGTTCGAATACGGGATGCTCCTTGATCTGCAGCACGACGAAAAGGTCACCGGGGATCGTGTCGCCGAATTGCTGCATCCCTTCCCCGCGCAGCTTCAACCGGGTGTTGCTGTCGACGCCGGGCGGGATCTTGACCTTCAGTTTCCGCTTGGTCTTGACGCTTCCCTTGCCCTTGCAGTTCTTGCACGGGTTTTTGATTATCCTGCCCTCGCCGCCGCAATGCTCGCATGTCCGGTTGATCGTAAAAAACCCGTGGCTCTGCCGGACCTGGCCCCTGCCTCCGCAATGCTTGCAGACGATGGGCTCATGCCCCGGCTCGACACGCGAACCGCTGCAGACGGGACATTTCTCCTCTTTCGGTATCTCGATCTCTTTCTCGCCGCCGAATACCGCCTCTTCGAACTCTATCGTCAGATTGTACCGGAGGTCATTGCCTTTTCTCTGGCGGGGCCTCTGGTTGCCGAAAAAGTCACTGAACAGGTCATTGAAGACCGAATCGAAATTTCCCTGAAAACCAAAATCAAAGACGGAGCCCATGTCCCCGGCGGTGCCGAAGCGTTCGTAATGATGCCTCTTCTGGGCGTCGCCCAGGACCTCATAGGCCTCATTGATCTCTTTAAATTTTTCCTCGGCCACCCGGTCGCCGGGATTGCGATCAGGATGGTATTGCAGGGCAAGCTTTCGATATGCCTTCTTTATCTCTTCGTCGCTCGCCTCGCGCGAAACATTGAGGACCTCGTAGTAATCCACGTGCGTGCTTCTCATGAAACGCCTTTCTTTATATTACCGGATAGAAAATACCCTGTTTTTTCAGCTACTCGTTGTCAGGTTTCTTTGAAACACCGACCCGGGACGGCCTGATCAGCCTGTCGTTGAGCAGATATCCCCTTTGAAGCTCCGAGACGACCGTATCGGGCTCCTTGTTTTCATGCTCTTCCTGGAACATCGCTTCATGAAAATTGGGGTCGAACTTCCGGCCCATCGCTTCGACCGGTTTTACGCCCGCCTTTTCAAGGACCTTCAGGAACTCGTTCAATATCAATTTAACCCCGTCGTGGATGGCCCTGTAATCCTCCGTCGACTCCGCATGCTTCAATGCCAGCTCAAAATTATCGAGGACGGGCAGAAGCTCCTTGATGAGCACTTCATTCCCGAACTTCAGGGTGTCCTCTCTTTCTTTTGCCTTGATCCTCTTGAAGTTCTCAAAATCGGCCTGCAGATAAAGGATGCGCTCTTCGAGGGACCTTATCGTTGCATCTTTTTCTTCGATCTCCTTTTTCACTTCATCCGGGAGATCTTCTTTTTTCTTCTTCTTTTTATGGTCATCGTGCTTATGTTCTTCGTGTTTGTGCGGTTGGCCTTTTTCTCCGGGCGTCCCTTCGGGCCGTTCTTTCTTCTCGTCAGCGGTCAGGTCTTTGTTCTTTTCGTTCATTGCCAGGTTCCTCACATTGTATTGAATAGGTCTGTCACTGCCCGGGCGGTATAGCCGACAATGGGAATGAGGCGCGAGTAGTTCATCCTCATGGGCCCTATAATGCCCAGGACCCCGTAACTGTACCGGTCGATCCGGTATGCGGACGCGATAATGCTCATTCCCTCCATGCCCCTCATATCGCTTTCGCTGCCGAGAATAACGTTGATGCCTTCCCTGCTTTGATACTGATCGAGAAGATGTATCAACCGTTCCTTGTTTTCGAGCGCCGTGAAGAGTTCCTTGAGCCTCTCGACATCCGAAAATTCGGGGATGCCGATCATCTTCGATGCCCCCTCTATGTAGACCTCCCGTTTGTCTTCATCGCCGACGAGCATATCGAGCGTGTCCTGCATCTTCCGGTACAGGTCCTGGAGGTCTTCCCTGTCCCTGCGCATATCCTGAATGATGCGCTCTTTCATCACGTGAAAAGACAGGCCCGAGAACCGCTCGTTCATATAGCGTTTCATATCGTCGAGCGTACCCTGCGCGATATCCTCGTTCGTATCGACAAATCTCTTGTGGACCATCCCGGATGTGGTCACGAACACGATGAGGATGGTGTACCGTGACATCCTTACGAATTCCACTTCCTTGAAGAGCATGGTCTCGACCCTCGGCTCAACCACGATGCTGGGAAAGCTTGCAATGGCCGCGAGGATCCGCGAGGCATCCGCCATTACCTCTTCCGTGTACGCATACCGCGCCCGCGACATGGTTTCCAACGCCTTGAGCTCCTTTTTGCCGGGAAGGCCGGGGATCGGCAGGCTGTTGACATAATAACGAAAGGCCTTTGGCGTCGGGACGCGTCCCGCAACCGCGTGGGGCTTGTAAAGGAACCCCAGTTGTTCAAGCTCGCCCATAATGCTGCGGACCGTCGCCGAGCTCACTTTTCTCTTCATCAACTTCGCTATCGTCGTCGAGCCTACCGGCTCGGCATACACGATATAATTCTCCACGATGAGCTCAACCACAGACCTCTCCCGTTCATCCAAAATATCGCGCAAGCCTTTCATAACGATACAATAAGTTAATTATCCCGGGTGTCTTTGTCAAGAAATTGGACAGAATGCAGCAAAACAAGAAAAACGGCTTTAGGCGGTTGTCTCGAAGGTCGACGTATAACAGGCCCTGAACGAGCTTGCCTCCCGGTATCTCTGCATGGCGTACCGGTTGGCCTGTATATCGTAGGGGCCGAATGACCGGGTGTTCCGGACGCTCTCGCTGCTTAAACCTGTGCCGGCAAGGCCGACTGCGGCAACGGCGGCGGCATTCCGCAATTGAGCGGTCCCGGCATTTTGGGGAACCGGTGCCTGCGCGGAAAATTGTTCGCCCTGCGGGGAGTTGCCGGCCCTTCTCCCGGACGATATGGTAACCTCGTCCCCGTTGAACAGAACAAGAAAGGACGGAACGGCTTTTTGCGAATTCCCTTCGCCTTCCCGCCGGGAACAGGCGGTACCTTGCGGCCGGGGCACAACGGGCATGCTGGCGCCCGCCCGGTCTTTATAGACGGCTAAATTGTTCATTTCTTTGGTTTTAACACGTATTACAAAGAAATACAAGACAAATTTGCAGATTTTTTCATAATAATTGAACATATTCCGGGTCTTGTTCTTGACTTTCGCATGCCCATGAAGTATGTGATTTCATGCTTCCTACCGACCAGGGGACACAGATCACGGGCCACGCGGGAAACAACTATGTTTATATTGTGCGGGACCAGAAGGTCCTTGTCGATCTTAAGGGCGGCGGGCCTGTCGTTCCCCGCGCAGACGAGGTTGCCCCGCTCGGTCTTGACGCTTCGGACGGTTACCGTATCGGGACCCGGGATGGTACCGCATGTTACGCATTTTCTGTGCCTGCGGGAACAGAGGCCCCGGAGGGCATGAGCTTCACGGGCCTTCGGAGGTCGTTCGGCGTCCTTAAGCCGGACGATTATGCAATGGCGGTCAGGGCCGTGGGAACACTCAACTGGGACAGGACATGCCGGTTTTGCAGTGCCTGCGGCGCGAAATTGACGCGCCTCGCCGATATTTTTGCCAAACAATGCGATGGGTGCGGCTTCACCATGTTCCCGAAGATATCCCCTGCCGTCATCGTGGCCGTCGAACGGGGCAGCACCCTCCTTCTCGCGCGTGCAAGCCGGTTCGCCGAGAACCTCTACAGCGTCCTCGCCGGTTTCGCCGAGCCCGGCGAATCTCTCGAAGACACCGTGCGGCGGGAGATCGGGGAAGAGGTCGGCATAGAAGTGAAGAATATCCGGTATTTCGGAAGCCAGCCCTGGCCCTATCCCGATTCCCTCATGATCGGCTTTACCGCTGAATGGGCATCCGGGGAGATCGCGATCGACGGCGACGAGATCAGCGACGCCCGATGGTTCACGGTCGAGGACATGCCCCTCATACCCGATAAGGTAAGCATTGCGCGGGCACTCATTGATGAATTTATAAGAAAACAGGCAATGGGCGATGGGCTATAGGCTATGGGATTTAATTGTCTTTCCTATTGCCCATTGCCTATAGCCCATCGCCTGCTACATTTATGAAAGCCATAATATTTGATGGACAGCTGAAGATCGTCGATGTTCCGATGCCGGTCCCCGCACCCGGCGAGGCCCTTATCCGGGTTTCTATGGGCGGGATATGCAACACCGACATCGAGATCATGAAGGGGTATCTCGGGTTCCGGGGGATTATCGGCCATGAGTTTACCGGCGTTGTTGAGGAAACAGCCGGGAATGTGAAGGCCATGGCGGGAAAACGGGTCGTCGGGGAGATCAACTGCGGCTGCGGTGTGTGCGGCACATGCCGCAGCGGGCTTGAAAAACATTGCCCCGCGAGGACAACGCTCGGCATTTCGGGGCGGCCGGGGGCGTTTGCCGAATATACAACCCTGCCCGTGGCGAACCTGCACGAGATACCCGATGGCCTCAGCGATGAACAGGCAGTCTTCACCGAGCCGCTCGCTGCTGCATTCGAGATACTCGAGCAGGTCAGCGTCAGGGAGAGTCAGTCTGTGCTCGTCCTTGGGGACGGGAAACTCGGCATCCTGTGCGCCCTGGTGTTGAAACTGACCGGCGCGCACGTTGCGCTTGCCGGCAGGCACCCCGACAAACTGGGCATTGCCGCCTGCCAGGGGGTGTCGACCGTCCCCGTGAACGATATACCGGAAGGGAGCGCCTTCGATATCGTTGTGGAGGCAACAGGCAGCACCCGGGGCCTCGAAAGCGCAATGGAATACACCCGGCCGCGCGGGACGATAATCCTCAAGAGTACCGTAGCGGACAATATCCCCGCCAACCTGGCCCCCATTGTCATCAACGAGATCACTGTCATCGGGTCCCGGTGCGGGCCCTTCGAGCCGGCCATCCGGGCGCTTGAGCACGGATCGATCGATGTGAGGCCCCTCGTGACAGCGGTCTTTTCGGCCCGTGATGCCGGGGAAGCCTTCCGCACCGCCCAAAAGAAAGGGAGCCTCAAGGTCCTCGTCGCTTTCAGGTGACCGGGACGTCATATCTTTCATTCCCACCCGTAAAACGGTATATTGATATACGATAAGAACGCGCCATTACGGGGGCAACCGTGACATCTTCGATACGCACGTACGATCTATGGAAAGAATACGATACGGGAGGGCACGACGGGATAGCTCTCCGGGGAATCGAACTCGATATTGCCCGGGGCCAGATCATAGCGCTCCTCGGAAAAAGCGGCTCGGGAAAGACGACGCTCCTGAACCTCCTTGCCGGGCTTGACGAACCGACGCGGGGGCGGGTCGAAATAGACGGGATGGACCTTCAGGGCCTCGGGGAAAGAGGCCGGACCGAGCTTCGCCGCAATAAGCTCGGTTTTGTTTTTCAATTCTTCAATCTGCTTCCCACCCTCACCGCCTTGGAGAACGTTCTTCTCGCGCTCGAACTCGCAGGCAAACCCGATGAGGCGCGCGCCCTTGCGTCCATCGCGCTCGTCGGCCTTGCCGGCAAGGAGGGCCGCTACCCTCACGAGCTTTCCGGCGGCGAGCAGCAGCGCATCGCCATCGCCCGCGCGCTCGTGAAGGACCCCCCGATCATCCTTGCCGACGAACCGACGGGCAACCTCGACTCACACACGGGGACTCAGGTCCTGGAACTTCTGACGGGCCGATGCCGCGAGTCGGGCACCACCCTCGTCATGGTAAGCCATTCACTGAAGACCTGCGAATATGCCGACCGGATCCTGCGCATGTCCGACGGCCGGATCTTCGAAGAAGAATCCTGCGAGGGGCTCGCCCCTTGAAAAGGGTCATCCGCTCCTTCCTTCGTTACCTGGTCAGGCGCAGGAGCCTCGCGGTCCTGCAACTGCTCGGCATTGCCTTCGGAGTTGCCGCGGCAGTCGGGATGACGCTTGCCTCCCGGTCGGCCCTCGAGAGCATGGAAGGTGCGGTAGATTTTCTCAAAGGCACAGCGACACACACCATCGCGCGTCCGGCGGGGCCGATGGAGGAAGGGGCCCTCGCGAAGATCATGGGCGACCCGGCGGTCAGGTTCTTCGCGCCCGTCATCGACAGGAAGGTACGGCTCACATCGGGAGACCAGGTAAGGCTGCTGGGCCTCGACCCATTCCTCGATAGGAATGTCCGTTCCATAACGGCGCAGATCGCTTCTTCCGCAAATTCAACGGGGCGTGACGACGCGTTCCAGCCCTTCATGCTCGACCCCCGGACAATACTCGTCGATGAAAACGTGGCGAAGACCGCGGACATCAAGGCGGGACAGGACCTCATGACCTTGCAGGGCCCCCTGAGAGTGGTAGAGGTCTTTGCCAACGCATCCGGGGAACCGCTCGTGATCATGGATATCGGGCACGCACAGGAATTTTTCCGCATGGCAGGGTATATCGACCGGGCAGACCTCGTTGTAACCGATGAGGAAGGGTTCAGGAGCCGCTGGTCACAGGGTTTCACCATCGAATCCAACCGGCAGAAGGCACAGACGTTATCGTCACTCCTCGGGGCATTCAAGCTCAACCTCGAGGCCCTGTCGCTGCTGGCCCTCTTTGTCGGCATCTTCCTCATATACAATACGGCCATGTTCACCGTCGTCTCAAGGCGGAGGGACGCGGGGATACTGCTCTCCATCGGGGCCTCCCGGGGCCAGGTGACGGTCGCCTTCCTTGTCGAGGTCCTCATCCTCGGCATTACGGGAGGGGCGCTCGGCGGGATCATGGGGTATTTCCTGAGCAAGTTCCTCGTCCAGATAGTCGGCGGCACCATAAGCAGCCTCTATTTTTTCCTGCGCCCGTCGGCCCTGCCGTGGACATTCTGGAATGTCGCGGGGGGCATACTGCTGGGATGCGCCGCCGGCATAGTGGGATCGCTGCCGCCGCTTCTCGAACTTCGCCGTGTCCAGCCCGTTCTCGTATTGCGGGGAAGAACGGCTTCCCGGTCGGCATCGAGGAAAATGAAGATCATCGGGACCGTCGGCCTTCTTTGCCTCGCGCTCTCCTTAAGCCTTTTCCTTCTGTCATTCCTCAATGTCTACATAGGCTTCGCCGGCGCTTTCGCGTTTCTCCTCGCCGCCAGCCTCTTCGCCGGTTTTGCCATCGTTGTTGCCGTGCCGTGCCTGAAGCGTCTTTTCTCCTGCGCGATGGGCCTTGCAGGCAAGGTCGCCATCGGCAACATCCGGGAGAACTTAGGGCGTACATCCGTTGCCGTTGCCGCGTTCATGATAGCCCTGTCCATGTCGATCGGCCTGTCATCGATGATAGACAGCTTCCGCCATTCGCTTATATGGTGGATGAACGGCCAGCTCCGCGGCGAGGCATATATATCGACAAAGGCCGACGTGACCGTCCCTGAGGAGGCGTATGAAGAATTGAAGAGGGTCCCCGGCATCGGCGGCATAGATGTCTTCCGCAACGTCCAGATATCTTTCAGGGGCAAGCCGGCCGGCATAACGTCGATCGATGCGGCCGTGCTCCAGAAATGGGCGCAGTTCTCATGGCTCGAAGGATCAGACAGGTCATGGGACAATGTCAGGCGCGGCGACGTGATCGTATCGGAAAGCTTCTCCTTAAGGTTCAAGGTAAAGATGGGCGATGCGATCACAATAGATACGGCCCGGGGCCCGGCGACGCTGCGCATAGCGGGCGTCTATTACGACTACGCCTCGGAGCACGGCGTCATCATGATAGACCGGTCATTCTACCTGACGCTCTTTAACGACAGGACAATAAACAGTCTCGGTGTCTTTATCGATGCACCCGGACCCGAAAAGGGGCGGACCCTCGAGAAGGTCCGGGAGCTGTCCCAAAAATACGGCCTCCCTTTTGCCACCCGCGAACAGTTCCACAAGCGCATCCTCGGCATCTTCGACAGCACGTTCGCCGTGACGCGGTCCATGCGCATCATTGCGGTCATCGTGGCATTCTTCGGGATCGCAGGTGCGCTGATGACCCTCTTCGTCGAGCGGCAGAAAGAGTTCGGCATATACCGCGCCCTCGGGTTCACAACGGGAGATGTCGCGAAGATAACGGTCGCGGAGAGCATCGGGCTCGGGCTCATCAGCTTTCTCATGAGCACCGTTGTCGGGACGATCTTCGCGTACATCCTGATCCGCGTCATAAACCGCCAGAGCTTCAACTGGACGATCTTCTATCACCTGACAGCCCAGCCGTACCTGGTAACGTTCCTGACCGCCGTAGCGGCAAGCATAGCCGCATGTGCTTACCCTCTGTGGTCCGTTATCAGGAAGTACCCTGTTATGCAGATACGGGAGGAATAGTGAGGCACAGGTTCTACGTTCTACGTTCTGCGTTCCGGGTTAGAACGTATCTTCTTTTTCTATTTTTCCTCGTATTGGTCCTGTCTCCCGGGTTGTGCGGGGGGGAGTGGAGGCAGGCGGAGGGGCCGAGGCAGTGGTCGTTCCCGAGGGACCACGGGAGCCATTCTGAATACAGGACGGAATGGTGGTATTTTACGGGGAACCTCGCGGACGCCGCGGGGAAGAAATACGGGTACCAGTTGACATTTTTCCGGTACGGGCTTACCGGACGGCCCCGGAACCCCGGAAATCCGTGGTCTGTACGGGACATCTATCTTGCGCACTTCGCGATCACGGACGCGTCGAACAATTCGTTCCATTACACGGACCGGGCCTCGCGCAAAGGGCCGGGGCTCGCCGGGGCGGCTGAGCGGAAAATGGACGTTACCCTGCTTGGCTGGTCCGCGATCATGGAAAAGAACACGATACGGCTCAAGGCCTCTTTCGAAGGAATGGAACTGAAGCTTGATCTCATCCCGGCGAAACCGGCGGTGCTGCATGGCCGCGGGGGCCTCAGCAAGAAAGGCCCGCTTCCCGGCCAGGCATCCTATTATTACTCTTTCACAGATCTCAAGACCACGGGATATCTCAAGCGTCCGGGCATGAAAGAAGCTGTCGGGGTTTCCGGGACGAGCTGGTTCGACCAGGAATTCGGCTCCAACCAGCTCACAGGCGACCAGGCGGGTTGGGACTGGTTCGCCCTGCACCTGGGCGACGGCCGGGACCTCATGATCTACAAGCTGCGCAAGAAGGACCTGTCCGTCGAGAAAGAATCCTCAGGCACCCTCGTAGAGCCCGGCGGCACATCGCGCCAGATAAGCCTTTCCGATATCCAAATTGACGTCCTCGGACACTGGAAGAGCCAGAAGACCAAAGGGAAATACCCGGCCGGCTGGCGTATCCGCATCCCCTCCGCCCGGATAGACGTTACAGTGAAACCCCTTATCCCCGACCAGGAGCTTGCAAATACGGTGTCGGCCGGCATCACCTACTGGGAAGGCGCAGTCGGGGGAACGGGAACGTCGAAAGGCAAAAGCGTAAAAACCGAGGGCTACGTGGAACTCACCGGCTACGCGGGGACCATCGGGGGAACGTTCTAGAACGTAAGGCGTGAGACTCCTATCACCCTTTCGTCATTCCGGCGCTTGACGCCGGAATCCAAGGTTTGCTTTGCCCGCAGTTTTGGTATTGTTCACAACGTTTAAATACAGAACGGTTCTGTAAAAACAAAACCTTAGATTCCGGCGTCAAGCGCCGGAA
Source organism: uncultured Pseudomonadota bacterium (assembly GCA_937862865.1). Lineage (GTDB taxonomy): Bacteria > Desulfobacterota > Syntrophorhabdia > Syntrophorhabdales > Syntrophorhabdaceae > Delta-02. The sequence continues at coordinate 9,681 of CALMFJ010000145.1, read as the reverse complement.
TGACGGTACTGCATGATCGGAACGTTTACACAGAGAGAAAAGCCTTTAGCCTTTAGCCTTTAGCCTTTAGCCGTTTACACATGGTTCCTCAGCATCAGCTCCACCGGGTGCGGGTTTAGATAGTATTGCTTCTTGAGATACGGCTCATCGTACTTGAGGGTGTAGTGATTGAGCAGCGTCACCGGCACAATGAGCGGTATGAGGCCGCGGCGGTACCGGTCTATTGTTTCGAGGAGCTCCTCCTTCTCCATGCGGTCGAGATGTTTCTTGAAGTATCCCATGATGTGGTGGAGGACATTGGCGTTCTTGGCGGTTGTAGCCATGAGGCGCAGGGCGTCCATCAGGGCCCCGCAATAAGCTTGCCTCATTTCGGCGTCATTTTCCCTGATATTCGCGGCCATTTTTCCGAGTGCGGCGAGGTGTTTCGGGCTGTGCGCCATGATGAGGTACTTGTGCCTTGTATGAAATTCGACGAGGCCTGCGGCCGTGCATCCGCTCCCGGCAAGCTCCTGCCATCTGTGGTAGACGAAAACACGTTCGATGAAGTTTTCCCGGAGCCCGGGGTCGTTGAGCCTGCCCTCGTCCTCGACCGGTACGAGGGGGAGCCTCTTCATGAAAGCGGCGGCGAAAAGGCCCGTCCCGTTTAAAGCCGGTGCGCCTGAATCGCGGTATACCTTGACCGCGCGCATGCCCGACGAAGGGGATTTTGTCTTGAATATGAAGCCGCAGAGGCCGGGGCGCTCCAGCTCATCGAGCCTTTCCCGTGACCACTCCTGCATCCGCGCGGTGTGGTCCACGCCTGTACGGACGGTCACCAGCCGGGGATTTTCAATATCCCCCACAAGGTGCATCGCCTCCCGGGGAACCGGAAGCCCGCATTCAACCTCGGGACAGACGGGAACGTACGAAAAAAACTTTCCGAGCGTATCCGTAATAAACCGGTCGTGCTTGTGCCCCCCGTCATACCGCACCTTCTGCCCCACAAGGCACGCGCTGACCCCGACGATGATTTTATCAGTCATGGTATTAGCGTAAAACGTAAAACGCAAGACGTAAATAGTAAAATTGCTCCCCTGTCTCTCGTTTCACGTTTTACGTTCTTACAAAGTGTGCTATGATTCCTCCTATCTTCTTTCAAAAGGAGGCAGTCATGAAGAAGGCAATTATCGCCCTGTGTGTCGTTGCGTTCTTTCTTGCTTTTGTGCCGACGGGACATTCTCTCACCCCCCGGCCTCCAAAAGGCCAGAAAATAGAGAAACTCACCGGGAGGGTGATATCGGTCAACCTTGAGGATTCCACAATAGTCGTTCAATCTCCCGGGGCAGGTATGACATTCGAGGTAAAAGGGGCCAAGCTCAAAGGTTACAAGATGGTTGCCAATATAAAGGTGGGGGACCGCGTGACCGTTCAGTACGTCATGCATGAAGGAAAAGCGACAGCACGCACCGTTGCTAAAAAATAGATCGGGCCATTGTTTGACGGCAATAAAAAAAGCCGCATTTCTGCGGCTTTTTTTATTGAACTCAACCTTTTAGCCGCTGCATCCGGAACCGCAACCGCCTGCGCTCGAGGCGCAGCAATCACCGCCGCCCGCGGTCAACGCGGATTTCAGCAGAAATCCGGCGCCCATCGCCGATTCGACAAAATCGATGCTTATCGGCCTGGCGTCTTCAAAGAGTTTTTTGTCGATAACGAATGTCACTCCCTGCTCCGTGAATGTTTCATCGCTCGCTAACGGCCCATCCAGGGCCATGCCCAGTGAGGGCCCCGATCAGCCGCCCTCGGTCATCATGATCCTGACCGACTGCGGGTCCTTTCCTTCGAGAAGTTTTCTTATCACTTCCCCGGCCTTTTCTGTAACTTCGAACATAAGGTCTCCTTTTGCTCCCAGGACTTAAATAACGGTCACCCAAACCGGTACCGTGTCTCATTAAGATATACACTATAAATCTTTTGTCAAGCAGGAAACTACAAGTAAACAATATTGCAGGATATTCACCCGGAAGAACACATGACCTGTCAGGCGATGCGGTAGAGCCCGGAATCATACGCTATGAGGCCGTCCTTCACCAGCGAAGCGAGTATGGGATCGAGCCGCCCGGGGGCGCACCCGGTCGCCCGGGCAATATCACGGGCCGATGCACCGGCGTTGCCAATGAGCAGCCTGATGACCTTCCCCCTTACCTGCCTGTCGGAATCCTCGAAACGGGATTGCCGGGAATAATGGGCGCTCTTCCTGTTGGGATTAACGGCAAGAGCACCGAGGTGGGCGCCGTGGTCCATGAGCGCATAGTACCAGTCGCGGGGACACGACCGATCGAGGGTCGCCTCGACAAGCGGGATGATCTCCTTATCTGTCACCCTGTCCCTGCCGGCAAAGAAATAATGAATGAAGACGCGCCTGATGTTTGTCTCGATGAAAACGCACGGGAGGTTGAACGCAAAGGCCATGACAGAGCCGGCCGTTGCATCGCCAACACCGGGCAGTGCTCTCAAAAGCGCCCTGTCATCGGGCAATTGGCCGGAATATTCATCGACCACGGTCCCGGCCAGCTTCTTCAGCGAAAGGGCCCGCCTGTTGTAGCCCAGCCCCTGCCACGCATCGATGACATCGTTGAAAGGGGCGGCCGCGAGAGCACCGAAATCAGGGAACCTTTCCACGAACGGGCCGAATTTTTCTGTGACCCGCCCGACCCCCGTCTGCTGCAGCATGAACTCGGAAACGACAATCCTGTACGGGGTAATGAGGTCTCTCCACGGGAACCTGCGCTTATTGGTGCGGTAAAATTCCCGGATACGCCGCCGGAACACTGCGATCCGGGACGGCGAAAGGGGCGATGCCGCCTTGCCCTGTCCCCGGGGCCCGCTTACCTGCCGTGACGCCTCACTCATCGTGATACTGCGCAACGTCCTCGTCGGTCAATTCGGGCAGTTCGCGGATTATGTCGCAGATGCACAGTTTTTCGGTCGGAGGATTTTCAGGATCATAGACCTGGAACACGACTCCCGGGTCGCGCGCTTCATCGTTCTTTGTATGGTCCGCCATAATGCTATTATAGAACATTTTCCCGCTAAAGGCGCGGCATGAACGAAAAAACAAGTATGAGGAGGGCAAGGCCGATGCGGTAATAGGCAAAAAGGTCCAGGGTATGGTCTTTCAGATATGTGATAAGGAACTTAAGGCTGACCGCCCCGAAGACAAAAGCCGACAGCATCCCGAAGACGTAGAGCCCTAAGGCATCGCCGTGAAACTCTATATGCCTCGATTCATAGATCGAGGCACCGAGAATGATCGGGATGGAGAGCATGAACGAAAAGTCGACGGCCTCGCTCTTGCGGATACCGAGGAATATCGCCATGGTTATCGTGATCCCGCTGCGCGAAACGCCCGGAACGAGGGCCAGCGCCTGGGCAACACCGATAGCGATCGCGATCGGCATCGTGATATCGTTCCTGTCGATCGCCATTCGCTCGCACAGGATCATCATGATCGCGACAAGGGCGAGCATGAATGCCGCGATGATCGGCGCCCGGAGGTAATGCTCGATGACATGCTTGCCGAGAAGGCCCGCGATCACCGCGGGAAGCGTTGCGATGATCATCTTGAACAGCATCGACCGGGTGCCGCGGCCGTCGCGAAAGTCGACAAGACCTTCTATGACCACACGGACAAATTTCTTTCCGTACAGGAGCAGCACGGCGAGAAGGCTCCCGAAATGGAGCATGACATCATACGTGAGCGGGTTGATGTTCGCTTCGGAGATCGTGAAGAACCACGGGATAACGATAAGATGCGCTGAGCTGCTTATCGGGAGAAATTCAGTTATCCCCTGAACGCCCCCCATGATAATGCTTTGCAGTATTGTCACGAGATCCCCCCGGGATAGAACCTCAGGCCCAGCTCGAGTTCATCCCTGTTGAGCGATGACGGTATGGGAGGCAACGGTTCCACGGCACGCAGGACGCGAAGGACGGATTCGTCGTAGGTCCTGTTGCCGGAACGCTTTTCAATATTTATATCGACAATCCTGCCGTCCTTTCTGATCTTTACCACAACAATGGTTTCCAGTCCTTTTTTGGCCATGCCCGGGACGTTCCAGGCACCCTTTATCTTTTCCCAGATATCGAGAAGATATTTCTGCAACGCGGGATCAAGGGGAGCACCCGATCCGCCGCTTCCCGGCAACCCTCCGCCGCCTCCCCTGCCCGGCCCGCCTGGCCCCGTCTTGGCAATGTCGATGTAGTCCGTCTTCTTCCTGATATTCCGTATTCTTTCCTCGAGACGGTCGACCTCATCCTTGCTTGCCTTCGGCTTTACCTGCTTCTTCTTTGAGAGGGAGACCGCGTCGTCCTCTTTCTGCACCGGCTGCGGTTTTTTGGGAGTGGCTTTCTTTTCCTTGATCGCCGGCGCCGGCTTCTCTTTCGGTTTGGGCTCGGGCTTTGCGTGGCTCACGGGGCCTCCCCCGCCGCCCAATTTGCCCGCGCTGCCGACAAGGTTAACGGAATACGCTCCTGAAAGGTCTATTTTTTTTGACGAGAATTTTATCGGGATCGAAAACGCAGCGATGACAATGATATGAAGGGCCACCGACACTGCCAGCATTTTATACCAGGCTTCTTCACTCATTTCTGTCCAATGGCTTCGTTACGATATTAACCTTGTCGACGCCGGCTTCCCGTATCGTTCCCATACATTTCACGACGAACCCGTACGGCACGTCCTTGTCGGCACGAAGGTATATCTCTTTCTTGTCCCTGTTGGCAAAGAGGAACTGGATGGCCTGCTTCAGGTCCCTGAACTCTATCTTTTTTTCATTGAGGATGAGCCGCTGGTCTTTTGTCACGTTGAGGACCTGCGGCTCTTCTTTCGCCGGCAGTGCCTTTGCCGTGACATTCGGGATGTCTATCCCGAGCCCGTGCTGCATCATCGGGGCCGTGATCATAAAGACGATGAGAAGAACGAGCATGACGTCGACGAGAGGGATGACGTTGATCTCGGATAATGGCCCCTTTGTGTCGCGCGTTTTCATCTTTCCAGGAGATTAATAAGGTACATGGATGCGTTTTCCATACGGGAAAGGATCCGTTTCAACCTTCCCAGGAAGTAATTGTACGCGAGAACTGCCGGGATGGCGGTCGCGAGGCCGAGTGCGGTCGCGATCAGAGCTTCGCTTATGCCGGGCGCTACGACCGCAAGGCTCGTCGTGCCCCGGACACCTATTTCACGGAATGAATCCATAATGCCCCACACCGTGCCGAAAAGCCCAATGAACGGAGCCGTGTTCGCCGTCGTCGCGAGGAATGAAAGTCTTCTCTCAAGCTTAACGGATTCATCGGCGATCGCTATCTTCAGCATGTTGTCAATAGCGGGAATATCCTCTTTATGTATCCGGCCGGGGTTGTCCTTCTGCCTCGCGGTCACTTCCTTATAACAGGCGAGCACGAGACGATAAAAGGCGTTGTCCTGGCTGTCCCGGTAGACCTATATGAGTTTATTGAATGAATCCGCTTCCTTCACCGCCCTGAAGAACCTTTCTCCTTCCGACTCCGTACGGCTGTACTGACGGAATTTCATGAAGATGATGGTCCACGCGACAATTGAAAAGAAAAACAGGATAACCATGACGACCTTGGCCATAGGCCCGGCCCCAAGGATCATCCCCATCAAACCGCTGGAATAAACGTTTGCGCTTGATACGTCCATTTTTGGACTAGAGATTACACCAAACGCCCCCGGTTGTAAAGAAAAACGGGTCATTATTTACTGAGACAACGGAATACCGGGAAATGTTCCAATGACGTTCTGCGTTCTGCGTTCTGCATTCTGCGTTCGTGACCGATTTAGATCGTAAGTCGTCAGTCGTAAGGTGAAAATAATCCGCAGGCAACGAAGAGATCGCGCCGATCCGGCACCGGAAATAAAAACCCCCTGGTTGGGTGCCAGGGGGAAGGGGGGTTATTATGAGAAGCTTGTGGAGGTGAATTTCAAAGTTAGTATGTGAAATAATGCACTAAATTCTAATTTCAAATCTGTGCGTTCATCATAACGAACGTATACCGTTTCCCTATTACCCGGGTATCCCGGCTGCTTGTTTCATTATGTGAATTATTTCCCATATCTTGTTCTAATAGTAATGCATGGGAATATCTTTGTCAATAGAAAATTTTTTACAGGCAAAAAGGGCTGCTCAGAGGATCATCAGGGGCAGCTTATCCGCGAAAAGGTAACCCTTGAGCGTGGGAAGGATTCGCCGGCTTTCGTATGTGATATACCCGGAGTCACAAAGCTCCCTGATGCGCTCCTCCGAAGGGGGAGGAACGATATCCCGGACATTTATTCCCCAGATGGTCCGGGAACCAAAGAGGAGTTTTTCCAGGTTCATCTGGCTGGACGATAATTCCTCCGATCCCTCCACCGGCACATGGCCGCCGTGAATGCTCTCAAGATACCGTGCGGCATCCCGGACGTTCCACCATCTTTTTCGGCCGGCAAATGAGTGGGCCGACGGCCCGAGGCCGAGGTACGGTGTATGCTGCCAGTATTTTACGTTGTGGCGGGCCACTTTTCCGGCACCGTGCGCGAAGTTGGACACCTCGTAATGGAGAAAACCCGCACCGGTCAGATATTCCGACGTGGTGACAAAAAGGTCCGCCTGGAACGCGTCGTCGGGCATGACGAGCTTTCCCTCGCGTGCCATGCGCACAAACGGGGTGTTCCCCTCCACGGTAAGCTGGTAGCACGAAAGATGGTCCGGGCTGAAAGAGACCGCTTTTTCCAGCGTCCCCTGCCAGGCCTCGATGGTCTGGCCGGGCAGCCCGTACATGAGATCGATGCTGAATTCACGGAAACCGGCGCCTGCGACCGCCTCGACAGCAGATATGGCCTGCAGCGCGTTGTGGCGCCTGCCAAGGAACCGGACCTCTTCTTCCACGAAGGACTGTACCCCGAGGCTTATCCTGTTCACACCAAGAGACCTGTAGCACTCGAGTTTTTCCCGGGTGACGTCGTCCGGGTTCATCTCGACGGTCAACTCGGTCGCGTCAGCAAAACGGAATATTTCATTGAGGCCCGAAATGAGCTTTGCCATCTGCAGGCCGTCGAGTAGCGACGGAGTCCCGCCGCCGATGTAAAGGGAATCGAAGGGGCGAGCGCCCGGATACATCCGGGCTTCTCGAAGGACGCCGTTGAGCCACCCGTCGATAAGGGACGCATCTGCTCCCGAGCAGAAATCGCAATAGGGGCACCTGGTTTTGCAAAAGGGGGTGTGGACGTAAAGACCGGGAAGGTCCGTTCTATTCATCGTCTGTCTTGAGGGCGGCGAGGAATGCGCTTTGCGGTATCTCGACATTTCCCACGATGCGCATGCGTTTCTTTCCCTTTTTCTGTTTTTCGAGGAGTTTCCTTTTCCGCGTGATGTCGCCCCCGTAGCATTTCGCAGTCACATCCTTGCGGTACGCGGAGATCGTGGAGCGGGAGATGATCTTGCCCCCGATGGCGCCCTGTATCGCTATCTTGAACTGCTGCCGCGGGATCTCATCCTTGAGCCTGTCGCACACCTTTACCGCGCGGTCGCGCGCATTGTCCCTGTGCACGAGGATCGACAGCGCATCGACCTTCTCCCCGTTCACGAGGATGTCGAGCTTGACAAGGTTGCTCTCGCGGTAATCGATCAGCTCGTAATCGAACGAGCCATAGCCCTGCGTGATGCTCTTGAGCCTGTCATAAAAATCGAAGATGACCTCTGCGAGCGGCAGGTCGAAGGTGATCTCGACGCGGCCGGGTGTCGGGTAGCTCAAGTGTGAGTTTACTCCCCGCCTTTCCATGCAGAGCTTCATAACGACCCCGACATACCGTTCCGGTATCAGGATGCTGGCCCTGATGTACGGCTCTTCCGAGCTTTTTATCGTGCCCGGGTCGGGATAATAGAGCGGATTGTCCACATCGACCCGCGTGCCGTCATCAAGGTAGAAACGGTACTGAACACTCGGCGCCGTCATGATAATGGACTGGTCGAATTCCCGCTCGAGCCGCTCCTGCACGATCTCGAGATGCAGAAGGCCGAGGTAGCCGCACCGGAAGCCCTGGCCGAGGGCGGCCGAGGAGTCTTTCTGGTATACGAGCGAAGCATCGTTGAGCTTGTACTTTTCGAGGGCCTCGAGCAGTGACGGGTAATCGTCGGATGCTATCGGGTAGATCGATGAAAAAACGACCGGCTTGACATCCTTGAAGCCGGGGAGCGGCTCGGGTGAGGGGTGTGTATCGAGTGTGATCGTGTCCCCTATACGCGTATCGCTCACCGTTTTTATTCCTGCGATGATGTAGCCGACCATGCCCGCGGTCAGTTCCTTCTGGGGTTCACGGCCCAGGCGAAAAACCCCGACCTCCTCGACGCGGTACGTCGTGCCCTGCGACATGAGCCGGATAGTATCGCCCTGCCTGACAGTTCCGTCAAACACGCGGCAACTCACGATGGTGCCCCTGAAGGAATCATAGTGGGCGTCGAATATAAGGGCCGTAAGCGGTTTGTCGGCATCTCCCTCCGGGGGCGGGACCCTTTCCACGATCGCCTTGAGGATGTCCTCGACGCCGGTGCCCTCCTTGGCCGAACACAGGATGGCGGTATCGGGATCAAGGCCAAGTTCATCGTCGATCTCGTTCCTGACACGCTCGACATCCGCGACAGGCAGGTCGATCTTGTTTATCACGGGGATGATAACAAGGTTGTGTTCAAGTGCGGCGTAGAGGTTCCCCAGTGTCTGCGCTTCTACGCCCTGCGCCGCGTCGATGAGGAGCAGGACCCCCTCACACGATGCAAGCGCCCGGGAAACCTCGTAAGAAAAATCGACATGGCCCGGGGTATCGATGAGATTGAGGTCATATTCAACGCCCTTCCCGTCAACATAGGGCAGGTCGACCGTCTGGCTCTTGATGGTGATGCCGCGCTCCCGCTCGATATCCATGTTATCCAGGATCTGGTCGCGGAACTGCCGGTCTTCCACCAGGTGCGTATACTGAATGAGCCGGTCGGCAAGCGTCGATTTGCCGTGGTCTATGTGTGCTATGATACTGAAGTTCCGTATATGTTTCATTTTTCCGGGGCTCACGAAAACCCCTTCCTGACCTGTTTACCTCTTGACGATCTCGACGTCGACCTCGCCGCCGAAAATCTCGGCGAGTTCCCTGTTGAGGCTCACTATGTCGTCTTCCTTCTCCGCTTCTATGACAAGTTCACGGTCGTCGAGGACCTTCAGTTTCCCGTACTTCTTCACGACCTCTATCACTTTCGCCGGGTCCGTCGTGACCCATCCCTTCATGCGTTTCACCAACTCTTCACCGTTGAAGGACCTTTCAATGGTGAGGTCCACCCTGCGCCGCTTCGCCTCCCACCCGACCTGTGCCGGCTGGGCAACCATGGGGGTCACGGGGTCATGCATAGCCGCGCACCGAAACCACAATTTTGCCCTGACCATATCACGTCCTCCTTTTCGAGCATTGAAGAAAAACAACATTAAATTAATGGTTTATAGGGATAAAGTCAATAATGGAGAAACCATAAGGCGTGAGAGCGTAAGGCGTAAGGCATTTCCTCCACTAATCATCCATACCCGAAGCCGAGCCTCTTTCGCCGTCATCCCGGTGCTTGACACCGGGATCCAAGGTTTTTCTTACAGGTATTTTGA
>CALMFJ010000144.1 GCA_937862865.1 uncultured Pseudomonadota bacterium | reverse complement strand
TAAATTATGTTGACAGGAAATATGGCATTTTTTATAGTGTGACTCAGTGAATTTCAGGTGAACCCATGAGAAGAATACTTCTGGTAATTTTCTTTGTTGCAGCGGTGCTGCCCGTAAATGTGCACATGGACCGTTCGTCGGGTATGTCAGGACATGGATCTTTGCACCGGTGGCCGGCTGTGGTAATGGCGCAGGCCCAAAGCCAGTCGACGCTCACCCAGCCAGTGCCTGCGGCGCCTCTGCGAAAGGTCCCGGCGCCGAAGCCCGTTATGAATCCGGCCGGGCGCACGATCATCTCTCCGGGTAGAGCCCAGCCCCAGCAACCAGCCCAATCCCAGCAAACTGTGCAGCAGCCGGACCAGTCTCAGCCGGTGCAGCAGGTGGAACAGCCGCTGACGTATACGGACACCTCCCAGGCGTACCAGGACCCGGGCGGGCCGGAGCAGGTAAATATCTCCGCTCAGGACGCATCGCCCGGCGCTTCGGAGAATCCCTCCATGATCCAAACCGACATGTATCGCAGGACAGGCGGCCAGGGGCGGGGCGGGGCCGGCGGGCAGCAGATCCAGCAAGTACCTGTGCAGCAGCCGGGTATGCAGCAGCAGCCGATGCCTGCACAGCAGGCTCCCGTGATGCAGCAGCCGATGCCTGTTCAACAGCCCGTGCAGCAGGCTCCCGTGATGCAGCAGCCGGGAATGCCCGGATTGTGCGCCATCCGGTTGAGCGAAGACAGGTCAAGCGTCGCGCTGCTTGATGGATCGGGCCAGGAGGTCAATCATATAGCGCTGGGCAGGGACCGTGTCCAAAAGATATTCAAGTCGCCCGACGGAAACTGGAATGTGCTGGTCTTCAAGGTCCGCCAGCGACAGGAGTACGGCGCCATATCCGTCAACGTCGCGCAGTGTGACCCTCAGGAAGCGAGGGAAATTCGCGCCATGCCCGAAAATATTGAATTTCAGGGGAACGAAATGCTGCTTGCCTTCCCCGGGAACGTCGTGGAGCGATTGTCTCTCACTCATAAAACAGGACCGTAAGGATTCGCTTACGCTATACACAATGGAGGTTTGTAATGAAGGCAGAAAGATGGATCGCGATCATAATGACAATCGTCCTGGCCCTGGTCTTTGGCGGGGTTTGCCATGCCGACGATGAAGAGGACCCGGTCGTTGACAGTTCAAGGACGACGAAGAAACTGCAAAGTATAAAACGGCCCAAGGGGCAGAGGAAAGTCGTGACCATCTATGAATTCAGAAGTTCTGTGCCGGAAGTGAACGGCGCCGCGGCAACTGATATGTTCACAACAGCCCTCATAAAATCGGGGTATTTTGCCGTCGCCGAAAGGCAGAGGCTCAATGAAGGCGTCATGCGTGAAAAACAGCTTCAGGGCGGCGGAATGGCCACGGGAAAGGCGGGCCAGACCAAGCTGGCCGGGGCGCAGTATATCTTTGAAGGTACCGTGTCGGAAGCAAACCCTAATGAAACGAATAAAGAAGGCGGATTCACTGTCGGCGGCATGAACGTGGGGGGCGCAAAAACCACCGACAGCATCGGCCTCGACGTCCGCATCGTAGACGCCCAGACCGGGCTGGTCCTCGATTCCGTGAATGTCCGAAAGAAGATCGTGGCTAAAGGCGGAGAGGTGTCGGGTGTGGGACGCCTGGCCCAATCGATAGCGGGCCTCGGCGGCAAGTCTGTCCCGCTCAATCCTGATGCACGGGGCAAGGCATCAAAGAAAGAAGGGGTTGACCAGGCCCTCCGGTCTTGCATCGAGACGGCAGTCTACGAGCTCGTTACGAGATACGGCGAGGATTGATGGCGAAGCCGCGGGCCCGTTCCGTACTTGTTTTCATAGCCGTACTTTCGCTTGCCGCAGTGACCTTCTCACATGCCGACGGGCCGCCGGCAGCATATCTTTATCCGGACAGCGTGCCCGTGCACGGGAACCTGTTCTTCCCCGGCGGAAGCCCCCTCGAAAGGTCCACCGGCCAGAGGGACGCCTGGTATGCGATATATCAGACGTCTTTATATCCGGGTTATGCCTACGCGATCATAGTGCGGCATAAAGGAGACCCGGCCCGGATGAGACTGTATGCCATGGACAATCATCCGTTCGATAAGGTCTCGGTCAAGATACAGCTTGCCTTGAAGCGGGTTGATTCTGCCTATAATAATTATAAGGAGCCTTCCTACCAGGCCGCTGTGAGCCTTCCCGAAAAGGCCCGGTCTACCAACCTTTTTCTGCTTCTTGAATGGCTCCCGCCAACGGGACACAACAGGCCCGTCCCGGTTTCGATGCAGGTGGTGTCAACAGGCTATGGACAGCTTATGAGCAGGGGAAGTCAATGGGGCCGGAAGGATGGATGGAAGCCGGAAAGCGCGCTGCAAGGGAGAAGACCTGTCGTCATCCCTGTTCCCGAAAGATAGCGTTTGTGTAAAGAGAAAAAAGGCAACCGGTGACGGTCGCCTTTTTTTGTTTTCTGGCAGTAAACAGGATCAGAACGTGGGCTTGTAGCAGCCGTAGAATATTCCGTCCCTGAGCAGCGGGCCGATGTTCGTTCCTCCCCCGGAACTGTACTGGGAGCAGCCGGGCTGGTATTCATATTTGCCCGTACCGCCGCACCGGGGGGATTGAGACCCGGCAGATGACGCACAGCAGAAATAACCTTTTGCATCGCACCGCAGGTATCCTCCCATAACACCCGCACAACTTGGCTGACCGACGTATACATAACCCTGGAAGGATTTAGCTCCCGGACAGGTACTGGCAGCTGGCGGCGGTGTTGACCCCGGCTGGGCGCACACGCCCTTATCACAGTATTTCGATGTGCATTCCGACGATACATGGCAGGGCCTCCCGATCGCCTGGCCGCCTGCCGAGCATGTGCCGCGGAGCCCGCTTGTGACCTGGCAATAACCGCTGCGGCACTGCTGATGCGTGGTGCAGAATTCGTTCGCATTGCCGGTCCCGTCCTGGGCGACGCAACCTGCCCCCGGCCGGTTGTCGCAGCGGCGTGAAGCGCACTCGTTGTGTGTCGAGCAAGGCGATCCGAGCGGTTTGTTGACGCCGGAGCACTGACCTGTGATCTTGCCCGGGGTGATGGTACACAACTGACTGCGGCACTGCTGATGCGTTGTGCAGAATTCGCCGGAATTACCCGTCCCGTCCTGGGGGACGCAGCCTGCCTGCGCGCGGTTGTCGCAGCGCCCGGAGGTGCACTCGTAGTGCCCGGCACATTTTGCGCCGAGCGGCTTCCCGGCAAACGACGGCGCAGCAAACACGATCACGACAGACACCACCAAAAGGAATGCTACAAACGTTTTGTAAAAATCAGGCTTCATTCTTCCTCCCATGTTTTTCTCCTCCTTCAGGATCCTTACCTGCACATAAATAGTTTCAGGTTGTCCCACCTGTCGTGCACACGCAATTTTTTTATGAATGATACGACATCTTACATCTTTTTATAATCGAAGGAAAGTTATTCCGTGGTCTCGCTGACCGCGGCGGCTTTTTTCGGCCCGGGCGCAAGAACGGGAATTTCAGGGCCGGAATACGGTACTGCAAGACTTGATTCGGAAAGCCTTTTGGCCGGGACGATGCTGCCGCACGCGATGCCCTGTGGGCTTGTCGGAGAAAAAGTAGTATTATAGGTTATTCCTCTCATGAACGATACGCGAAACGAATACATGATAGTGTTGAGCATTGCCTTTGCCTCTTTTCTCGCGCGGCTCAATCTCTACACGGTCAATGTCTCGCTTCCGACGATATCCCGCGCCTTCGGCGTCGGCACCTCCGAGATATCCCAGGTGGTGACGTCCTACCTCCTTGTCATAACCGGCTCTCTCATTCTGTTCGGCAAGCTGGGTGACAGGCTGGGGTTCAAACGCGTATTTATTGCCGGCTACGTCGTGTTCATACTGGGTTCGCTGTTGTGCGGCATATCGCAGGGAATCTCTTCGCTTATCGCGTCGAGGTTTGTGCAGGGCCTCGGCAGTTCCATACTCCTCGCGACGAGTTTTGCGATAATCGCGCAGGCGGTCCCGAAAGAGCGGCTCGGCTGGGCCTTCGGTATAAATGCCACCGCGAACGCGATCGGGGTGGCCGCCGGGGCGCCTTTAGGGGGCATAATCGCCGGCTATCTCACCTGGAGGCTCATATTCCTCATCAATATCCCCCTCGGGATCGCAGCTGTTCTCTGTGCATTGAGGTGCCTTCCTTCTCCCGCCGGCCCGGATGAGAAAAGCCCCCGACAGCCGGCCGGGTTTGACATACCCGGGGCGGCCCTCAGTTTCCTGGCACTGGCCGCGCTTCTGCACGTCATGAACACAGGCGGTGAAAAAGGCTGGACATCTCCGACCATCCTCATGTTCGCAGCCGTATCCATCGTCTTGTTCGTAATTTTTGTCGTTTGGGAAAGGCGGTGCGGTGAGCCGCTGCTCGACATGGCAATGCTGAAGAACGGGGGGTTTGTTTTCGCCCTCGCCGCGACGACCATGGCCTATATGCTCATCGCGGGAAACGCCTTCCTGCTGCCTTTCTACCTCGAGACCGTCAAAGGCATGGATTCCACCGGGACGGGAATGATACTCCTCATTTATTCGCTCATCTATGTTTTCGTGTCGCCCTACGCGGGCAGACTGTCCGACAGGACGGACACCGTTAAGCTCTGTGCCGTTGCCATGTTTTCCGGGGCGGTGAACACCCTTTTCTTCGCCTGGACGCTGAGGTTGAACGGTCTTGTGCCTGTCGTTGTCTTTCTCGCGTGGCTCGGTTTTTCCTATGTCTTTTTCCTGTCTCCCGTTAATGGCCTTGCGATGGGTTTTGCCCCGAAAGGCAAGGAGGGTACCGCCTCCGGGCTTCTCAACACGGCCATCAATTTGAGCATGGTCTTTGGCGTTGCAATTTTCGAACTGGTCTTTTCCCAATCCCTGAGCGGGAGCGCTCAGGGAGGCGCGGGCGCGGCTTCGTCGCAGGTGCCCGTGCCAACCCTGCTGAAGGGTTTCAGCCACACGTATATCGCCGGAGGCATCATGTGCCTTGCGGCAATGGTCTTTTCGATACTCGTGAAAAAAAAGCCGCAATAGGGTAAAATGGCTATGCTATGCCTGTGCCCGATCCCTTCATCCCGCCGCCGTATACCTGGACACCCGTGCCGGGGACCGAAAATGTGGAGATCTACCACATCGTGCGCAAACCCTCCGTTCTGTGTTCCAATACATACATAATCAAGGCGCCGGAGCTCTTTATCGTGATCGATCCGGGGACCGATCCCGAACAGATAGAGCATGGCCGGCAGGTGGTACTGGAAAAACGGCAGGGGAAGGCCATCCCCGTTTTTCTCTTTCTTACCCACTGTCATATCGATCATTTCCTGGCCGTGAACCTTCTCATGGACCAGACGTTCAACGGTCAGTTCATTTGCCATCCCCTGGCCGCTGATGCCATAGAAACGAAGGATGAAAACCTTACCCTGGCGAACATGAACGGTTCGGTACTGCCCATATGCAAGGTGCGGGACTGCTTTTTTCATGATAAGGACCACCCCATCCCTGCTGAAGAGAGCCCGCTCACCGTTGAGAGCGGTATTGTGGAGCTTGACGATGGGCAGGTCATACCGTGCAACATTGTCCCTCTCGGCGGCAACGACCGGATCGAAATATTCCAGACCCCCGGACACAGCCCCGACAGTATCACGTACGTGGTGGGCCGGTTCATGTACACCGGCGACCTTCACGTTGCCACGACGCCCGGGATAGCCGGCAAGAACGGATGGGACAATATGGCCCTCGTCTCCTCCATACGGGCAATGATCGATGTGGGAAGGAAACGGGAGATTGCCCATATCCTGCCCGGGCACGGAAAGGTCATCGATTTTGAGAAGGCGACAAACATATTCCTCAAGGAGGCGGACGAGGCCCTGCACCTCACCAGTCTTGCCCTTTTCGACAGGGAACGGTCATTATACCTCTCGGAATACGCGATCGTGCTTCTCGAGGAAACAAGCAGCATCTTTTCCATCATTGCGGCCCGCCTCCTGAAAGTCTCCTACTACCTCGACATGCTCGGTGAGCACGATCGTGCACAGTCTATCCCCAGAATTATCGATACCGACATGCTCGATCGGACGGTGGACGAATTCCACACATATATCCGGGAGCTTAAGGGTGCGCGGGGCGCCCCGGTTATCTCCAAGGCCGTGCAGTTCTCCCGCAAAGTGAACAGGATATTCGAGCCCGAGAAGATATCGCACCTCTTCGACCCCTGTTTTCTCCGGCGGATCAAGAGCCTGCTTGCGGATTTTGTCAATGTCGTCTACGGCATCCGTTTCCGCGACCAGGAAACGACTTTCGGCCTGAACACGGCGGTTCAGGAGGCCCTTGCGTCATTGAAAAAGGACCCCGCAGAAAGCGAACGGATATTCGAAACCCTGGACGACGACCGTGAATTTATCGATGAGCTTACGAGGCGCATTGCGTACACGCCGCTCTTTTCCGGGACGCGTTTTACCTTCTCCCGGTCAGAAGAAGAGCTCGACGTCACCGCCGACAGGCTGATGTTCCAGGACATGCTCAACGCCCTTCTCGAACAGCTCGCCATAGCCGACATCGATCACATCAGCCTCGAAACAGGCCGCGGCGAGACGGGTGCGGCCGCCCTTTCCGTTACCTGCGGGGGGAACGCAAAACCCTTTGCATTGAGGGAATCAAAGGTGCTTTATCTCAAGCACTCCATGAAGATAGCCGGCGGGGAATTCGAGAAGATCATCGACCGTGAAAGGGAGCTCTACCGCTTCATATTCTCCTGAAACGAAGTCAACAACAGGCAGACCCTGTTTATCTTTCTATCTTCACCTTCATATCCGGTTTACGTGTGAACCGTGTCGCAAAATAGGCGCCGATGAGGCCTCCAGCGAGGGAGAAGATCGTATCCTCCCCTATCTCCATAAGGATCTGGGGTATGCGCGTGGCAAACACTGCCCAGTTTATGGTGAGGCCCGCTTTGGCGGCGTGCTGATGCGTGTAATACCCGGCCGTGAAAACAAGCCCGAGAAGAACGGAAACAACGGTGGCGAGACCGCTCAACACCTGTATCGGCAAACCGACCCTGCCGGCCGCCTTCCGGGCACAAAAACCGATCCCGATGCCAATACCTATGGCGACAAGCCAGAGCATTCTGCCTGTCAGGATGATGATCCCGCCATAGACGAGGGCCCCTATGACCGCCATGACAGCCGCGACGAGGACCGCCCGGGGGATATGCATGGGAAGCGTTTCGTAGAGGGCCTCCTGTTCGACGGCTTCCCTCTGGATCTTCTCTATGCAGACCGGACAGATACGGTCCACCACGCCGTTCGCCAGAAGCGGCTGATCAACTGAGGTTTGACGGCAGATGCGGCATGTGAGGCCGGGGGGCGCAGCTATGCCCTTCAAGGAGTGGATGAGCGCCTCCATATTGCTTACGAATTTCTCCACCTTCGGGAAGCCCGTAATCCCCCTGACATTGTTGAATATCGCCATGCCGTCGGTGATCTCTATGGTTTTCGCCTTGATGCCTGCCTGCACCACTTCGGGCATTCCCGGCAGGGTTTCCCTGACCGCACTGTCTTGGGAGGCATCGTCGTAGCGCACGATGCCGGTCAGGAACGAATTATTTCCCTTCGTGCGTATCATGACCTGGACCGGATAGCCGTCCTTCATTCCTATCGCCGTCCCTTGATCGGGATGAAAGGACAGGCCAAGAGATTCCCCCGCTTCCTTGACTATCTTGTGGGCCATAAGACCTCCTGGTGAAGATCGTTGTTGGTATGAACTTTTCTCCTCATATGATATCAAAGATACGGGAGGAGCGACAAGCTATAATGCGATGGAGTATCGACAGCGCGGGTATAAATCCCGCAGACAATCCGTTCGTGATGATTTAGAATGAGTTATGCGGAACAAAATGCCGCATCCGGGAATCTAAAATGGTGAGAATATGCCGGAAGCCGGCATAATGGAAAGACCGCATCACTTACTCCTCAAGAGGTTACAACGATGTCTCAGGACAGGAATGGAAAATACACAAGGGCGCTGATCCGATCAGTGATCGTCATCGTCGTTTTCTTCATGGGCACCCCCCTCGTCTGGCCTGGGAACCCGCCCCGGTCACAACTGACATTTGACGAATTCAAGGTTCAGATAACGGATGCCTACCAACACGGAAACACCCAAAAGATCCGCCAATTATCAACATCACATGTCGACTTTTTGCGTCCCCTGGTCGACGAACTGGTCCGGGACTGTTTTCGGTCCGACCTGCAAACGCAAGGCAAAAAAGCGGAAGACCTGTTGTCTTTCGCCCGCGCCATTGCAAAACTCAAGAAGGAGATCACGCGGGACAACCTTCTTGTCAACCGGGTAAACAGGTACCGATCGTGGTCCCTGCCTGAACGTATGCTGAAGTCTGAGGCCGATCGTCTTTTGACGGCTGCCGCCCGCGCGTTCAACGAGGGCCTTTATGGAGAAGTCGCAGCTCCCGGGAAGAAGGCCCTTGATCTTTATGGCCGGTTATCGGACACGGCAGGAGAAGCGGACACCCTTCACTATCTCGGCCAGGCGGAAAGGAAGCTGGCGAACTACGACGAAGCCGTAAAAATGCACGACAGGGCGCTCCAGCTGGCGAAGAAAGACCACGACCGCACGGGACAGGGGCAGGCGCTCGTTGACCTGGGGGATGTTTACGAACGGAGAAAGGACCACGCGAAGGCCATAGAGTCCTACGAGAGGGCGCTCGCCTCTCTCAGCCCCGAAGAGGATTGGCGTGAAATGGGCAGGGCCCTCTGCCAGCTCGGCGACATTTATGTGGCATCCGGTGATTTTGGGGCAGCCCACGAATCCTACTCACGCGCCCTCCAGTTTGCTGAGAAAGGCCGGGACCCGGTCTATATAGCCAGGTTCAGCGACTACCTCGGATACTTTTACCGCCAGCTGGGTGACTACGATAAGGCCATTGAAATTCACAAGGAAGCGCTGGAAAACGCCGGCCGTATTGCCGACGCCGCGATGCGGGCGCAGGCCAGGGCGAGGGCGCTCAACCATCTCGGCCTGTGCACGGAAAAACTGGCCGAGTGGTCGTCCACGGACAAAGGGAGCAGGCCAAAGGCGACGTTATACAGGGACGCGATCGCATACGAGCGCCAGGCCCTCGAGTATGCGGTCGAGATCAACGACCGGTGGCGGCAGGGGTACATAATGAGGGCCTTGAGCCAGCTCCACAGGGAGCTCGGGGCGGTCCTGCCGGACGGGGAAAAGCTGCCCCAGTATCAGCTGTCACTTGAGTGGGCTGACCGGGCCCTTGAGCTGGCGTCGTCATCCATGGGAGAGAAGGAGTGGACAGGGCTGGCGCTCAACCATACGTTCCTCGCACAGGCCGCTCTCCGCCGGGACGAGGAATGCCTGCAGACATTTCAAAGGTCAGTCGCGCTGTGGGAGTCCATGGGCGACCTTCTGTCCATGGGAAGGGCCTATCACCTGCTCGCGCAGTCATTCTACGAACCGCGCAGCAGATACGAAGACGCCCTGGCCGCATACGACCAGGCCATCAGGATATATGCCCGGATCCATGCGCTCGAGTACATGGCCGCCATCCATTTGAACAAGGGGGCCATTTACGAGAAGCAAGGTGAGATCGAAAAGGCCAAAGCAGCGTATATGGCCTCCATCGAAACCATGGAATCAATGCGGAGCAAACTCACCTCGGAGGAACACAAGCTGACATTCTTTGCGCGGCGGTCGAAGCCCTACGAGGCCCTTATATCCCTTTTGATCAAGGGCTACAGAAAACAGTCCCGCCTCGAGGACGGCATCCAGGCGTTCTATGTCTCGGAACAGGCAAAGGCGAAGACCTTCCAGGAAATGCTGGCGAAGGCAAGTGCACGGCGCGCGATCGGACAAAACAATCCGAAACTCCGGCAATATGTCAGTAAGGAGCGGGAACTTATCGACCGCCTGGCACAATGCAGGAACCTTCTCACGGAAGCCCTGAACAGGCCCGAAGCCAGGCGGGATTACGCCCGGATACGGGATATTGAAGAGGACGCCATCGCCACAGAGACACAGCTTATCAGCCTTGAACGTGATATAGAGAAGAACTTTCCTGAATATGCCGACCTCAAGACACCGAGGCTCAAGACGATCAAGGAACTGCAGGAAAACATCCTCAGGCCGGATGAAATTGTCGTCTCTTATTTCATCACCGGGGAAAATCTCGTAGCATGGGCCATTTCGGCAAAGAACGTTCATATCGCCGTCACGGATATAAAAAGCAGCGATCTCAAGAACAGGATAAGATCGCTCAAGAACTCACTGGAAGAAGTGGGCCGGACGGGGAACCCCCGGGACCTGAACGAGTTCAACGTACGGGCCGCAAACGAACTGTACCGCATCCTCATAAGGCCTGTGGAAGAGTACATACGCGGGGCGCAGATCGTATATATATCAGGCCACGACGTTCTCTACACGCTGCCCTTCGAAGTCCTGATCAAGGACGGCCCGAACACGGCCGAGCTCATCAGGAAATATGAGAATATCACGCAGAGAAGGAACATAAGCTCCTTTGATTATGTCAACCTCCCCTATTTGCTGAAAGACCATCCCATAGCTTACCTCCCCTCCGTGTCTGTCCTGTATTCCGTCCGAACGTTCCTGAAGGACGGCTACGGAAAATGGAGAGAACCCCTCGTCGCTTTTGCGGACCCCGTGTTCTGTCCCCGGGAATTGAAGAAGAAAGGAAAGGATGCGTTCCTCAACAGGGGGGCAAACTTTGCGCTGTTCGCCATGAGGGGGTCCGGTACCCTGACAGATTCGGACCCCTGTAAAGTATTGCCCCGCCTGTCAGCGACGGCCGATGAGGTCAAGGCGATAGCAAGAACCCTGAAGGCACCGAAAAAGCCTTTCCTGCGGGAAGAGGCGAAGGAGACGGCACTGAAGACGATCGATCTCAGGCCGTACCGCTATGTGACGATCGCGACACACGGACTGCTCGCCGGTGAGTTCAAGGTGAACCAGCCGTCCCTCGTCTTAAGCCTCGTCGGGGACGGAAAGAACGACGGCCTGCTCGAGATGGACGAGGTCTTAGGGCTCGATATCCACGCGGAGCTTGTGACGCTTTCCGCGTGCAACACGTCCGCGGCAGAAGGCGGGACGGACAAGGGAGAAGGTTTTGTGGGCCTGACGAGGTCCTTCATGTTCGCGGGAACGCCGTCCGTTCTCGTCACGCACTGGAGCGTCGAAAGCGAAACAACACGGGACCTCATGATCAAGGTGCACCAGATGATCACGGCAAAAGGAAGGGCCAGGGCCCTCAGGGATGCGAAGATCGATATGATCGGCAGGTACGTTGATATCGGGGAAACAAGGATATCCACGGCCCATCCCTTTTTCTGGGGCGGTTTTGTCATAGTCGGGGACGGGAGATAGATACCCTGCGGCATGCGGGTTGGACCGTCCCGCCTTCCCTCATTTGACCGGGGCGGGAGTCGCAGGGGCCTCCTTTGGCTTCACCGTCATCGCTATATCGCCCAGACTTCGCTTCGGGCTGTCCGCGGCGATCCTGATGACGCCCGGCGCGTTCTCCACGCTGAATATTTCAGGAGGGGCCTTCAACGGGACCTGTTCCTTCTCGGCCATCACGGCAAGGACGTACTCCCCTTTGCCCACGTCCTTGAACTCGAACCTGCCCGCATCGTCCGTCGTCTTCGCGTCGACGGGAAAACTGCTGAAGTACTGCTGATCTATCTGTGTCATCTTCGGCCTGTAGGTAAAGAGGGCGACCTTTGTCCCGGCGAGCGGCGCCCCGTTGAGCTTCACGACACCTGTTACCGATGCGCCGGTGACCGCGGGCTCGTTCAGGAAGGCGGCCTTCGTGAGGTCGGCCCCCTTTGCCTTCGCCTTCATTGCCCAGGCCTTTGCCTCGTCAGGCTTGCCGAAATGCATGAACGCTTCCGATATCCTCAAGGACGGGGTCTTGCCGATATACCATTTCCTCTCGTCGGCAAAAGCCCGCAGGTACTTCTCGTTCTCGGCCGTGGCGGGAATGGTGCTCAGGCGCCGCAAAAGGATCATGCGTGCCAGTATCTGGGAGTCGGCGTTCCTGAACATCTGCCCGGTGCCCTTTTCCGTGTCCCAGAGCTTGAAGTATCCCTTCATGACGGCATCCTGGCCCGCAAACAGGAAGAGTGACCCGTCTTTACGGCGCGCTATGTAGTCTTCTATCTTCCTGATGTTTTCCGGAGTGAGCGCGTAGGTATTGTTGTATACGAGAAGGCCGCTTCCAGCGGCCTCCATGCGCCATTCCTGGACAGCCGGCCTGTCAGGGACGAAGAGCACCACGGTCTTTACCGCGGTCCCTTTCCCGGCTATCCCCACCGCTTCGGCCAAATTCTTCTTCTTGAAATCATACCGGGCAACAGCATCGTTATATGTACTGCCTATGATGCCGGCATAGACGGCAAGGAGGATAAGAGGGAAAATGAGCCGCACAAGGCGCGCCTTCATTGTCATCCGCCTCGCTGAAAGAATTGTGACGAATCCCGCGATGAGGGCAAAGGAAAGCCCCAGCATCACCATGAGAGCCCTGGAGAGGAGCTGCCAGCCAAGGAGACTTGGTTCACCCGACCTGCCGAGCACTTCCGCGACGAGCATGAAGTACTTATCGAAACACCAGTTGTAGAGGAGGAGGAAGCAATAGGCGATGCCGCCGCAGGCTGCCCCCATGAGAAAGCTCGCGATGGCCTTCGGCCAGGCGGACCTGAAATCGTCTTTATCGTCAACGCGCCAGGACGTGAGGTCACCCGCCCATCCCGTCTCGCCGACGAGAAACCAGAATATACCCGATATGACGCACATCACAACGCCGTACAGGACAAAGGACTCAGGCATGGGGGAAGGGAAAACCCCCGAAAAGACGGCGAGCGGCGTCCGTGCCGCGGCCACGATAAGAAGGAAGAACAGGACCATGCCTCCCAGGCCGGCAACGACGGCCTTTGCCTTTTTGACACCGGGTTTCTTAAGAGAGCGGAAATTGGGGTTCAGCTCAAAGAGGACAAAGAAGAAGCTGATGATCACGAAGACCACGATGACCCACGCCATCGCTCTGGCATTGGCCCCCAAAAACCCGAGGAAGCCTGTCGCCATGGCTTCGAAGTCGGCCTTTTCCCTCAGGGTGAGAAGCATGTCCACGTAGCTCGGTCTTGCGATGGCGTTGAGGACGGCGACTATGCCGATGGCGGAGGCGACCCCGAAGATCCCCATCACGACGACAAAGATCAGGTCCCTTACGAACTCTTTCATAGACTCCCCCCTTTTCGTCAGCGGCTGGCTCCTCTATCCATTGTCTCCGAATCCCCGACCCCATGCAATAAAAAAATCGTGAGCCGCCCCCTGCCCGCGCCGGGCCGTCGCATTCCTGCGCAAAGAAAAAACACGATGTCCGGCGTACATCAACGAACCTCTGGAATTTCTCCTGTCAGACTGCTAGACTCAGAACAGGGCCTCCCCGGGGCGCCATGCCGCTTCAGACACCGCCCCGCCGGTATGTGCTACGGTTTTGAGGAACACGGGAAACATCTGAAAGAACAATAAGGAGCCAGTCGTGAAATACCCCGACATCAAAACGGCCCTTCCGGGCCCCGAAGCATCAAGGCTCATCGCAATCGATTCCGCTCATGTGTCACCTTCGTACACGAGGGTCTATCCCCTCGTGGCACAAAAAGGCGAGGGCCTCTGGATCGAGGACGTTGACGGGAACACCTTCCTCGACTTCACGGCGGGCGTCGCCGTCTGCTCCACGGGGCACTGCCACCCGCGGGTGGTCGAAGCGATAAAAGAACAGGCGGAGCAACTGCTTCACATGTCGGGGACGGACTTCTATTACACGCCCCAGATTAAGCTTGCGGAAAAGCTTGGCGCGGTCCTTCCGGGCGACAGCGCGAAGAAGGTATATTTCGGCAATTCGGGGGCGGAGGCGGTCGAGGCGGCGTTCAAGCTCGCGCGGTGGCACACGCGCAGGGAACTCAACATAGCGTTCTTCGGGGCCTTTCACGGGCGGACCATGGGCGCGCTTTCCCTGACCGCGAGCAAGAGCCAGCAGAAGAAACACTATCATCCCTTTGTCCCCGGCATCACGCACATCCCCTATGCCTATTGCTACCGCTGCCCGTACGGCGGGTGCTACCCCAATTGCGGCATCGAGTGCGTCCACTGGATCGAGGACACGCTCTTTCGTGCTACTATGTCACCGGAAGAAGTGGCCGCCGTTTTCGTCGAGCCGATCCAGGGAGAGGGGGGCTACATCGTTCCCCCGCCGGAGTTCCACCGCGAGCTTCGCCGCATCACCGAGAAGTGGGGGATCCTCTATGTCGCCGACGAGGTGCAATCGGGGATGGGCAGGACCGGGAAGATGACCGCTATGGAGCACTTCGGTGTCGAACCGGACATCATAGCCCTGGCAAAGGGGATAGCGTCGGGCCTGCCGCTCGGCGCAATGGTCGCGGGGTCCGCGATCATGGATTGGGAAGCGGGCTCCCATGCCTCCACCTTCGGGGGCAATCCCCTGTCCTGCCAGGCGGCCCTTGCGACCATAGATCTCCTCGAGGGTGAGCTCATGGCAAATGCGAACGCTCAGGGCGCGCGGTTTATCGAGGGTTTAAAGGAGCTCCAAAAACTGTATGAATGCATCGGGGACGTCCGTGGAAAAGGGCTCATGATCGGCGTGGAACTCGTGAAGGACAGGACGACAAAAGAGAGGGCCGGCGAGTGGCGAAACGACGTAATCAGGAGGGCATTCCAGAAGGGGCTTTTGCTTCTCGGCTGCGGCGAGAACACGATACGCCTGTGCCCCGCCCTCACCGTTTCGCGGGAAGAGATCGATGTCTGCCTTTCAATGCTGGCGGAGATCCTGAAAGAGGTGGCGGGATGAAACCACCGTACGGGCTGCCCGCCGGACACTTTTCCGATACGGGCATCCGGGGAGAATAGATCATGGAAAAGATACTGAGTGACCTCGGCCTGACCGAGCAGGACGAACATTCCGGCGCGGGGAGCGGAAGCTGGCTCACGTGCACAGGCGCGATGCTCGAATGC
This sequence comes from uncultured Pseudomonadota bacterium, assembly GCA_937862865.1. Lineage (GTDB taxonomy): Bacteria > Desulfobacterota > Syntrophorhabdia > Syntrophorhabdales > Syntrophorhabdaceae > Delta-02. Next base: position 9,375 of record CALMFJ010000144.1, on the reverse strand, counting down.
GTATCCCCCATCGACGGCCGCACGGTCGGCACGGTGAGGTGCGCGGACAGGGACGGCTACGAAACGGTGATAACCCGCGCCGTTCACGCCTTCGAGGAATGGCGGATGGTCCCCGCACCGAAGCGGGGCGACGTTGTGCGGCAGATAGGGAACGCACTGAGGGACCGTAAAGAAAGCCTCGGCACCCTTGTGAGCCTCGAGATGGGCAAGATCAGGGCCGAGGGAGCCGGCGAGGTGCAGGAGATGATCGACATGGCGGACCTTGCGGTCGGCCAGTCGAGGATGCTCTACGGAAAGACAATGCCGAGCGAGCGCCCCTGTCACCGGCTTTACGAACAGTGGCACCCCTTAGGCCCCGTGGGGGTCATCACCGCCTTCAATTTTCCCCTCGCGGTGTGGGCGTGGAACGCGATGATCGCACTCATCGCCGGCAACACAGTGATCTGGAAACCTTCGTCGAAAACGCCCCTGTGCGCCATTGCGGCCATGGAGATCATCTGGGAAGTGCTCAATAAGAACGGCCTCCCGGAAGGTATCCTCAATATTGTCACAGGGCCTCATGAAACGATCGGCAACGCGCTGGTCAACGATCCGCGCGTCCCCCTCATTTCCGCCACGGGGAGCGTGAGGATGGGGCGCGCCGTCGGCCAGGCGGTCACGGCAAGGCTCGGCCGGACACTACTGGAGCTCGGAGGCAACAACGGGATCATCGTGACACCTTCCGCAGACCTCGATGTCGCGGTGAGGGCCATCCTTTTCGGCGCCGTCGGGACGGCGGGGCAGCGATGCACCAGCACCCGGCGCCTCATTATACACAAGAGCATCTACCGCGACCTCGCGGACAGCTTGATAAAGGCATACGGTCAGGTCCGCATCGGCAATCCCCTTGATGAAACGACACTCATGGGACCCCTTATCGACCGGGAGGCGGTTGACTCGATGCAGTCCGCCCTTCAACGCCTCGTTGAAGAAGGCGGAGAGATACTCTTCGGCGGCGAGGTCCTCTCGGGCGGCCTTTTCGATACAGGAACATACGTGAGGCCCGCCATCTGCCGGGCTTATGCCGGCACGCCTGTCATGATGGAGGAAACCTTCGCCCCGGTCCTTTACCTCATCGAATATGAAACCATCGACGAGGCCATCCGTTACCACAATTGTGTCCCCCAGGGCCTCTCCTCAGCCATCTTCACGAACGACATGAGAGAAGCGGAGCTTTTCTTAAGCCACCGCGGCTCCGATTGCGGCATAACGAATGTGAATGCCGGCACTTCGGGTGCGGAGATCGGCGGGGCCTTTGGCGGGGAGAAGAACACCGGCGGAGGCCGGGAGGCGGGCTCGGACGCCTGGAAGGCATACATGAGGCGGCAGACCTGCACGATCAACTGGTCAGGCGAACTTCCTCTCGCGCAGGGGATCCAATTCGATATAGATACGGCAGACGACAGCGCGCTCGTCACCGGTGGCCATCCTTTGAAACAGCGGCCGTAACGCCCGGCTAAACTTCCTTCACGGCCATCCGGGATGGTGTCCGGGACGACCGCCCAAAATACATGATTGTGTATTACGATAAAGTGTGATAGCTATTTTTATATACCATGTGTGAAACTGTATATTCGTATACTACGTGTCACGCTCAGACCCGCCGTCCGTATTGTGCTTCAGCGCTTATAGCATACGCCATGGTACAACCCGCACCTGACTAAGCTACATCAAAATAAGGGGGGCTTTATGAAAAGCTTTATTGTTCTGGCTGCGGCAGCGTTGCTTCTGGTCGGTTTCGCTTACCCGGTGTCGGCTGAGCAGCCGATCGTGCTCGGTGTTCCGACATCCCTGAAGCTCATCGAAGGCTACGAAGGACATCGGGCGGCCCAGCTCGCCGTTGAGGAGATCAACGCAAAGGGCGGGGTCAAGGTTGGCAACCAAAAACATCTCCTGAAGATCGAGTCCCTGGACATAAGGGATGGGGAACCGGGCGTTCCCGTTTCTGAGGCCCTGCTCGGCATCGAGAAGCTTATCCTCGACAAAAAGATCTACGCGACGGTCGTGGGCAACTTCAGGTCCGAAGCCCTCCTCGCGGCCATGGACATTTATTCCAAATACAAGATCGTCAACGTCGGGACCATCGCAATGACACCGAAATTCCAGGAGAAGGTCCTGAGCGACAAAGAGAAATACAAGTATTCCTTCAGGTGCTGCCTCGACTCGGTGTACCTTGCGAAGTATATCCAGAGCATGATGAAATTCCTGAACAAGGAGTTCGGCTACAACAAGGTCTACATCATGACCCAGGACGTGCTGTGGGCGGCCGGCACGGGCAAGCTGATGGAAAAATGGTGCAAGGAAAACGGGTGGACGGTTGCCGGGTTCGACAAGTTCCCGGTCGGGGCATCTGACTTCTCCGCCGCACTTCTTAGCGCACGGGGGGCCGGTGTGCAGGTGATCATGCCCATCTTTGATATGCCCACCAGCGGCGTCCTTGTGAAACAGTGGAAGAGCATGAAGGTCCCGGCGCTCATGGCCGGTTTCATATCGCCGCTCATGGGTTCGAAGGCGTGGAAGACCTTCGGGAAGGACATCGACGGCCTTCTCAACGTCGTTTTTGAAATAGGCTACTTCCCTGTCCCCGCTTATCCTCCGACCGTAAAGTTCACCCAGGCATATCAGAAGCGGTGGAAAGAGGACATACAGTCCGGACACGGTGCAGCGCCCGCCTACGACGCTGTCTACCTGCTTGCCGCCGCGATCGAAAAAGCCGGCAGCCTCGACCCTGACCGGGTGGTCAAAACCCTTGAGACCATGGAAATGACCGGTGTGGTAGGCAAGATCAAGTTCAACAACGGCCACCAGTTGATCTTCGGCGAAGACCCGAAGACAGCAGCGGTGGGCGCGGTATTCCAATGGCAGCAGGGCAAACAGGCCGTTGTCTGGCCCGCCTCCATCGCAGGTGCTAAGACACAGAAACCAAGATGGATGAAATAAGATGCTTGTATACGGTCTTATTAACAGTGTCATCCTGGCACTGATGGCGCTGGGTTTTAACCTCACCTTCGGCATAAGCGGCGTCGCCAACTTTGCCTATGGGGCGATCTATATTGTCGCAGGTTTTATCACCTGGACCCTGATCGAAAAACTCGGCTTGCCTCATCTTGTTTCCGCGGCGGCAGCCATTGTCGTCATAGGCCTCTTCGGCATGTTTCTCTACAAGCTGGTCCTCAAGAGGATACGTGGGCTCGTGATCTCCGAGGTCATCGCCACCTTTGCGGTCGCTTTGGTGGCCCTCGAACTCTTGCGGTACATCGGTTTTATCGGGTTCAGGTACTCTCTGCCTGTGTTCATAGACGGTTCGGTGGAGATCCTCGGCGCCTACGTCGATATTCAGCGTTTATTGATCCTGGCGCTGAGCATCCTCGTTGTGGTCGCGCAGTACCTCTTTACCCATTACACGAAACTCGGACTCGCTTTCCGCGGCATTGCGCAGGATGAGCACACGAGCCTCTCGCTCGGCATCAATCCAGACAGGATCGCGAGCTGGAGCATGGGGATCGGCTGTTCGCTCGGCGCCTTTGCCGCCATCGTGATCCTGCCGCTCGGGACCATCACGGTGGACAGCGGGTACGACGTGCTTATCAATGCCCTGTCCGTGTGCATCGTGGGAGGGCTGGGAAGCACATTCGGCGTTATTATCGCCAGTTTCATCATCGGCTACGCCCAAATACTGACGGCAACCTACATCTCTTCCCACTACACGATCATCGTGAGCCTGGTGGCCATCCTTGTCATCCTCGCCCTGAAGCCTTCCGGCCTTCTCGGACACCAGAAAGAACTGGAGGAAAGGGTGTGAAGGAACGGGTCATTGACGGGCAGAACTACCGTAAAGAACGCATCGCCCGGTGCATAAAGGCCCGTTCCGACGACATTTACGCCCTGACCTCCCAGAAGGAGATGTGGTACCTGCTGTTCCCGCGTATCGTCCCTATCGTGGGGATCGCAATCGTGGCCTACCTTCTGCCGATCTATTGGAAAAAGGTCATCCTGACCACCTGCATCTTCGCGATGCTCGCTGTCTCATGGGATTTCCTTTCCAGCTGCGGCATGCTTTCCCTCGGCCAGGCGCTCTTTTTCGGGATAGGTTCCTTCGCTGCCGGCGGTTTCAATCATTACCTCCATTTGCCGGTATACCTTACCATTCCCCTCGCGACAGTCACGGGCGGCCTTATTTCGACGATGATCCTCCTTCCCGTGATCAGGCTGAGAGGTATCTATTTCGCGATGGTGACCCTCATACTGCCGCTCATGCTGATGCGCCTCATAGAAGCGACAAAGCTTCTGGGAGGAACCGAGGGGCTTACGGGCTTAAGCCCCTTTCCGAACGAATGGGTGGAGGTCACGCTCATCATGGCCGCCATGTGGGCGGCACTTTTCGGCCTGCGGCGTTTTATCGCCTCCGATTACGGACTCATTTTCGTGAGCATTCGCGACAATGACCGCGCCACCATGGCCTCCGGTATCAACATTTATGCCTTCAAGGCCCAGGCCCTCTTTATCGGCAGCAGCGTCTGCGCCTTCTGCGGGGCGTTCATGACCCATTCTTACCAGTTCACGGGAATGCCGGTCTTCGCGATGGAGTTTTCGATCCTCCCCATCGCCGCCGCCGCCATAGGGGGCATGAACACCCTGGCCGGCCCGCTGCTCGGGGCCATGCTGCTCGTTCCCCTGTCCGAACTCCTGAGGGAATTCGGGACGCTGCGCATTGTGTTCTACGGGGCCATCCTCATCATCTGCGTGATCGGTCTCCCCGAGGGCATATTCCACTACCTGTCACGGAAGTACAACGAGATGGAAAGGTGGGTGAAGATCGAGTGAAAGGGACCGCCCGTGAACATACTTGAGGTCAAAGGGATCACGAAGACGTTCGGGGGCGTCAGCGCCGTCGCCGATGTGAGTGTCAACATCGAAGAAAACACGCTCCTGGGTATCATAGGGCCCAACGGTTCCGGAAAAACCACCTTTGTCAACATAATCACCGGTTTCGTGAGGCCGGACAAAGGCAGTGTTGTTTTCAAGGGCAAAGAGATGATCGGCCTGCCGCCTTACCGTGTGACGAACTTAGGGGTAGGCCGGGCCTTCCAGATGGTCAAGCCCTTTTTTCACCTCCCCGCATACAAGAACATCATCGTCCCGTTGTCATCGCCGCGGGTGCGGGCATCTTCGGGAGGCGGCTACGGGGACAAGGACGCCATGTCCCTGGACATCCTCGAAGAGGTGGGGTTCGAGCGTGATTCCTCCGTTCCGTATAAAACGGCGAGCGTGCTCCCTCACGGCTACCTGAAACGCCTGGAACTTGCACGATTGATCGCCCTCAAGAGCGAGGTGTTTATCCTCGACGAGCTCTTCTCGGGACTATCGATCGCGGAAGTGACAAGCATAACCCCTATCATCGAGAAACTCCTGCTCGATGGCAAAACGATCATTATGGTGGAACACCGGCTGAAGGAGCTCTTCCGCATTGCGGACAAGGTGATCGTGCTCAACTTCGGGAAGAAAATAAAAGAGGGGGTACCTAAAGAGATACTCGAAGACGAGGAAGTGAAAAAGGCTTACCTGGGAGTGGAGGTCTAAAAGAGAATTGCGGACACCGGGCAGGGCTTCTGCAGTGCGGTGGGAACGAAAGGGTTTAAAGCATGCTGAAGGTTGATAAATTGATGGTGTTCTATGAGAACGCTCTCGCCATAAACGAGCTCTCCATCGAGGTGAACCGGGGAGAGATCGTGGGCATCATAGGATCGAACAGCGCAGGGAAGACGACGCTCATGAACACCATCTCGGGGCTCCTTCTGGATACAAGGCTCAAGGAACAACGTAAGGGCGGAGAAAGGATCACGATCTTCGGCCGCCTTTCCTTTCTCGGCCAGGATATTACAAATGTCTGGGCTGACCAGAGGGTGAAACTGGGGATCGTGCTGTCCCGGGAGAGGCACCCCGTGTTCGTTGAAAGCGACGTCGAGGAAAATCTCCGCATCGCCTCGTACCTTCTCCCCCGCAGGGAAATAAAAGGGATGATCGCACAGGTCTATCGCATATTCCCGGCCCTCTTTCCTCTGCGCAAGAGGAAGGCGGGTTTTTTGAGCGGCGGCGAACAACAGATGCTCGCCATCGGCATGTCGCTCATGGCGAGGCCGAAGCTCATGCTCCTCGACGAGCCCCTTTTAGGGCTGGCTCCGGCCACACAGGTAAAGCTCATCGAATCGATCGTGACCATACGAAAGGAAGAAGGCGTAACAATATTGATCTGCGAACAGTTTGCCCGGCCCGTCCTTCCCATAATTGACAGGGGGTACGTGCTCGAGAACGGTATGCTCACCCTCCACGGCACCGGGGAGGAGCTCTACGACAATCCCGAAGTAAAAGCGGCGTATTTCGGAGTGTAGGCGGATGAACGTATACCAGGCTTTTACCGAGGTCGTGAAACGGCACCAGGAAAGGCCGGCCGTGGTGTACCTCGGGCAGGTGTTCACATACGGGGACCTTTTCGAAGCGGTGGAACGCCTCTCCACGGGCCTCGTGTCCCTCGGCATAAAGGAACGCGATAAGATCATAATTTACATCCCGAACACGCCCCAGTGGATCATCAGCTGGCTGGCTGTCCAGAAGATCGGTGCCGTGGCCGTCCCCATCGCTCCCATTTACACGTCCCGGGATTTGAGGTACATTGCGACCGATTCGGGCGCCCGCACGGTGATCTGTGCCGACACCAATTTCGGCTATGCCAGGGAGCTCAAAGAAGAAGGTACGCTCAGCAACCTCATCGTGAGCAGGATGGGGGACCTTCTGCCCCTTTTCAAACGGCTTGTGGGTAAAGCGTTCGACAGGATACCTGCAGGAAGGATCCGGAAGGCGAAAGGCATTTTCACCTTCCTCGAGCTGACGAAAAAGAGGACCGCCACGGAAAACAGCCGGCTTGCCGATGACGAACCCCTGGAACTGCTTTACACGGGCGGGACGACGAAGAACCCGAAGGGGGTCCCTATCAGCCACTCCCTCTTCATGGATTCCGTTACCGCCCAGCTGGAGATCAGCTACCCTCTGATAACCCCTCCCTCAAACGTCATTCTCCAGGGAGGGCCTCTTTTCCATATTCTCGGCCAGGTATTTGGTATGGGACCTTTTTGTGTGACCGGGGACTGCGTGATCATCATGCCAAAGGTGAACATCGATGCGTTCCTGTACGCCATCGAGGTCCACAGGGCAACAACGTTCTTTGGCGTTCCCGCGCTCTACCGCATGATCCTCGAACACGACAGGGTGGACTTCTATGATCTCTCTTCCCTTATCTACTGTTTCAGCGGTGGGGATGTGCTCCCCCACGAAACCGCACGGCGCTGGAAGGAAAAATTCGGCAAGAACATCTATGAGGGCTACGGGGCAACGGAAACGTGCGGCGGCGTTACTATGCCGTGCGTCAGGGAAGCCACACCGCCCGGAACGATAGGGAAAAGGCTGTGCACAAAGAAAGTGCGTGTCATTGACGAGGCCACGCTCGAAGAGGTGCCGACCGGAGAGGCCGGAGAGCTCATCGTCTCGTCCGAGCATATGGTCAGCGCGTACTGGAACAAGGAAGAAGAAACGCACGACGCATTCCTCAACATCGACGGCACGCACTGGTACCGGACCGGGGACGTTGTGAAGATGGACGAAGAGGGGTTCTTCTATTTCGTGGACCGGACCGCGGACACCATAAAACACAAGGGGTACAGGGTTTCGTCTTCCGAGATCGAAGCGGCCTTGCAGGAACACCCCGCTGTCCTCGCCGCCTGCGCCGTGGGAATACCGGACGAGAAGGTCGGGGAGAGAATAAAGGCCTTTGTCGTGCTGAAACAGGACGTGAAAGGCGTAACGGGCTACGAGCTCATCCGCTGGTGCAGGGACCATCTTGCCAGCTACAAGGTGCCCAGCTACATCGAATTCAGGGACATGCTGCCGAAATCCAAGGTCGGGAAGCTTCTCAGGCGCGAGATGAGGCGGGAGGAACGCAAGCGGCACGAAGAAGAAGAATAAAAGCCGGTTCCGCCGGTTCAACCGGATCGAACATCAGTGTTTATCCGGTCTGAGTTTCGAATTGAAAGGGCAAAATCAGGACAGATGTAGAGGCATTTCAGACAGCCCACGCATCGCTCAGGCCCTATCGCTGCCACTGGCCTGTAGCCGCCGGGATTAAAGGCGTCCGACACGGCAAAAACGTTGAGAGAACATACTTCCCTGCAATACCCGCACTCCTTGCATACAAGCGGGTCCACCTCGACGATGAATTGACGGACATCGCAGGCAAGGCACCGCGAGGCTTCCTCGACCGCCATCTCAGCGCTGTAACCGGTCTCCACGGGAAGAAAGCCTGCGATGCGTTCTTGAGGGTCGGCAACCGCGGCCCGGCGCCTCGGGGCACCCCTCGGCGAGGGCTCGCATATCGCGGAACAGGAGCCGTCTTCCCCTGCCCGGTCGATCGTGCCCTCACCGCCCAGGAACCTGTCTATCGACACGGCAGCCCTTCTGCCCCCTGCAATCGCGTGAATGATCGACGACGCCCCCGTGACCGCTTCTCCGGCGGCGAAGACCCCCGGGGCATTCGTCATGAGGCCCTCGTCAACATCGATGAATCCTTCCCCGTGTGCACCAACACCCGGGACATCGACGAATGCCGCGTCCGGGGACTGACCTATGGCGAAGACCACGGTGTCCGCATCGAAGGTGCGTGTGGCCGACAGGTCGTACCGGGGGTTGAACCTGCCCGTCTCATCGAACACAGAGACGCAGCGGACGCATACGACGCCTGCGGCCCGGTTTCCTTTCCCGTAAACCGCCTTCGGGCCCCAACCGTTCTCGATGGCGATGCCTTCCTCGACCGCCTCGGCAACTTCCCAGGGATAGGCCGGCATTTCACCCGGTCTTTCAAGGCAGACAATACGCACGATCTTTGCCCCGAGCCTTAAAGAGCTCCGTGCGGCATCCGCGGCAGCATTCCCTCCCCCGATGACGCAGACCTTCTCTCCCACAGCTATCTTTTCGCCCTTCCTGACCGCCCTGAGAAAATCGAGGCCCCGGTGCACACCCGGGAGTTCGAAGCCCGGAACGGCAAGCCTCTTGCTTAACTGGTTCCCCGACGCTATAAGGACCGCGTCGTACCTGCCCGCGAGTTCGGCGACACAAACGTCCCGCCCTCCCGCGAACCTGACGCCCAACCCGAAAATGAGGCCGAGGTCATTCTCCAGGGCCTCTTCCGGCAACCGGTATTCCGGGATGGCCGAGCGCAGCATACCGCCGGCGAGTGTGTCCCTCTCAAAGACCTCCACGGCATGGCCGAGCAGGGCAAGGAAGTACGCG
>CALMFJ010000143.1 GCA_937862865.1 uncultured Pseudomonadota bacterium | reverse complement strand
ACTGGATGCTCATGAAGAAGCCTCTGTCTTACGAAACGCGGGTTTTCTCGATAGACCTGGAAGAGGCCGCCGAGGTGAACGACAGGGATGCGCTGCGTCTTTTCTGCAACATTTTTTCGTTGAAGGGGCTGTCGCATACCCTCGGTGACGTCTACGAGAACGAGAGGCAGTCGATCATTACGCGACTTAAGGAAAAACAGGCCGCGCTCCGCAGTTCGACGGCGGGCTTCCGGAAAAAAACGGACATCTTCCCCCGGATCATCGGCGGGCTTTCGGATATCTTCGGGAGTGACGTTTTCACGTCGACGGGACAGTACCTTGCGGAGAGGGACGTGTGGGTCCAGGAACGAAAAAATTCTCCCGATACGGTGGATGATTATAACGTCGCCGACATATCCACGTTTCTCCTCGGTAAAAAAGGGGGAGTCCCGGACGTGGACCTGGAAAAAATATTTTTGATGAAACCACCCGAAGGCAGAACAAAAGATGCCCTGCTGTCGCTCAAGGTCCTCGACATGACGCCCGGTTTCGGGAGCCTGTCCATGGAGATCATCGAATGCCTTGCGTATCTCTCGTTCGTTCTCCCTTACCGGGAAAGGACCGGGTTCGTCGCGGAGTGGGAAGATGAAAAAGGCCTGAAGCGCTACATCCTGAAAAACGTGATCTACGGGATCGAACGCTCCAACATCTCGTTTGACATCCTGCATTACGCCTTGAAGAACCGCTACGGGTACGACAGCGGGAATTTTAAATTCGGCAACCCGCTCATCGGGATGTCGCTTTCCGACATTGCCCCGCATGCCGACAGGAAAGACCAGACGGGCCTGTTCGGGAAAAACCCCCTCGACGTCCTCACCGACGTCAGGGAGATGTACGGGCAGTTCTTCTCGCTCTCCGACAGGATAAAGGAAGACCTCGTCATAAAAGAAAAACTGTCGCAAAGATTGAACCTGTACTGCGACCGGCTGCGGGACGTCATGGACCTCATAACCGCCACGTATTTCGTGAAGGCGATCGATCACCGGAAGATCTACGAAGCCCTTTCGATGCTTGATTCTGATAACACGGCCTGGGATTCGATGATATCCCGCGATTGGTTTGTGCAGGCGAAATCCATCGCGAAGCAGAACGGTTTCTTTCATCTCGAGGTCGAGTTCCCGTTCCTGGTCAACGGCGCGTTCGATTATATATTTGCCCAGCCGTCGCAGTCCCTGGCGTGGGAAGAGCCCATACCCGTTGCCGACGCGACGAAGGCCTATATCAAGCGGGGGATGACCTACCTGAAACCCAGCGGGACAATGGTATTTGTCCTCGACCGCCCGGACCGGGCCCTCATAGAAGACCTGTCCCGTTCCAAAAAATACGAAACGTCCGTCGCACAGAATTTGGTCCTGCTTTCGAAAAGATCGTAAGCGGCTAACGGCGTACGCCTTAAAATACCATCAATTTTAGCAGCTTATATGATTTGAGATCGAGATCGATGTGATAGGCGAGAAAACCTTCCATGAGTTCCTGCGCCTCACGCTCGAGCGAACGTGTCCCGAAGCCTGCCTCATTCCTTTTGACCGCGAGGAACGCCCGCATCAAACCCGCAGACCATCTCCTGTGGGGCAAGGACCGCGCGCATGTCCCGCAGAGTATGCCCCCGCGTTCCCGGGAAAAATATATCTTTTCGTCATCATGTATGCCGGCCCCGCAGAAGACGCAGGTGTCGAAGTTGGGATGGTAGCCGAGGACATCGAGCATCTTCAGTTCGCAAGAAAGGATATCGGGATACTCGGGGTCTTTTGACCGCGCCAGTGCGATGAACTCCTGCAACGCCATGAAAAGACCGGTGTTCGGTTCTCTCTCCCGCGTCATTCGATCGACAAGCTCCGTGAAGAACGATGCGCTGCATATGCGCTTCATGCCTGTCTCGATGCCGTCGTTGCCCGACACGAGGTCGGCGTTGTCGATGCGGACCATCCCCCGGTTGTGCCTGTCAAAATATTCCACCCTGATGTGGTTGAAAGGTTCCAGCGTATTGACAAAGCGTTTCTGGCTTTTCCCCGCACCTTTCGCTATCGCCGATACCTTCCCTGCGGCCAGCGTAAAAAGATGAATGATCCGGTCTGATTCACCGTACGCCCGCTTGGACAGCACTATCGCTTCATCTTTTCGCAGAGACACCCTTCAAGATCTCCTCGTCCGGGCCCGATGGGCCCGGCACCGTTACCCATTACCCTTCAGTATGCGCATTGAAATGAACCCGGCTATCGCTTCCGCATCATCCCTCTTAAATTTCGGGATAGCCGCGTCAAGGTCGTCGTCGGTTGCAAGCGCTATGTAGAGGCTGTCGCCCGACACGTACAACGGGGCCTCGCCGCTTGATCTTGTGTAGACCTCTATCTTTGGGACCGGGGCGCTCTTGAACCCCTCGACGATGACGAGGTCCGCATCGTCAACGTAGCGCGTTATGATATCGTCGAGCGAAAAACCCCCGGGCGTGTCCTTCACCATGGCCAGCCGCGCCGGCGAGGCCAGTATCACGCTTTTCGCCCCCGCCCGTGTATGTCTGTGTGTATCTTTTCCGGGCACGTCGACATCGATGGGGTGGTGGGTATGCTTGATAACTGTGACCCGCAATCCCTGTTTCGCAAAAGCGGAGACAACCTTTTCTATAAGGGTGGTCTTGCCGCTGTTCGCGCGTCCTGCAAATGCGATAATGGGTATGGTTTTTCCGGATGGCATCAGGGAAGGCAAAACTTTTTCTGGAAGTAGAAGTGAAACGCCACGATCACGAGGGAATGGTTGATGCCGCCGCTCGTTATTATGCCCGGTATGTCTTCGGGGGGCATGAGCACCACCTCTATATCCTCGTCCGGGTCAAGCGCTTTCTCGGATACCTCGCGTGCATTCTCGATGAGATACGTGTGGCACAGGTTATTGAATATCGCGGGGTTCGGGTTCACGAAACCGAGAGGCTGCGCCGGCCCCCCGGCATATCCTGTCTCCTCGAGTAATTCCCTCGCCGCTGCCATGCCGGGATCATCTTCATCGACGAGCCCGCCCGGTATCTCGAGGGTCACCTCGCGCGAACCGTGCCGGTACTGCCTGATCATCACGATCTTTCCTTCGGGTGTGACCGGTATAACGTTTACCCAGTCGCGCGTGTCGATCGTGTAGAATCTGCCGACCTTGTTCGTCCTCGGCGACATCGCGGTCTCCGATTGTATCCGGAAGACCCGGTAATCTTTATCCACCTTTGACTCGAGAAGCTCCCACTCCTTGATCATGACGTAACAAAATACCACGGCAGGGGAGGCAAATGCAATAAACAGGGCCGGGACATATGCCCGGCCCTGCCGTTTATCGGGTAAGCGGCCTTACGGAGTGATCGTGAGAGTGATCGCAACCGAGGCCCGAGAGCCGTCCTGTGTTGCCGCAAACACCAGTTTTTTCAGGATATCCGTGATGCATTTCTCGTATGCGGCGTTCGAGCGTGTCCGCGTGTCTATCTTCACCGTTTTTACAGTGCCGTCGCCATTTACGGTTATGGTTATCCCGTAGCTGTAGGGCCCGGTGATCCCGGTGAGGCATGCGGCGACAGCGTCAAGGTTGTTATTGATAACGGTTTCGGCGGACTGTTTCACAATCCCGCCTGTCACGGTCATCTTTGCGAGCACAGCCTTCGGTGTGCCGTACTCTTTTGTTTTCACTGCATCCTTCCGGGGTTTTTCCTGTACCGCCATTTCCATCCGCTTGCCTGCGTAGAGGGGGTAGGGCGGCGCCGTTGGCGCCAGGGCCATCGGTGCCATCGCCCCTGAGCCGATAGCGTAATCGGATACGCCCTGCGGCATAGGCAGCGGCTGGTTCACCGTCGTCGAATCACCGGTTTTGCGCACCTCGCTGTCCACGGCGACGAAGGAGGTGTATGCGGTAAGCAGGTTATAGGTGAGCCCGAGGTCCGTGACCTCTTTGATACGCCTGTCGTTCGAGCGGAGCTTGTTGTAATCGGACAGGAGCGTTATACGGTGGCGTGCCCAGAGATAGCGCAGGGCGAGGTTTTCCTTTGACGGCTTCACCGCGGATACATCGATCGATTCGGAGAACCTGCCGCTCCCCGAGATACCGGTGACGGTTATTGTCCCTGCGGGCTGCCCCTTCCATTTGCCGAAGACTATGACCGGGCGGTCTGAAAGGACGTCGGGGAGTGCGGGCGGCTCGACATCATACGCGGCAAATCCCTTGAAGTTCACCTTCACCTTTGTGAGGACCGGGGATTCTATCATCCGGCGGAAACTTGCCGCCTGCGCGGGTGCGTCAGCGGGCTTCGTTATAACGAAAGGCTCTCCCATCCCCACGCGGGCCATACCTTCTATTATGTGGCGGTTGACGGATGTACCGATGCCGAAGGCAAACATGTTCGCATCCCCGAGATTGCTGCGTATCAGGTCGAACACTTCTTCTTCGACCATGACGTAGCCGTCGGTCACCACGACTATACTGCGTGAGTAGTTTTCGAGTTTCGGCAGCTTGAGGGCGCGGTTCAAGGCCGGCAGCAGTTCCGTTCCCCCCCCGCCCTGCTGTTTCTCAATGACCTCGATCGCCTTATCGATATTCTCCTTTGTTGCGGGGACCGACTTTTCGGCCATGAGCCTCGAGCCGCCGGAGAACAGAAGCACGTTGAACGCGTCCTTCGGTCGAAGGTTCCCTATGAGGTCCCTGAGAAGTTTTTTCGATATGTCGAGCGGGAAACCCCACATCGATCCCGAAACGTCCACGACGAATATATACTCTCTTCCCGGGATCTGGGCGGGTTTCACGGCTTTCGGGGGCTGGACCATGTAGAGAAAAAAGTTCTCCTTCTCTCCCCTGTAAAGGAGGAGGCCCGATGCGACTTTCTCCCCCGCAAGGCGGTACCGCAGGACATAATCCCGGTTCCCTCCGCTCTTCTCAGAGGCGTCGAGGGTAACTCTGGCATTTTTGAGGTCGCTGAAATTCGTGTTGACCTTGTGTGACGACGATGCGAGGTCTTTGATCGGCATCCCTGCCGCAAGGTTCACCGTTATATCGAATGTGAACGGGGGCTTCTCGCCGGAGCGCAGGTAAGGGTTCTGAACCCATTTGTCGGAAGGCAGTGCGCCGGCGGCCGGTTTGTTCGAGTAGCGGGGCCCCGCGACGGTCGGATATACGAACTCGTACACCCTGTCGGTGGGGACGAGCAGTTCCGTGTATTTCAATTCGACGCGTATCTCATCACCAGGCATGATGTTCGCAACATTCATCTGGAACACGTTCGGCCTGTGCTGCTCGAGAAGAGAGGCACTTTTACCCGCCTTTTTCGCGTCCTCATAGTCTTTGCGTGCCTCGTCACGTTTCTTGACCTTCGCTTCGATGACGCGCTTTCCGATGATCATTTTCATGCCATAGACCGCAGCGCGGGTCGATGCCGGGAAAACATAGATCGCCTCGAGTGTCTTTTTCCCCTCGTTCCTGTACACCTGCGTTACGGTGACGTCCGCGATCACACCCGAGATGTTTACGAGGGCGGACGTTGACTTGAGCGGCAGCTGGTCTATCGCCGGATCGTCGCTCTTGACAAAAAAATATGGCGATAACGTCTTATCGTCCCCGTTCTCCGGTTTTTGCGTGTGGGACACCCCGGGAAGGAACAGGATCGAAAAGAAGACGGCACAAAGGACAAGAATGACTGAAGCACGTTTCATCGGTAACCTCCTTGCGGTCATAAACTCCATTCTCCCCGTTAAGACAACGGACGGCTGACAAAAGTTCCGGAAGGCTGGATTACCAGGAAATTTTTCTTCCCATGAGAACACCCTGCGCGCGAGGATGGTTGAGCCGGGCCGCCACCCTGTAATCTTCCACCGCCTGATCGTTCATGTTCTTTGCTTCGTAGGCCTGGGCGCGGTTGAAATAGGCGTCGGCATTGCGGGGGTTGATCGCTATCGCCCTGGAATAATCGAGGATGGCCTCGTCAGTGAGCCCTTTGAGGGAGTAGGCGACACCGCGGATCAGGTACAGTTCGTCATCCGCCGGGTCGAGCGCGATGGCCTTTGTGTAATCGGCTATCGCCTCGTCGTTCTTTCCCATTTTCTGGTAAACGTATCCCCGGGCAGCGAGCGGCACAGGGTCTTTCGGCGCATACCTGATGGCCTTTGTAAAGTCTTTTATCGCCTCTTCGTAATTGCCCTGTTTTGCATCAAACTCCCCGAATTTCTCGAGGTAGGAAACATTGCAGGCAGTCAGGAACAGCAGGCCCGCAAGCAAAACAAAAAAACCGGCATAACGCAGATACCTTCGCTGAACCCCTGCCTGGATCATCATGGTCATCTCCTTTTTTAGGGGGATTATAGCACAGACATCGGGCGATAGGCTATGGGCGATAGGATGAAAAACATTTTGTATGCCCGGTATGGGAAAGAGGCTGCGCACAGGCATGGGCCGGGTCTTCCTATCGCCCGTAGCCTTTGTTCATCCGGTCAATATCTTTTCCATCTCCCCTATTTCATCCCGGAGCGTTTCCAGGTCCTGCACCAGTTTGTACATATCGATATTGTTTATTCCCGGTGCGATCCCGGCAAGGATGCGGAATGCCTGCGTCTCCTCCAGGATAACGCCCCCTTTGTTGCCTCCGAAACCGTAAAATTGCAGCCTTGCGAGTTCGTCGGCGAGGGCGCACAGTGCTACGGAGGGACGCGATTGCTCCGAGCTTGCGGACACGTTATGGTGAAACCTGGCGATATCGGCGAGGACGAAAGGGAATTTCCATTTATCCATGATAAGGCCGCCGATCACGTCGTGGGATTCGCCCAGTATCTTTTTTTCCGCCTCGATCATGGCTATGCATTCATCGTGCGTTATCTGCATGACGATCTTATAGACATCATGGGCAAAGCGGTCGAGGACCACTTTGCCGATGTCATGGAGGAGCCCGCCAAAGTATATCGTCTGCCTGTCGCCGACGGAGAGTTCCTTGCACAGCGTGCGTGCGATGACGCCCGTGGCGACGGAATGCTTCCAGAATTCCTGCAGGTTGAAGGTGCCGGCATCGCGGGGCGGTTTTAAAGCCTGGTATGCTCCGCACGAGACGCATATCATACTGATCTCTTTCACCCCGAGCATCTTTACGGCGTGATCGACGGTGGACACCTTGTTTGCAAGCCTGTAAAAGGCGGAGTTTGCCACCTTGAGCACGTTCATGCTCATCGGCGGGTCTTTTGCAATGACCCTCGCGATCGTTCCCATATTTGAATTTTCGTCGTCGAGGGCCCGGATGAGCTCAACGATGACCGCCGGAATGGGCGGAATAAAGTTTATGATATTCTCGAGCTTCCTGGCGAAATCAGCGATCACGGGGCACCATCACATTGATCGGGACACCATTTCCCGTCCTCATACATCTATCATCGGAAAAAGATAGCGTTCCTTAAGTTTTTCCGGGGCCCGCGGTAATGGTACGCCTTTTTTCTTTGCAATCCCGGGTGCGGTGCAGTAAAAATTATCAGTCATATCGTCCGGCCATGATACACATACTGACCATAGGGAATTGGATTACGCGCCTGTTGATGCAGGAAGGAACAAAATCAGCGGGCGGACTGTCTAACAGTGAAGGAAAGGGATCGAGGCCCCTTGCTGATGAGGATTCTCAATACGTTGCCCTGTGCATTCAAGGCGAACCTCAGGCATTTGAGGTGCTTGTCAGGAGGCATCAGAAGAAAATGTTCAACATAGCCTACCGCATGACAGGAAACTACGATGACGCTGCCGACATAGTGCAGGAGTCTTTCCTGTCCGCCTATAAGGCCATAAAGAACTTTCGCGGCGAGGCGAAATTCTCGACATGGCTCTACGGAATAGTTGTCAACCATTCCCGGAACAGGATACGGCATGCAAGCGGCAAGGCCTATCACGAACCTGTGAGCCTCGATGCCGACAGGGCGACCGGGAATGAGTCGCGGCCGATCGACCCTGCATCAGGCGAAATGCCCGCGATCGACCTTCTGGTCCGGAAGGAAATGCAGGAAAAGGTCCAGCAGTGCATCAACCGTCTGGAAAAGGACCACCGGGAAATCCTCGTTCTCCGGGATATCCAGGGGTTTTCGTATGAGGAGATCACCGAAATGCTGGGCCTTCCCGATGGTACGGTAAAATCACGGCTCTCCCGGGCGAGAAGCGCGATCAAGGAAAGCTTGAAAAAGGTTTTTGGTGACCTGCAATGAAATGCAGCGAAATTGAAGAACGGTTGGACGCATACCTCGAGAATTTTCTTCAGAGCGAAGAAAGGGCCGCGATAGAAGAGCACTGTGCGCAATGCAGCCGCTGCCGCAGTGCGCTCGAAGACCTGAAGAGAACAAAGGAGGTCCTCGGAAAACTCGACGAGGTCGAACCGCCTGCCTGGCTTGCGGAGAAGGTAATGGCCAGGATCACCGCGAAAGAAAAAAGCAAAGGCTGGCTGCAGCGCTTCTTCCTGCCTCTTCACGTGAAGGTGCCGGTTCAGGCGCTCGCGATGGCCCTCGTTGTGGTTATCTCAGTATACCTGTATAGATCTACAGCGCCGGAGCCCGGAGATCTTGCCCGGCTTCAGCCCCCGCCGCCGGTTGCCGGGAGTCTCAACGCTCCGGCAAAGAAAGATGTCGATACGAAGAAGAGGTTCGAGCAGCCGCCGCGTCCGGACACGCAGCGAGCCGAAAAGAAGAAAGCACAGGCCTCGAAGGTGCCGGCTGGGCCGGTGCCGGTGCCGGTACAGAAGGCTGCAGCGGTCCCGAAGGGCGGGACACGGGCCGACGAGGCCGATGCGTCCCGCATGCCTCCCGTCCCCTTAAAAAAGGATGCCATATCCGGTTACGCTATGACGCAGGATGCCCCGCCGGTGGCCGCCCCCGAAAAGGCGGAACGGTTCAAGACACGGGGTGCCGCGCCTATGGCGGCACGGGAAGAGAAGGCGGCCGAATGCAATATCGCCGCCCCGGAAATACCCCGGGAAACACCCTTACAGATCATCGTCACGTCTGCGGACCCTTCCGACGTTGCGCGTAAGGCCCGCGGTATCATGATGTCGCTCTCCGGGAAGGAGGTCCGTGAGAGGACCGGGAACGGTTCCATTATCATCTCCGGCCTCATCGATCCAAAACGGGTATCCGAACTGAAGAGCAGGGTGGCCGGGATAGCCATGGTGGACGAAGTCCGTACAGGGAGCGGCGAGGGGCCCCTCAGGCCCGTTGAGGTCATTGTGCTGAAAGATCCCGCGGGGCCTTGATCCGGCGCCTGATCGAAGGATGCATCACCGGCACCGCGCGTCGGCGGATTCGCACAGTCCGCCACGGCATCTCCCCATGCAGGCCATGTCTCCCGAAATGAAAAAGGTACACACGGTTTCATCAGGAAGGGCCCCCTTTTCATTCCTGCATGCACATTTTTCGACGGGAATCCCAAGACAGTAGCGGCAATAGCCGTTGAAGCTCTTCCAGCAGGTCTTATCACCCGGGCATTGCAATTCACCCGGTTCACATGCATGCGTGCTCGCCTCGATGAACTCGACGACAGGGATAAAATTGTATTTCCAGGGATGGGTGTCGACAAGTTTAGCGCGGATACGGAACGTGCTCTTTTCCGAGAGCACCACTTCTGTACAATGGCGTGCTCCCATGACATCCTCGGTTTTCAGGCATTCCACTCCTGCCATGCCTCTGGGTATCACCAGGGTAATTGCTTTCCGGCAATCATCCCGCTTAAGGCATGCCTCGGGGACTGCTATATCCTTTGCATCCAGGGTGATCTTTCTCACGATCTGGATGTCCTTCGAGATGTTCATTGCCTTTGCCGTGTAGGGGCCTTCGCGGTCCCAGGCAAGGGCGCGGACGACACCCGTCAGCGAGCCGGCATTGGCGATCCTGACAGTCTCTTGAGGCGCAGCCCCGGCAAGGCCCGGGCCCATTACGATAAAGAGAAGAACGATATCGATGAGAAAGTGGTGCATGCGCGTCATTGTTTGCCCTCCCGCAGTGTATAGATTAGCATAGTACAATCCCCGAATAAATTATACAGATCGTGCTTCCAAAAGTCGTTGACTGGATTTCTATGAAATTTGTATCGTATAGTCAAGAGTCGGGGGCGGCTCAGTTGTTTGGTTGATCTGATCACAGGCGTGCTCAAAAATAAGCGCCTGGAGTCACGTTGCGCATTGCCATAAATTTGTTATGCGAAAGCACCGGTTTCAAGACAGCGGCGTATATCACCGTAACCCGGGCCCTGAACGGCCGGGTTGCCCTAGCATAGACCCTTCATGGATCGCAAAGAAGGTCAGATCGCGGATCCCTTCGGGCCCCGTCAGATATGACAGGAATGAAAAAGCGGACGAGATCTACCGGGAGTGGTCCGGCACCATTCCCCGGTCTGACGATGCGCGTTACGACCGCGCCCTGTTCCTGCTCTATGACCTTTACAAACCCAGGATACTGTCCATAGCGAGAAGTTATCGCAATTTGAGCCCTATCTTCGATGATGACGACCTCCTTCAGACGGGGCTCCTCGGTGTACTTCAGGCACTCGTGAAATACGACCATGCCGAACATATCGCCATGAAGTTTTCAACGTACCTCGAATGGTCCATACGCAACGTTTTCCAGCGGGCAATAGGGTATAGCGATAAATTCGTAGAGATTTACGATGCCAACGGCCGGCTTCAATGCACCATGAGCTACCAGAACTTTCTCGTAAAGAAAAAACAAATCATGTCACGGGGGCATACGCACACGGTCAAGTCGAGGCAGTGCCACATGTCTGACGAAAGGATCGAAGCCGGCCCCGGCCTGCCGGCCACACCGAACGGGCACAACGCAAATGTCAGCGAACATTGGGAGATAATCTAACATGGATGAACACAAGCGATCGGGAAGTGAAACCGCCGGCGGTTTTCAGTGCATTTCCGCAGCCGGGCTGGATGATATAAGGGAGCGCGCCCTTGAAGTGATCGATTACTATACGCGAACAAAATCGGTCATACGAAAAGAAGTGAAAAAAGAATTCATACGCGAAATGAGAACGTTTGAAGAAGAACGGGCCCGGAGGGAAAAGGTCATTAAGGAGAAAATGGTCGAAATCGAAAAACTTCAGGCAAAGATCGAATCGCTGAGCAATACCATATACGGGCTGAGATCAAAAAGTAAATTATGGGAGCACGAGTGCGCAAGAATATCGGAGGCATATCACAGAACGGTCATGTTTTATTCAAATCCGGCACTGGTCGAAGTGCAATTGCAGGTCATCCTCGAATATGCGGAGGCGCTTGCCAGATTTGTCGGATTGCACAAATGGGACCGGGATACCCTCGATATGGCGAAAAAATTCCGTGACTCAATACGCGCAAAAATAGACCGGATCGTTCAGGAGATCGATACGAATATCACGGACGAAATATCCATTGCATCGGCCCAACAAAATATTGAAGCCGCATCTCAAGAATAATCAATTAAATCTGAGGGCAGGGTCCTGATCCTGACGATCCGTTATCGTCTGCGGACCATGTCACCCTTTACTTTGCTGCCGGTTTCTTCGCTGCAGCTTTCTTAACTGCCGGTTTTGCGGCTGCCTTCGCCGGTGCGGCCTTTTTCGCAG
>CALMFJ010000142.1 GCA_937862865.1 uncultured Pseudomonadota bacterium | reverse complement strand
GAGAAATGGGATGATCGGCAAGGATGCTCCCGGGACTGATATCATCGGGCAGGATGAAAATACCGCTATGGTCGTCGGAAATGCCCAGTTCCTTCTCGGAGCAAAGCATCCCGAATGACTCGATACCGCGCACCTTGCGCTTGCCGACGACGAACTCCCTGTCAAGGGTGGCGCCCACGGTTGCCAGCGGAACCCTGTCGCCGACGGAGATGTTCGGCGCCCCGCAGACGACGGTAAGATTCTCCCTTCCCGTGTCAATGGAGCAGACAGAGAGGTTGTCGGCGTTGGGATGCGGTTCGATCGTGGCTATGGTGCCAGCCACGACCCCGGTGAAACGCGGCGTGAGCCTCTCGATGCCTTCCACCTCCAGCCCGCGCATCGTGAGCCGCCTGGCGAGATCCTCAGGCTCTATGTCAATGACAACGAATTCGTTCAGCCACTCGATGGGTACCTTCAATTGATCTCACCTCAGAACTGCGAAAGAAACCTGATGTCGTTATAGTAAAACTGACGGATATCGTCGATACCGTACTTTATCATGGCTATGCGTTCGACCCCCATGCCGAAGGCAAAACCTGTGATCTCCTCCTGGTCGTAACCGACATTGCGGAAGACCTGGGGATGGACCATACCCGAGCCCAGTATCTCGAGCCAGCCTGTGTCCTTGCACACCCTGCAGCCGGCGCCCCGGCATATCACGCAGCCTATGTCCACTTCGGCGGACGGTTCCGTGAAAGGAAAATAGCTCGGGCGAAACCGCAAGGGGGTGTCGGGTCCGAACATCTCGTGGATGAATATGCTCAGGATCCCCTTGAGATCGGAGAAGCGAACGTTCTTATCCACCATCAACCCTTCGACCTGGTGGAACATCGGCGTGTGGGAGATGTCGTTGTCACAACGGTAGACGGAACCGGGCGCGATGATCTTCACCGGCGGCAGCTGTGCTTCCATGGTGCGTATCTGCACGGGCGAGGTGTGGGTCCTCAGGACGACACCGGGCCTTATGTAGAACGTGTCCTGCATGTCCCTGGCCGGATGGTCCGAAGGGATATTGAGGGCCTCGAAATTGTAGTATTCCGCCTCGATATCGGGGCCTTCCGCCACGGCGAAACCAAGGGAGCCGAAGATCCTTATGATCTCTTCGAGCGTGAGCGTGATGGGATGCTTTCTTCCGAAAAGCGGGGCGGTTCCAGGCATGGTGATATCGATGAGCGAGGCCCGTTCCTTCTTCTGTCTTTCGATCTCGTCGAAATGCTTTTCCAACTCACCGATCCTGAGGTCCGCCCAGGTCTTGATCTCGTTGATGGCCTTGCCGGCATCGCGGCGCTGGTCCTTGTCGAGCGTCTTGAGCTTATCGAGGTAGTCGGCGACAACCCCTTTTCTCCCGAGAAGGGATACCTTCGCCCGCTTGAGGTCCTCGATGTTCCCGATCCGGGATATTTCGCCTTCTATCTTCTCTTTCAGTCCGCTTATGTCCAAGCGCCACCCTAATGCGTGACCACTGCCTTGACCTTAGCCACCACCTCGCCGAATCCCGCGGGGTCATTGACGGCCATATCGGCGAGTGATTTCCGGTTGAGGGCGATGTTCGCGACCTTCAGACCGTTGATGAAGCGGTTGTAGGGTATGCCGTAGGAACGGCAGGCCGCGTTGATGCGGACGATCCACAGGGACCTGAAGTCCCGTTTGCGTTCCTTGCGCCCAACGTAGGCGTATTTGAGGGCCTTGAAGACGCTTCTCTTGGCCACGCTGTACACGTTCTTCCTGCGCTGCGTCATGCCCTTCGCAAGCTTGAATATCTTCTTTCTTCTCTGTCTTGCCTTGAATCCTCGTTTTGCCCTTGGCATGGTCTTGTACCTCTCCTGGATCTTTCTATAGATAGGGTATTAATGACTTGATCCTCTTCGCGTCCGCGGGATGGATGGTGTCCGCCTTTGAAAGCCTTCTCTTCATCTTCGGTGTTTTCGAAGACAAAAGATGGCTGTGGAAGGCCTTTGCGCGTTTGATCTTGCCGCCGGCGGTGACCTTCACGCGCTTCGCCAACCCCCGATGAGTCTTTATCTTTGGCATGTGAACCTCCTTCAATGATCACAGGGGGGCGAAAATCATTACGATGTTTCTGCCGTCAAACCTGGACCTCTGTTCCAGTTCCCCCACATCTTTCAATGACTCTATAACCTTTTGCGCCAGCTTCTCACCCATGTCAACATGGAGGACCTCCCGTCCCCTGAACATGATGATGATCTTCAGTTTATGGCCCTCTTCGAGGAACCCCCTGAGATGCTTCATCTTGAACTGAAAGTCGTGCTCCTCGATCTTGAGTCCCAGCTTCATCTCCTTGATCTGGATCAGGGTCTGTTTCTTCTTCGCTTCCTGGGCCTTCTTCGAAAGCTGGTACTTGTACTTCCCGTAATCCATGATCTTGCAGACCGGCGGAGATGATTTCCCCGCCACCTCCACAAGGTCAAGCTCCCGTTCCCTCGCGAGCCTCAAGGCGTCCACCGTGGGAACGATGCCCAACTGTTCTCCGTTTTCGTCGATAAGCCGTACCTCGCGAACCCGGATCCTTTCATTGATACTGATGTCTTTGTAGTCTTTTCCTGCTATAGGGCTCACCTCCTGGTTATATTCTCATCCTTTACCCGGTCCGCAAAATCTTGAAGCCCGATATCTTTGAGCTCGCCTCCGTCGCGCACGCGGACGGTGAGAGTATTGCTCTCCATTTCCTTCTTGCCCGCAATTACCATATAGGGGATTTTCTTTACCACACTTTCGCGGATTTTTAAACTGAGTTTTTCATTCCTCAGGTCCGTTTCGACGCGGATGCCTTCACCGCCGAGGGTATCGGCTATGCTTTTCACGTAGGAGGCCTGGTCGTCGGTGATGTTCATGACCACGACCTGCACGGGTGCGAGCCAGACGGGGAATTTGCCTCCGTAATGCTCTATG
>CALMFJ010000141.1 GCA_937862865.1 uncultured Pseudomonadota bacterium | reverse complement strand
CAGCGAAATGAAGCGCACCGGCGCGGATTATGCGCATCTGGATATCACCCACCAGGTGGGGATACTGGACCTCGTCAGGCGCCTGAACCGTCAGGAAGGGCTGACCGTCGTCATTATCCTGCATGACCTCAATCTGGCGTCGGAATACTGCGACACGATAGCCCTCATCGGGAACGGCACAGTACACAAGTGCGGGCCCCCTGCCGACGTCCTCAACTATAAAGGGATCGAAGAGGTCTACAAGACCGTCGTCATTGTCCGGGAGAACCCGCTTTCCGGAAAGCCTTTCGTACTGATCGTCCCGGAGGAGGTTAAAGAAAAATGTCAAAAAGGGTCTTGATCCTGGGTGGCGCACGGAGCGGCAAAAGCACGTTTGCGCTGAAGGAGGCGTCCGCACTGGCGGGAAAGAAGGCCTTCCTCGCTACAGCCGAGGCGCTCGACGACGAAATGGCCGCCCGCATCGCCCGGCACAGGAGTGAACGCAGTCCGGTATGGGACACATTCGAAGAAGCCGTGGAATTGCCCGCGCTCATTTCGAAGGTCGTTCCGGATTACCCTGTCGTTCTCATAGATTGTCTTACCCTGTGGGTCTCCAACATATTGTTGCGCGCACTGCCTTTCAAGAGGTACGCCGATCAATTTCTGGAAGCGGTCTCAGGCCCTGGTATGGCTGACCTCTACATGGTATCCAACGAAGTGGGCCTGGGGATCGTGCCCGATGTGCCGCTCGGCAGGCAATACAGGGACGATCTCGGCCGTCTCAACGCTGACATCGCCGCCGCGGCGACGGATGTCTACTTCATGGTGGCCGGGATCCCGATGAAGATAAAAGGAGCATGACTATGACGCTGGAAGGTCTCCATATTGAGCCGATTGACAGGAAGCTTTTCAAGGCGGCTTCGGCGCGGCTCGACAGCCTGACAAAGCCGCAAGGGAGCCTGGGCAGGCTCGAGGAATTCGCGAGGCGCATCGTCGCGATAACGGGTTCGGAAATGCCGCTCCCCTTTGACAGGAAGGCACTATTCATCTTCTCCGGCGACCATGGTGTCACCGAAGAAGGGGTTTCCGCATACCCTAAGGAGGTCACCGCCCAGATGGTGCTCAATCTCCTTCAGGGAGGCGCCGCCATCAACGTCCTTGCCCGCCATGCCGGAGCGGACGTCGTCGTCATTGATATCGGCGTTGACAGCAAACTCGACGATCATCCCGCGCTTATTCGAAGGAAGATCGTGAGCGGTACGCGCAACATCCGCAAAGGCCCGGCAATGACTCGTGAAGAAGCGCTTCGCACGATCGAGACGGGGATCGAAGTTGCGTACCGGTATGCCGACAGCGGCTATTCCCTGTTCGGGACCGGGGATATGGGCATCGGGAACACAACGCCGTCAAGCGCGATCGCCTCGGTAATGACCGGTACGCCTGCGGCCGAGGTGACGGGGTACGGTGCCGGGATCGATGACGATGTGCTTGCACACAAGATAAGGGTCATCAATGACGCGATAGCCGTCAACAGGCCCGATCCGTCCGACCCCGTCGGGGTACTCGCCGCCATCGGGGGCGCCGAGCTCGGCGGGATTGCCGGGTTTATCCTCGGGGCCGCATCGCGCCGCATTCCCGTTGTCGTGGACGGCCTTATATCGACCGCGGGCGCGATCATCGCATACGGCATCAACAGGTCATCGGCCGGCTATATGTTCGCGGCCCACAACTCGGTGGAGCCCGGTCAGGGGATCATGCTTGAGACGATGGGGCTCGAGCCCATACTCGACCTCGGATTAAGGCTCGGCGAAGGAACAGGGGCGGCGCTCGCAATGCCGCTCATCGAGGCAGGCGTCAAGATATATCGGGAGATGGCTACGTTTGAAGAGGCAGGGGTGGACGGGAAGACGGGTGATGGGTGATAGGTGATGGGTGATGGGTGGAAAACTTCGATGAGGCGCACTTGATGAAGAGAATAGTTGCGGCGTTCCAGTTTTTGACGATCATTCCGATACACACGCATCGTCACCTCAGTGCCGATGACGTGAGGTGGTCGGCGGGATTTTTTCCGCTCGTCGGGTTCGTTCAGGGGTTGTTTCTTGCGGCTTCAGCATTCTTTCTCCTTAGATTCTTATCCCCCTCGGTCACGTCGGTGCTTGTTATCATGGCTTATCTTCTCACAAACGGGGCTTTCCACCAGGACGGTCTGTCCGATACGTTCGATGCCCTGTCGGTCAGGTCGTCGGGGGACGGTGCGAAAGACCGGGAAAAGAGGCTGGCCATCATGCGGGACAGCACATCGGGCCCCGTCGGGATAACAGCCGCAGGTGTGTTCCTGCTCCTCAAATATGCGCTCCTCAAGGAGATATTAGCTGTCCCCGTCCACGGCCTCAACCCTGTGATCATTCTCCTGCCCATGGCTTCGGCATGGACAATGACGATGATGATGCCCGGAGCAAAAAGCGCCCGGGACAACGGGCTCGGAATGATATTCGTCGGCAGGATAAAGACCGGCCATGTCATCATCGCCTGCATGCTCATGCTCGCCTTTTCCGCGGCCGTTTATTGCATCGGCTACATCGGGTGCCCGTACGCGATGCGTAACTTCGTACTGTTCTTCTTGGCCGCCATCCTCGCGTCACTTCTTGCCGGGTACGCCCTGCGCGCACTTTTCACGGCCCGGTTCGGCGGTCTTACGGGCGACAACCTCGGCTGCATCCATGAGATCGCGGAGGCATTGGTGCTGCTCGCGGCCGCCGGCCTCCTGAAAAGTCCTTAAAAGCCGCGCCGGTGCACGATCACGCAGATTTTTATATTGTGCGAAAACGGCAGGTTATGCTATATAATCATTCAACGCCGACGTAGCTCAGAGGCAGAGCAGCTCACTCGTAATGAGCAGGTCGCGGGTTCGATTCCCATCGTCGGCTCCACTTTCAAACCATCACGTTATAAATAGTACGCATACGGGTAATAGACCGCAATGAGAGCCCGGCCATTTTTTTCAGCTGCGGGATTAATCGATTGCCACGATCACATT
>CALMFJ010000140.1 GCA_937862865.1 uncultured Pseudomonadota bacterium | reverse complement strand
GAATGATGACTTTCCCTGTATTTACCGGGAATGAAACAACGCAGAACGCAGAACGTAGAACGCAGAACGGTTTCTAACGCAGAACGTAGAACGTAGAACGTAGAACGTAGAACGTAGGACGCGGAACCGGCCAGGGCTTTAGCTGTAAACGATCTCGACCCGGGACAAATAATCGGCCAGTTCGTCGATGTGCGCCAGGATGGCGGCAGGGTCCTTGTTCTGGGCCGATTCCTCGATCGCCCTGCCGATCTCGGTGATGCGGTCGAAGCCGTAGCCGCCCCCGCTTCCTTTCATGCTGTGGCCGAGGACCCGGATGCTTTCAAAGCCACCCGCGGTCAAGGCGTTTTTGATCGCAGCGATATCTTCCTGCCGGTGTTGAATGTAACCCGGTATCAGGTCCTCGAGCTCTTTGTCGATTCTTACGGTTATTCGTTCTTTTCCCATGTTCGTCCCTCGCTCGTTAATAATGCTGAACGTACGCAGTATCCGGGTGCCCGGGCCCGGTGGTGTTTTTTTAAGGACCGGCCCGGCCGCCTTTTTTAGGGCGGGCAGGTATTGTGCGGGCATTACGGACCGCGGATATGTAGCCTTTCCCTGTCCCCGATTCAATGCGCCAGTCGACCTCTTTATTCGACTGGAACCAGGCAATGCCGCTTATTCCCAGCCTGAGCGCGTCCCGGATAGCGTCCGCTATCCATTGCTTTTTATCGCCGCCGACCGCTGCGGAGGAAGTCTCGAAGATTATGACGCGTTTTCCCCGGTACCCGGCGCCCAGCCTCTTAAGCTCGTGGACAGGTTTCGCAAATATGTCCCTGAAGGACATCCACCTGCTGTCCCATCCGTGGGTTTGCTTCTTTTGCGTGGTCCCCCAGTTGTACCCGTCTATCCCCAGTACATCGACGTATGCATCGCCGGGGTAATACCGGGAAAGGGTGTTCCAGGTTGACGTCGCATCGTACGACGCGTTGGGAACGCTCTCCGCATTGGGGCAAAAAGCCCACAGCACGTTGGCGGCGCCTGCGCGCCTGAAAAGGTCAACCACGTACCGGTGCATCTTCCTGTAGATCGCCGGACTGTCGGGCCCGTATTCCTTTTCTGTCGTTCCCCAGTGGTATCTCTTCAGGTTCATCTCATGGGCGAAGCGTATCATGACGGGTTTTCCCCAGGTCTTCGCTCCACGGGCGAAACGAAGTATGTAATCGTCGTAACGCCCGGCAAGAAGCGCCTGATACGAAATGGAGGTCTCTTTCCCGTCTCTTATGTACATCGGCTCCCACGTAATGACGGGCATGGCCCCCGCCGCAGCAACGGCGTTTAAGCTCTCGACGGGGAAGTGCCCGGAGGATTGGTCATCCTGAGGGGGCCATTGAAGAAAAAATACGATCATATCGAAACCAAGTCCCGTGGAGGACTCTATGTCCTTGAGCTGCGCCTGCGTTACCGGGTGACCGTCCACGGCAAAACCCCACAGGAACGAATCTGCCTGGCCCGATACGCCGGACGGCCCCCATAATGTTAACGCGAGGAAGGCAATGAAGATGGAGAGGGCCCTGCGCGCTGTCATCGGCCGCCTTCGTCCGTGTCCTCGATACTTTCAACGGGTTTGTTGAAATAGAGTATGGAGGCGAGTATTGTCGTGTGGTAGAGGCACCAGAAGACGTTAACGGCCAATCCGGCGAGGGGTTCCCGTTCGAATATGATCCTGTTGATGCCCCACACCACGGCGCAAAAACAGGTAAGCACGAGGAGCACCTGGGGCCACATGGCCTTCAGGGGCAGCGCATGGCTGGAACCCTTGGGGGTGATACCGAAGGTGCCCTTGACACCCGCAAGGGCAAGAAGGCATGCCTTCATGAAGACGGGAAATGTAATGAAGGTCAAAAGCTGCCCCGACATGAGGTCTTTGATCGTATAGCTGCGCTGCTTCAGGGTCCAGTAAAAGGTCGTAAGGGTGATAATGATGTAGGGAACAAAAACCAGAAAATAAAATTCCGGCCGGGCAAAGTACACCGGGATATTCAAAAAGATATAAATTACGGGACAAACCATCATAACAAAGAACACAAAGCCGATGAAATACCATGTGCTCGACAGGAAGTATTCCCACCACTGCAGGGGCGTCAACGCGCGGGGGTTCTTGAGGAACGTGGTGATCACCTTGCGAAGAAGGCCGACGGTGCCCAGAGACCACCGGAATTGCTGTTTGAAATAGCCTCCGAGGTCCTCGGGGCCTATCTGGAAGGTGCGGACCCGGTTGATGTATGTTGTCTTCCATTTCTTGAGATGGAATTGAAGCGAGGTGGCAAAATCTTCAGTTACGGACGATTCGTCAAACCCGCCGACACTCTCCAGGGCCTGCCGGCGGAAGAGCACGTTTGTCCCGCAGCAAAACGTGGCGTCTTTCGATGCCTTGCCCTCGCATATGTATTCGTAGAAAACAGTCTGCTGAAGGCCGGCGGCCCGGGCGATGCGGTTTGTGTCGAAGTTTATGTAGTACTGCGGTGTCTGGATGAACGCGAGGTCCGGCCTCTGTTCGATCTCGTGCACGAGGGGCTCGAGGAAGTCGGGGAAGGGGTTTGAATCGGCGTCGAAAACGACCATATATTTTTCCGTTTCTGTCTTCGTTTTTCCGGAATAGTTGTAGAAAACGAAGCCTTCCTTTGCCGTCCCGTCAAGGAACTGGAGGAAGTCATTGATGATGCCGGCCTTCGCACCATGCCATTTCCGGCGGAAAAGATCGACCCCGACATACTCGCACAGGTCCTCTATGGCCTTCCTGTACGCGGCCATATCTTCGGGAGTGCCCCATTCTATGTCGTACCGTGTATCGTCAAGGAAATAAATGTACTTGTTGGGGTAGGTCAGGTTGTAAAAGGTTATGAGCGAGTTCTTGACGACCTCGAGGGGTTCCTTGTATGAAGGCATGACGATCGCCACGGGCGGGAATGAAGAGAGCTCGACGCTCGGGACCTCTTTCCGGGAAAAGTCCCTTCTTGCCCACGCGACGGAGAGGATCTCGAGAAAATACCCGATCCCGTGGACGAGTATGAATGTTTCCGCGAGAAGAAGGATGAATGCGATGACCTTTTCGTACCACGCATAATCACTGACGAGGAAGAGGAAGACCCTGACCATGAGGTAGACGGCGGCCACCGCCATAGCCGCAACGGGGACGGCCATGATAAGGGCGAACCGGGAGGAAGAGGGGGGCGACGTCTTATTTGCCATGTCAGAACCTGTACTTTAAAACGGCCCACAGGCCCTGCCCGACCCACTGGGGAGAGGTCTGGTAGAGGCCTTTTACGCCGGCGAGCCAGTGTTTCGCAAATTCGTAGTTCCATTCCCCTTCGAAACGGGCGTAGGGGTTGTTCTCTGAATCGGTGCCGAAGGAGAACTTGAGATCATAATAATGCCGGTCGGACCCGCAGATGAAGGATTTGGACAGGTCGTGGAGCCATGCAAAGGTGATCCCTCCTGCTGTATAATCCCGTGGTGTCCAGTAGGGATGAAGAATATTTGTGACATTGCCGGACCGGTCGTAAAAATATTCATTGTCGTGCCGGGTATTCCGGTATTCACCGGATAAGATCACCTTGAACAGGCGCGGATGCTCCGTGAGGCCGTATCCGACCGCCATGCCGAGGTAGGACCCGCTATTCGAATCACTATAGTTGATATACTCGGCCCTGCCGTTCATGGTGAGCTTCCGGTCAAAGTCTTTCTGAAGGCCTACCCAGAGCCGGTCCGCCTGGATGCCCTGTTCGAGGCTGAAGTAGTTGTATATTTCATCCGTCCTGGCATAACCGGCGCCGATCTTGACATGGTCGTAGAGGTTGAACCACAGGGCTGCGTTTCCCGTGTCCTTGTTGCCGAGATCATTCGAGTCGTAGCGCTTGTGGGTCCAGGCCACGTCCCCGTTTATATAAGGGTTTATTGCCCCGGAGAAGCCGAGCGTAAACCCGTTCGCCCCGTATGTGCGATGATTGAAATCCGGCTGCTCCAGGTACCGCTGGGCCCGGAAGAAACCATGGTACTGGCATTGAAACGGCATATCGAAGGACAGGTCGAAACGGGTGCGCGTAATACGCGCGAGGTCGCCCCTGCCTTCCTCGTTCCAGTATGAATAATCAAAGCGGACCGAAGGGTTGTTTCTGAGCCCCTGGAACTCGAGGCCCTCCTTCGCCAGGGAATGCAGAGGGTCGATATCGAGGAGGTGTTGGTAGATGGCGCCCTCCAGCCTGCACAATCCGAGCGAACAGGCGACCTGCGCTTGATCGAAAAGCGCTTCCTCGTTGCCGGGATTCTCTTCGATGAGTTTCTTGTAGACGGGAAGGGAACTGGCGAAGTGCTTGTCATAGGCCAGTTTCTTTGCCTGTTTTTCGAGTAAAATGGACCTGGCTGTCCGCTGTTTCCAGCCGGATGCGGTACCGTCTCCCGTTTGTTCGTCGGGTGCTTGTCGGGCAAGCATCGACAGGGCCGCATCGTAAGTTTCCAGGGAAAGGGCAGGGTCCTTGGCCCACATGGCGGTCCGCGCCATCTCGCGATAAGGGACAGGATCGGACGGATTGAGCCCCCTGACTTCCCGATAAACGGCAATGGATTCATGATAACGCCTCGACCATGCGAGGACCCGCGCGAGGCCGATGAGTATTTTCGGATCCGCAGGGAATTCCCTGTTCATTTCCTTGTAGAGCGCAATTGATTCCTCGTATCTCCTGTCTGAACCCAGGGTCTCCGCGAGCGCCATCCTGGCCGGGAAATATTCGGGATCGCGCTTAAGGGCCGTCTTGAAACACTCAATCGCTTCACCGAAAAATCCCTGCGAAGCGTAAAGTCCTCCCCAGGTGGTAAGGGAGGGGGCAGAGACTGCCGTATCGTTGAGGACCGCGGCAACAAGGCCCTTCGTCCGGGCCGGGTCAGGGAGAGTTGTGTAGAATGCGGCCGGTATGTTCTTCGGATCTGCCGACAGGATGCTTTCAAAGGATCGATCCGCCTGTTTGTAATTCTTTTCTTTCAGGTAGGCCCTTCCGATCTCGATACGGGCTTCCGGCCCCATTCCGGGCTGCACGGACATGGTCTCGAAGACAGAACGGGCCTCATCGGGCCTACCGAGAAACATGAGTGAGCTGGCGAGCGTGCGCATCGCCCCGCCATTGTCCGGCTTCATGGCAAGGGCCTGCCGGGAATATTTCACACTTTCTTCAAAATTCTTCTCTAAATATTTCGTTTCAGCCAACCCTGCAAGGGCCTGCGGTTTTACCGCTTCCGGGCCCCTGGCGATGAGCGACCGATAGACATCTTCCGACTCCTCGTAACGCTGTGAGCTTGCGAGTGTCCTGGCAAGGCTTAACGCTGCATTGATCTGCCGGTATTGCTCCGGCGTGCCGGCGAGATATTCACGGTAGAGCGCCTCGGCCTTGTAGAAATCACCCCACATGTTCATTTTGTCCGCAAATCGCAGCTTCAAATCGACCCTTTCGGGTGAAATGGCGAGGGCCCCGGCATAGAGGTCGCGACACGCCCGCAGGTGCCCCATACCGCACGTGATATCGGCATAAACGACCATGGCGTCCGCATTGCGCGGCTCCCTCCGGCAGACATCCCGGATGATCCTGTAAGACTCGTCGACGTTTCCTGTCCACATGAGGACCTGTGCCAGTTCGGTCTCAATTTCGGAATTTCCGGGATGAAGGGTGCGCATCCTGCGATACTCGGCAACTGATTCGGAGCGGGTCGCCGGGTTCCATGAAAGTATCCTTGCCAGCGCAAGGCGGGCCTCATAATCGGAAACCCTGCTCTCCGGTGAGACTATGGTCCCGGGTTCACGGGCAGGGGACGGCGCGGCGCAGAGGGCTGCGAAAAAGAGAAGGCAGAGGACTGTTGTCACCCGTTCCATCTATTTCAGCGTTCTCCTGAGCTCGCGGGCTGCCTCGTCGAACCTGTTCGCCCACATGAGCACAAGCCCGTATTTTCGCCTTACCTGGACATCGTCGGGGAGGGCCGAAAGTATCCTGCGATATTCTGCAAGCGACTCGTCATACTGTTTTTGCCAGCTGAGCATTTCGGCAAACCTGAGGCGGGCCGCGTGATCACCGGGATGCCTGCGCAGGTGGTCGCGGTATATCGGCCCCGCCCTGGCGTATGCCTTTCGGGCCCTGTACAGGTCTGCCATAAGCAGCAGTGATTCATCGGTCTGCTGCGCGGAAGGTACGGACTCGAGGACTTCGAGGGACTCGGGGATGCGCCCGCTCCAGAAAAGGAAGCGGGCCATCTCGATCCTTGCCTTTGCCAGGCCCGGTTTTTCCTTGAGGAGTTTTT
The DNA here is from genome assembly GCA_937862865.1 of uncultured Pseudomonadota bacterium. Taxonomy (GTDB): domain Bacteria; phylum Desulfobacterota; class Syntrophorhabdia; order Syntrophorhabdales; family Syntrophorhabdaceae; genus Delta-02. The sequence continues at coordinate 17,481 of CALMFJ010000140.1, read as the reverse complement.
TGTACTCGGCTATCGATTCATCATACCGTTTTGCGTAACCGAGTATCCGGGCCAGTTCCCATCGCGCCATCCAGTCAGGTACCTCGTCAGCGGACCCGGGTGCGATGAGCGAAGAGGCCCCTCCGGCAGTCTTTTCGCGGGCAAAAGAGGGACGAGGCCCGGAAATGACGGTGCATATGAGCAAAATGAGTATTGCCGTCACTGCGATTCGTCTCATGATCTCTCTCCCAGCATTTCCCTGTATATGTCGATAGCCTCGTCAAAACGTCCCATGGCGGTGAGTGCACGCGCCCGTCTCACCCGGGCAGCCCGGTTTGCGGGCTTTTTCTTTATGATCTCTCCGTACATGTCCGCGGCCAGACGGTATTCGTGGTCCCTTTCGTACAGTTCCCCCAGCTTGAAGCGCACATCGTCATTTGAGGGTTCGAGGGAAAGCACCTGCCGGAATATCCGGATGGAATCCCTGGTATTGCCCTGTTTCTCATAGGAAAGGCCCATATATATCAAACTGTCGGTCTTGCGGAAGTCTTTCACGGCGAGCTTCTGGAAAATCGGGAGGGCCTCGCAATATGAATCCCGCTTGAAAAGCCGTACTGCATCCAGGTAAAGGATCCTGTCGTGATTGACCGCCTGATAAAGCCCCGTCGTTGCGGCGGCAAGGACGACAAGAAGTGAGATTGCGGGCACGATTTTCATAGTGTCGTTGATGGACCGGGGCGCGCCGGTACACCGTCGATTATAGCATGTGCGGCGGTCGTGTCAATGACTGAAATCATACCGCATGCCTGTCTCTGATACCTTGACTTATCAATGATTTCACAGCTATAATAATTAACTTTTTTTGGAGGCCCTATCGTGAGAGATACCTATTGCGGAACACTTCGGAAGGATGACGTTGACAGGACAGTGACCCTGGCAGGATGGGTCTTCAGGCGGCGCGATCATGGGGGGTTGATATTTGCCGATATGCGCGATGTGACCGGCATCGTCCAGGTGGTGTTTTCGCCGGAGATATCGAAGGATGCCCATGAGCGCGCGGGCGATATCCGGAGCGAATACGTGCTCAAGGTCACGGGGAATGTGCGCTTAAGGCCGACGGAAACCGAGAACAAAAGTATTCCGACCGGCGAGGTCGAAGTGTACGTATCCGGCTTCGAGGTGCTCAACACATGCAAGGTCCTGCCGTTCCAGCTCGATGATGAGGACATCAACGAGGCCGTCCGTTTGAAATACCGTTACCTTGACCTCAGGCGCCCGGAGATGCAGAAGGTGTTTATCGAACGCAGCAAGGCGTATAAGGTCACGAGGGACTATCTTGCCGGTCAGGGTTTTTTCGAGTTCGAGACCCCGCTTCTCACAAAGAGCACCCCCGAAGGAGCGCGTGACTTTATCGTCCCGAGCAGGCTGAACACGACCATGTTCTATGCGCTTCCGCAATCTCCCCAGCTTTTCAAGCAGCTCCTCATGATGAGCGGTTATGAGAGATATTTCCAGATCGCGCGGTGCTTCCGCGACGAGGATTTAAGGGCCGACAGGCAGCCCGAGTTCACGCAGATCGATATCGAGATGAGTTTTGTGACCCGCGAGGACGTTATAAGGGTCAATGAAGGGCTCATCATTACCCTGTACGAGGCCTTAAAGGGCAAAAGACCGCCCGAGGTCCCGTTCCCGAGGATGAGCTTTGACGAGGCGATGGAGAAATATGGCAGCGACAAGCCGGACCTCCGGTTTGACCTCACGATCACGGACCTCACGCCGCTCTTCCTTAACACAGAGTTCGGCGTTTTTAAGAAAACGATCGAGTCGGGCGGAAAGGTCAAGGGGATAGTACTCAAAGGTAAAACGCTGTCGAGGAAAGACCTGGATGTGGCGGTGGACACGGCGAAAGAGCTGGGTTCCGGCGGTCTCATCTGGATGCGCAAGGACGCCGAGGGACTGCAGTCGCCGGTGGTTAAGTTCCTGAACGACCGGGAAAAATCAGGGCTCATCGCGCAGTTCGGGCTCGAGCCGGGCGATGTTCTCTTTATGATGGCCGACAAGCCCCTCAGGGCCAGCGACCTGATGGGCAGGTTCCGCCTGTACCTGGGTGAGAAATACGGCCTTATCGACAAGGCCCTCGACAAGTTCCTGTGGGTCATCGATTTCCCGCTCCTCGAGTACAGCGAGGAGGAGAAAAGGTACGTGGCCCGGCACCATCCCTTTACGTCGCCCAAGGAGCCGCTGGTCGGCTTCGACGGTGATTACGAGGCGATCCTCGCCAATGCCTACGACCTCGTCTTTAACGGCGTCGAACTCGGCGGGGGAAGCATCAGGAACCATCGCACCGAGGACCAGGCGGAGATGTTCCGGCTTCTCAACATCAAGGAGGACGAGGCGGCCGACAAATTCGGCTTTCTTCTCGAAGCCCTCGAAATGGGCGCCCCGCCCCACGGCGGCATCGCTTTTGGATTTGACCGAATTATCATGATGTTCCTCGGACTTTCGAGTATCCGGGACGTCATCGCGTTCCCGAAAACACAGAAAGGATCATGCCTGCTTACCGGCGCTCCTTCACGCGTGGCCCAGCGTCAACTGACGGAATTGAAGATAAAAACTATCGTAGATTGACCCGTCTCAGAGGTGCATGATGGCAAAGAAAGAGAAGAAAAAGGGATTCATATTTAAGAATGTGACCGAATCCTCCCAATTCCCGCTTATCGACGTCGAGAAACCGCAGCTGTTCCGGGAGATCTTTCCCTATGACGAGGTGTGCAAGGTAAAGTTCGATCACAAGATCGAGCTTATCGATCCCCCCGACGAGATCTTTATCACGGACACGACCTTCAGGGACGGTCAGCAGGCACGGCCCCCCTTCACCGCCCAGCAGATCGAGGACCTCTTTGAATTCCTGCACCGCCTGGGTGGACCGAACGGGGTCATCCGGCAGTCCGAGTTTTTTATGTATACCGATAAAGACAAAGAGGCGCTGGGACGGTGCAAGGAGAAAGGGTTCAGGTACCCCGAGATAACGGGCTGGATCCGGGCCAACAAGGAAGACCTGCAGCTCGTCAGGGACATGGAGCTTAAAGAGACCGGCATCCTGACAAGCGTCTCGGATTATCATATATTCCTTAAATTCAACAAGACCCGGTCGCAGGTCCTGAAGGACTATCTCAAGATCGTGGAAAGCACGCTTGATCACGGCATCATCCCGCGCTGTCATTTTGAGGACGTTACGCGCTCCGACATATACGGGTTTTGCGTCCCGTTCGCCCAGGCGCTCATGGAGCTTTCGCAGCAGGCCAAGATGCCGGTCAAGATCCGCCTGTGCGATACCCTCGGTGTGGGCATCACATATCCGGGGTCGGCGCTTCCCAGGTCGATCGGAAAGATCATCCGTGCGATGATCGACGATGCGGGCGTACCGTCCAACTGCCTGGAATGGCACGGCCATAATGACTTCTACAAGGTCCTCATCAACAGTGTCAGCGCGTGGATGTATGGGTGCGCGTATGTCAACGGGACCTTCCTCGGCCTCGGCGAGAGGACGGGAAACGTTCCGATCGAGGGCCTCATCATGGAATATGTTTCGCTGACGGGTGAGGACAACGGGGTCGATACGACGGTGATCACGGAGATGCGCAATTACTTCGAGCGCGAGATCGGTCACCATGTCCCGAAGAACCAGCCTTTCGTGGGGCTTGATTTTAACGCGACGTCGGCCGGGGTCCACATAGACGGCATCCTGAAGAACGAGGAGATATATTCCCCGTTCGACACGGCGAAGCTTCTCAACAGGCCGCTCGCCGTCAATATCACCGACAAGTCCGGGCTTGCCGGTATAGCCCACTGGGTAAACTCGCATTTTGCCCTGACCGGGAAGGAACGCGTCGAAAAGACACATCCCGGCGTTGCCAAGATCAACAAGTGGATCGCCCGGCAGTATGAGGAGGGCAGGGTCACGTGCATGTCGGAAGATGAGATCGAACACCAGGTCAGACGGTATATCCCGGAGATATTCGTGTCCGAGTTCGAATTGATGAAGAAAAGGGCGCTCGATATGGCAGCGCATTTGATCGAGCAGTACATAGAAGATCCGGCGATCAAGGGCATGGACCCCGAAAGGCAGGAGGAGCGCCTTAAGAACCTCGTTCGGGACTACCCTTATATCCAGTTCGTTTACGCCGTCAACGGGGAGGGCATCAAGACCACCCGCAATATCACGCAGGTGGTTGATAAGGCGAAGTACCAGAAGATCGGGCTCCATGAGGATTTTTCCGACAGGGATTGGTTCATAAAGCCGATGAGCGATGGAAAGGTCCACGCGACAAATCTTTATTCATCGCGAATAACGGGTGCGCTGTGCGTCACCGTCTCGGGTCCGATACGGGACGAGATAGGCGAGATCGTCGGCGTCCTCGGGCTTGATATAAGGTTCGAAGACCTCACCAAGGCGGAGGCTTAGCAACGGATATGGGGAAAACGCTTGCCGAAAAGGTCCTGGGGCGGAACACCGGCCGCGATGTCGTGCAGGGAAGCTCCATCATCGTGAATATTGACAGGATACTCCTGCAGGACGGTACCGCGCCGCTTGCGATCAGGCGGTTCGTTGAGATGGGTTTCGAAAGCCTGTTCGACGGGCCGAAGGTCACTTTTTTCATAGATCACGCATCCCCGAGCCCCCGGATGGAACTCTCGAACGACCATATGGCCATACGGGACTTTGCGGCACACTACGGCGCGAATGTAAGCGACATCGGCGAGGGCATCTGTCACCAGCTCATGTCCGAAAAGGTGCTTTTGCCCGGCGAGGTCCTCGTCGGGGCCGACTCCCATACGTGCACGGGGGGGGCGCTGTGCTCTTTTTCCACAGGCATGGGCTCAACTGATATCGCAACCGCCATGGGGCTGGGCAGGACCTGGATGAGAGTGCCCGAGACATTCCTCTTCAGGCTTCAGGGCCGGTTCCCGAATGCGGTGTTCCCGAAAGACCTTATCCTCAAGATCATCGGGATGATAGGCGCCGACGGGGCGACATACAAATCGCTCGAGTTCACGGGTGCCGCGGTTGACGCAATGCCGGTCGAGGACCGGATGACAATAGCGAACATGGCTGTCGAGGCGGGTGCGAAGTGCGGCCTCTTCCCTTCGGACGACATGACGCGGTCGTTCCTCGAAGACAGGGGCAGGGGAGCGTTCTTCGTTGAGATCACGCCGGACAGCGATGCATGCTGTGAGAAGGTCTTTGACATTGATCTCGCAGCGTTGACACCGATGGTCAGCCTTCCCCACACAGTGGACAACACGCGGGCTGTTGATGACAGAGAGGTCAGGGGAACGGCCGTTCACCAGGTATTCATCGGCTCGTGCACCAACGGGCGGACCGGGGACCTCAGGGTTGCCGCGCAGATACTGAAAGGGCGGATGAAGCACCCGGGGGTCCGGCTTATCATCGGCCCTGCATCGCGGGCCGTCTACCGCGATGCCGTGAAGGAAGGCATACTTGAAACCCTGCTTGATGCGGGCGCCGCTATTCTGCCGCCCGGCTGCGGTCCCTGCATCGGGCTGCACCAGGGCATTCTGGGCAAAAATGAAGTGTGCGTCGCCACCTCCAACCGGAATTTCCTCGGACGGATGGGCAACCCGGAATCGGGTATTATCCTGGCCTCCGCGGCCACCGCGGCGGCGAGTGCGTTAACGGGCAAAGTTTCTGACCCGAGAGAGGTCTTATAAATGGTGATCAGGGGAAACGCATGGCTCTTCGGGGATGACATTTCGACGGACCATATCATTCCGGGCAGGTTCTACCATCTGCGCTCAAACCTCGATGAGCTCAAAAAGCATGTCTTTGACGATATTGCCCCGGGTTTCAGCGACAGGGTCAGGAATGGCGACATCATCGTGGGAGGAAGGAATTTCGGCCTGGGATCGAGCCGGGAGCACGCACCCCTCATCATCAAGATGGCAGGGATAGATGCGATCGTAGCCAGATCCTTTGCCCGCATATTTTACCGGAATGCCATTAACGTGGGGCTTGCCGCGATTATCTGCCCGATAGAGGGCCTGCATGAAGCCGACGAACTCGAGATCGATCTGGCCGAAGGTGTCCTGAAGGACATAACGACGGGCGGTACGAGGACGTTTTCACCGCTTCCCCGCATCATGCAGGATATCCTGAACGAGGGAGGCCTCGACATATACATCAAGAAATACAAGGGGTTCACTATTTGATGGAAACAATCAGGATTCCCATTATTGCCGGGGACGGCACCGGAGAGGACATCTGGAACGCCTCGCGGGAGATATTCGAGGAAGCCGTGCTCAGGTCGACGGGCAATACGAAGAGGATAGAATGGATACCTGTCATCGCGGGTTTGAAGGCCCTCGAGCACAAAGACCTCCTGCTTCCCCCCGAGACCGTCGATGCGATAACAGAGTGTTCGCTCGCCCTCAAGGGCCCGCTTACAACACCGGTGGGCGGAGGCTTCCGCAGTGTGAACGTCTACCTGCGCCAGATGTTCGACCTCTACGTGTGCATGAGGCCGGTACGCTGGTTCAGGGGCCTGCCGAGCCCCTTAAAAAAGCCGGAGGCGGTCGATATCGTCATCTTCCGGGAGAACACCGAAGACCTGTACCGGGGAATAGAATGGCAGGCAGGGAGTGATGACGCGCGCATCGTGATCAGTTTTTTGAAGGATAAGATGGGCGTTGACTTAAGGCCCGACAGCGGGGTGGGGATAAAACCCATCAGCCGCACCGGGACGCAGCGTTTCGCGCGGTGGTCGATGGATGCGGCCATCCGGATGGGGCGCAGGGTGATCACGATCGTCCATAAGGGCAACATCATGAAATATACCGAGGGGGGTTTTCGTGAATGGGCCTACGAGACCGCGGCCGGGTACGACGAACTGTCGGCTGAGGCGCTCCCCGGGAAGATAGAGGTCAATGACCGGATAGCGGACAACATGTTCATGCAGGTCATATCGCGGCCCGCTGATTACGATGTCCTGTTGTGCCCGAACCTCAATGGCGACTACCTTTCGGATGCCTGTGCGGCATTGATCGGCGGTCTGGGAGTGGCGCCGGGGGCAAATTTCGGCGACAACGTTGCCATTTTCGAGCCGACCCACGGGAGTGCACCGAAGTATGCCGGTAAAGATATGGTAAACCCCACATCGTTCATCCTGTCCGGGGCGATGCTGTTCGATCACATCGGGCTTGCCGGGACCGGCGACATGATACGCCGGGGTGTCGAAAGGACGATCCAGGAAGGGATAGTGACATACGATCTCGCGCGCCAGCTCGACGGGGCCAGGCCCGTATCGTGTTCCGGGTTCGGCTCCGAGGTCATAAAACGGCTTCATGCCTGAGACACTGCAATTTATCCAGGGAAGGTAAACATGCTTGACGAGATCAAAGGAAAAATAGACCAGCTTGACAGTCGGATCGCCTCGCTGCGAGGTTATCTTTGACCTCCCGAAACTCGAGGAGCAACGGGCCCTCCTGGATAAAGAGGTAGCGCAGTCCAACTTCTGGGACGATCAGGAGAGGGCCCAGAAGGTCCTCAGGGAACGCTCGCGCCTCGATGAGGAGATAAGGTCCTGGCTGAAGAAAGAGGAGGAGCTCGAAGAGATCCATATCCTTTCCGACTTTATCCGGGAGACGGGGGATTCGGCGGATGTCGAGGAGTTGACCGCGCGGGTCAGGTCGCTCGACGAATCCCTCGGTTCGTATGAGATCGAAAGGATGCTCTCCGGGGAGAACGACGACAATAACGCGATCATGTTCATCAACTCGGGCGCGGGCGGGACGGAGGCGCAGGATTGGGCAGAGATGCTCTTCAGGATGTACCTCAAATGGTCGGAGCAGAAGGGTTTCACAACGCAGGTAGTTGACCTGCTCCCCGGGGAAGAGGCGGGCATCAAGAATGTGACGTTCCTTGTGTCGGGAAGGCACGCATACGGGTACCTTAAATGCGAGAACGGCATTCACCGCCTCGTCAGGGTATCGCCGTACGACGCAAACAACCGCAGGCACACATCCTTTGCGTCCGTCTACGCATATCCCGAGATATCGGAGGATATCGAGGTGGACATCCGGGAGGAGGACCTGAGGATCGATACGTACCGGTCGAGCGGCCCGGGCGGCCAGCATGTCAACAGGACCGATTCGGCGGTCAGGATCACCCACATCCCGACGGGGATCGTCGTGCAGTGCCAGAATGAGCGGTCCCAGCACAAGAACAAGTCGATGGCGATGGCCATCCTGAAGTCCCGGATCTACGAACTGGAAAGGAAAAAGAAGGAAGAGAAGATGGATTCCCTGAACAAGGAAAAGAAGGATATCGCCTGGGGCAGCCAGATCCGTTCCTATATCCTTCACCCCTACCGGCTGATCAAGGACCATCGGACCAAACACGAGGAACACAACGCCGACGCGGTGCTCGACGGGGGCATCGACACCTTTATAAAAGAATACCTTTTGTACTTGACTTTCGATCAGAAAAGAAAGGATAATTAACTAGATATGGAAATTTTCAGCGTAAATAAGGAAATAATTAACGTAAACCGTATAGAAGAACTGGAAGAAAAGATCGACAGGCTCATCGACGGCTATCGCCTCATGAAGCAGGAAAACGAGAGGCTGAAGGCGGAAGTTGACTCGATCCGCAATAATGACAAGGACTTAGAAGGCAAGATTTCAGAAATTCGGGGCGAGCGGGAATTACTCATCGAAAAGGTCCAGAAGATACTCGAGAAAGTTGAAAAAGTAGAGATCTAGGGGTTCACATGGAGAAGAAGGTTGAAGTAACCATCCTGAAACAGCCTTTTACCTTTGTGGGTGAGGACGACGAGAGGATAAAACGCGATGCGCATTACGTCGCGGACAGGATAGATCACGTAGTTAACCGGTACGGGATCGTCAATACGCTGAACGCCGTTATCATGGCAATGATGGAGCTGGCGGATGAATACCTGGAAATGAAGCAGCAGGTAGAAAAGGTGGACGGAAGGACTCTTCGGCTGATAAAAAAGTTCGAAGATATTGAGAATATAGATGTTCCCTGCGGTGTTCGTGATAGGCGGTAGGCTGTGAGCCAACACCTCAACACCGGGAGCTGTTCCCTGTTGTTGTGTGCATGCTCACCTCGAGGGAGAAGCCTGACGCAATATAACGGCACCCACGTGAAAACGAGGTTCAAGACATATCGTCTACACGGCATCTGCGGGGCTAATTTTAAGGGGTAATGCTTAAGGGAAACAAGAGGTTTGATATAGATCATTTCAAGCTCTCCTGGAGGGGTTTACATAGAGATGTAGAACGGTTGTCCAGTTAATCCTCTTTCTTTCCTTGTAATTGCACCCCCTTAATAATATTGAGATAGATTAGGGGGTTTCCTTGATTACAATCGTTACGGCTGTTATATCTTTTGTTGTAGCCCTCTTCATCGGATTCTTTCTTACAAAGCTCATCCATCAGAAAAAAGTAGGCGAGTACGATAAGATCGGAAAGAAGATACTCGACGATGCGAAGAAAGAGGCGGACGTCCTCATGCGCGAGGCGTCCATCCAGGCCAAGGACATAGTCCTTCAGGCCCGCAACGAGATCGAGCAGGAAGTGAAGGCGCGCAAGATCGAGATGCAGAACACGGAGCGGAGGCTCTCGCAGAAAGAGCTGAACATTGACAAGAAGCTCGACACCCTTGAGAAGAAAGAAGAAGAGCTGACCCGTAAGGACCGTGAGGTGTCGGGCAAGAACAACCAGCTCGAGTCGAAGCTCAGGGAGCAGGAGGGCCTTCTGGCCCGTTCGCGGGAAGAACTTGAAAAGATATCGGGCATGACATCGGAAGAGGCGAAAAAGATGCTTATCCAGGGCCTCGAACAGGAAGCCCGCTTCGAATCCATGAAGATGATCAAGAAGATCGAGGAAGAGGCGAAGGAGAAGGCCGACAAGAAGGCGAAAGAGATAATCGCCTTCGCCATCCAGCGGTATGCCGGCGAATATGTGGGTGAGGACACAGTCTCTGTCGTCCCGCTCCCCAACGAAGAGATGAAGGGGCGGATCATAGGCAGGGAAGGGCGCAACATACGGGCCCTCGAAGCGGCCACGGGTGTCGATATCATCATCGACGACACGCCGGAAGAGGTCATCCTGTCCTGTTTCAACCCCGTGCGGAGGGAAGTGGCACGGATTGCCATCTCAAAGCTTATCAGTGACGGCAGGATCCATCCGGCACGGATCGAAGAAATAGTTTCCAAGGTAGCCGAGGAGATGGAAGAGAAGATAAAGGAGGCCGGGGAACAGGCTGTGTTCGACCTTGGCGTCCACAACGTCCACCCGGAACTGGTCAAGCTCCTCGGACGGCTCAAGTTCCGTAGCAGTTACGCCCAGAACATCTACCAGCACTCGCTGGAGGTGGCGTTCATCTGCGGGGCCATTGCGTCGGAACTCAAGATCAGCGTCAAGGAGGCCAAGAGGGCGGGGCTCCTCCATGATATCGGTAAGGCCGTCGACCACGAGGTTGAAGGCTCCCATGCCACCATTGGCGCCGACCTTGCCAGGAAGTACGGTGAGAGCGAGGAGATCATCCACGCGATCCTGGCCCACCACGAGGATGTTGAGGTAAAGAGCCTTCTCGATGTCATCGTGCAGGCGGCGGACGCACTGTCCGGGGCAAGGCCCGGGGCGCGCCGCGAAATGCTCGAGACCTACATAAAAAGGCTCCAGGAGCTGGAAAAGATCGCCAATACCTTCCAGGGCGTTGAGAAATCATACGCGATTCAGGCGGGCCGCGAGATCCGCATTGTCGTGAACAGTGAAAAGGTCAACGACGAGAGCATCATCATGATGTCCAAGGACATCGCGAAGAAGATAGAGACGGACCTGAGCTATCCCGGCCAGATCAAGGTAGTCGTCATCAGGGAGACACGTTCGGTTGAATATGCAAAATAACACCCTCACAGTACTCTTTCTCGGCGATGTCATCGGAAAACCGGGGAGGAAAGCGGTAGCCCAGTACCTGCAGAATTCCCGTGCGGATTTCATTGTCATAAACGGGGAGAACCTCGCCGGCGGGATAGGCATAACGGGGCGCACTGCAGCGGAGATGCTCGCCATGGGTGTGGATGTAATAACGACGGGCAACCACGTCTGGAAGAAGAAGGAGGTCGCGACGTACCTCATGGAAGAGCAACGCGTTATCCGTCCGCTCAACTACCCGCGGGGGACCCCCGGCTTCGGTTATACAGTGATACGGAAGAACGGCATGGCCCTGTGTGTTGCGAACATAGAGGGCCGCATCTTCATGAACCCCCTTGACTGCCCCTTCCGGGCAATGGAGGGGTTTCTCGAAGAGCAGGACCGGGAGATACCGGTTATCGTCGATTTCCATGCGGAGGCAACGTCGGAGAAGATCGCCATGGGGTGGTTTCTCGACGGCAGGGTTGCGGCCCTCATGGGAACGCATACCCATGTTCAGACAGCGGATAACCGGGTACTGCCGAAAGGGACCGGGTATATTACCGATGCGGGCATGACCGGCCCGGCCGACTCCGTGATCGGGATGGATAAAGAGAGCGTCCTGGAGAGGTTCTATACCCAGATGCCCCAGAGATTCGAGGTCGGCAGGGACGATGTCGAGGTCCAGGGCGTGCTGCTCACGATCGGCAGGACCGGGAATAGGTGCCTCGACATCACGAGGATCAAGGAAAAAATAGTCTAGCCCGGGTTCATAACGCAATTCAATTCACATAATGATATGGAGCGATCATGGGTATTGAAGAACAGGTTGCGGTGATCAAAAGGGGAGCGGTCGACCTGATCAACGAAAAGGAGCTCAGGGACAAGCTTGCACGTTCCGAGGCGCAGAAAAAGCCGTTGAGGGTCAAGCTGGGAATGGACCCGACGGCACCTGACCTCCACCTCGGGCATACGGTTGTTCTCCAGAAGCTCAAGCAGTTCCAGGAGCTGGGCCATCTGGCTATCTTCCTTATCGGCGATTTCACCGGGATGATCGGCGACCCGACGGGGCGCAACGAAACACGTCCGGCCCTGAGCAGGGACGAGATAATGGCCAATGCCGAGACTTACAAGAAGCAGGTCTTCAAGATCCTCGACCCGGACAGGACAGAGGTGCGGTATAACAGCGAGTGGTTCGAAAAGATAACCGCCGCAGATATGATACGGCTGTGCGCCCAGTACACGATGGCGCGGATCATGGAGCGCGAGGATTTCAGGAACCGTTTTCAGAACAATGTGCCGATCAGCATACACGAATTCCTCTATCCGCTCGTGCAGGGATATGATTCTGTCGCGCTCGACGCCGACATCGAGCTTGGAGGCCACGACCAGATATTCAATCTGTTCGTGGGAAGGGACATTCAAAAGGCTTACGGCCAGGAATCCCAGGTGCTCGTCACGGTCCCTCTTCTCGAGGGTACAGACGGTATCAATAAGATGAGCAAGAGCTACGGCAATTACGTGGGTATAGACGAGCCTCCCGACGAGATGTTCGGTAAGCTCATGTCGATATCCGACGACCTCATGATCAAATATTACGAGCTCTTGAGCGATGTCCCTCTTGAGGGGCTCAATGCACTCAAGGCCGGCATGGCAAACGGCACGGTCCACCCGAAACAGGCCAAAGTCGATTTTGCGAAAGAGATGATTACCCGCTTCCACGACAGGCCTGCCGCCGACGCAGCACATGAGAATTTCGAGAAAACGTTCAGGGACAAGGGTATTCCCGACGACACGGAGACCTGGTCGATGCAGGGAATGCCGGACCTAGTTTCGATCCCTCACCTCCTGAAAGAATCGGGAATGGTCCCGACAATATCCGAGGGCATGAGGATGCTCGAACAGGGCGGGGTCTCATGTGCGGATATAACAGGCGGTCAGTTCCAAAAAATATCGGTGAAGGAGATACCCAGATCGGAACTGCTCGGAAAGGTCATCAAGGTGGGGAAAAGGAAGTTCAAAAAGCTTGCATAGAGCACACTAGCTCTTGACTTTAGGCGGTATTTGTAGTTAATTTAATCCCATTGTTCAAGGCCCCTCGCAAGGGCCGTGCTATTTGAAATACCAAAAGTGAATTCCACTCCCCGGTAGCTCAATCGGCAGTAGCGGCTGGCTGTTAACCAGTAGGTTGCAAGTTCGAGTCTTGCCCGGGGAGCTTTTTTTCGTGGCGCGTGGGGCGTAAGGAGTTAACAATAACACTTTGCGCCTTCCTTTTTTCTTTTGCTTTGGCCGGTTTTCCTTCTATAATAAGCGCGATGTTATCCATCTTTCCTTTTGAGAACGATATCCCTCCCGACATGCTCAAGGGGATCCCTGTGGGGCGGAAGGACTACCTGCGGGAGGGCACGGTCGCCGACTGGCGGGGACCGTTCAGGGAGGTACATTCGCCCCTCCTCATTCGTACGGTAGCCGGCCTTTCTCAAAAACGCATCGGGTCCGTTCCGTCAATGGACGAGGAAGCCTCTCTCAGTATTCTTCGTGATGCCCGAGCTGCTTTCCACAACGGCAGGGGAGAGTGGGTCGTCCTGCCGGCCCGTGAAAGGGCCCTGCGCTTCAATGCGTTTCTCGAGCGGATGGAAGGCTTGAGGGATGACATTGTCCGCCTGCTCCAGTGGGAAATAGGAAAAACGGCGCGGGAATCAGGAAATGAATTCGATCGTGCACTGTCGTATGCCCGGTCCTGCATGGAAAAAATAACGGAATACGGGAACGCCGGAGAGGCCTTCGTTGAAGGCGGCGGAATTTCAGGACGGCTTGAACGGGTACCGTGCGGGGTGGTCCTTATCATGGGCCCGTTCAATTATCCGCTCTTTGAGACGATGACGGCACTCGCTCCGGCCCTCTTATCGGGAAATACGGTCATCATAAAACCCCCGCGCCTCGGCTGCCTTTTCTTCCAGCATATCCTCAAACCTGTCGAGGAGACCTTCCCGAAGGGAACGGTGAATTTCGTGTACGGCGACGGCCGGCGCATCATTCCCCCTCTTCTTGCCTCAGGCGGGATAGATGTTTTCTACTTTATTGGGACCAGTTCGGTTGCCGCCTACCTCCGGGGGCTCCACCCGAAGCCGCACCGGCTCCGTTGCATCCTCGGCCTTGAGGCAAAGAACCCGGCTGTCGTCTTGCCTGATGCGGATATCCAAACGGCCGCGGCGGAATGTGCGAAAGGCGCTTTGACATTCAATGGTCAGCGCTGCGCCGCGTTGAAGATACTTTTTGTCCATCGCTCGGTGGCGAATGAATTCAACGAATGCCTGAACGGTTTCATTGAAACGTTCAGATCCGGAATGCCCTGGGAAGATGGTGTCGTCCTCACGCCGCTTGCCGAGAATGACCGGGTGGAATATCTGTCGGGACTGGTCGACGATGCGCTGGGGCTTGGCGCCGGCGTTGTCAACGAAGGGGGAGGTGGATCGGCGGGTACCTTCTTTTACCCCGCAGTCCTGTACCCGGCAGCCGTCACTATGCGTGTTTGCCGGGAAGAGCAGTTCGGTCCGGTCGTTCCCATCGTGCCGTATGACGACATCAATGAACCTCTGAAGTATATCAGGGAGTCGAACTACGGACAGCAGGCGAGCGTTTTCTCCCGGGACATGTCACACATCAGGGATCTGACATCGTACCTTGTTCATCACGTTTCACGGGTCAATATCAACTGCCAGTGCCAGCGCAGTCCCGACACGGTCCCGTTCACGGGCCGGAAAGACTCCGCAGAGGGCAGCCTTTCAACCTCCGAGGCCGCCGAGGCCTTCACCGTCCCGACCTTCATCGCAACAAAGACGGGGAACGTGGATCTGATATTATAGAAGTTCTACGTTCTACGTTCCGCGTTCTACGTTGTCAATTCATCGGTCATTTGTCATCGTTTTTTTAACGCAGAACGCAGAACGTTCATTATGCCCTGTTCCACGCCTTCCATTTCATCTTGAACGCGTCGGCGACTGCCTGATGGGTCAGGGTCCCGCGCCTCATATTGATGCCTGTTGCGATCGTGAGGTCCTTTTCAGCGGCTTTTTTGATTCCGGCGGATGCTATGGCGCGGACGTAGGGCAGCGTGGCGTTCGTCAGGGCGAACGTCGCCGTCCTGGGAACGGATGCCGGCATATTGGGCACTGCGTAGTGAATGACGTCATGAAGCTTGTATATGGGTTCGGCGTGCGACGTCGGCCGCATCGTTTCCACCGTACCGCCCTGATCGATGGAGACGTCGACGATGACCGATCCGGGTTTCATACGTGATACCATCTGCTCGGTAACGAGGACCGGCGCCCGGGCCCCGGGGACGAGGACAGCTCCGATGACCACGTCTGCGTATTGAACGGCTTTCTCAATGGCGTACGGCGTCGAGTACAGTGTCGTTACGCAGCCCCGCATGATGTCGTCGACGTAGCGCAGCCGCTCGTGGGAGACGTCGAACACGGTGACGTGTGCGCCAAGCCCCGACGCGATCGCAGCCGCATTCAACCCCACTATGCCGCAACCGATTATGACGACCTCGGCGGGGGCGACACCGGGAACGCCGCTCAAAAGGACGCCGCGTCCGCCATAATCAGATTCGAGAAAGCGCATGGCAACCTGCACAGAGATGCGCCCGGCGACCTCGCTCATGGGGATGAGCAGCGGAAGCCTGCCGTCCTTGTCTTCCATCGTCTCGTACGCTATGCCGGTGATCTTTTGCCTGAGGAGGCCCATCGTAAGCTTTTGCGATGAAGCGAGGTGGAGATATGTAAAGACAACCTGTCCGCTCTGGAGGAGCGGCCATTCCTCCTCAAGCGGTTCCTTGACCTTGACGATCATGTCGGACCGGGCAAAAACGGAACGCCTGTTATCGACAACCTCCGCGCCCTCATTTGCGTATTCCTCGTCGGTGAAGCCGCTTCCAGCTCCCGCCCCCTTCTCCACAAGCACGGTATGGCGGTCGAGCACAAGAGTGTGAACGCCCGCGGGCGTTATGGACACGCGGTTCTCACCTTCTTTGATCTCTCTCGGTACCCCTACTATCATCATGCCTCCGTCTGCGCGAATAAACTCAGCGTCATGTGTTGTCTAACGTAAATCTCCATTTGCAGAACATATCATCCGGGTGTTCGTCGGGCGGGGCGAAGACGCATTCCACTTTGATTGCGGGATCGACCGCACGCGCGATGCTCTTGAATTCACCCTCATGCATATACTTGCAGACAAATTCATCGAGGCCCCGTTTTAAGCGCGCTTCCTGTGTCGGGCAATGGGGGACCGTCACAATGATCTCATCGTCCTTTTCCTCGATCTGATAATCGACGATTACGGTCCAGGGAAACATCTTTAACACCTGGAGAAACCCCTTGAGACCTCCTTCGGTGATATCGAACCTTTGCAGCAGGTTGTGCACGCCCATCTCGGGCACCCGCGACCAGACCTTTTCGTTTATCCGTTCGGCCTGTTCCTGCCCGTACAGGTCATTGACATAAATGAACCAGAATGCATCCACAACACGGTAATGCCACAGAAGGAAGCCCAGGTAATTCCGGAGCTGGTTTTCATCCATGGAATCAAAAACAGACAAATTCATACTCCCCTCCCTAATTTAGTGGATGCACAGCACCTTTTATTGTAAATTAGTGCACCCCAAAAGACAATGAAGAGCGCGTATTTCGACAAAAAAATTCTCTCCTGGTGCCTTTTCGATTTTGCCAACTCCAGTTATTCTGCGGTGATCGCAGCAGTGATCTTTCCTGTCTATTACACGACGGTCATAGTGGGCAACGACGCAGGGCTTGGCGATGTCTGGTGGGGCAGGGCCATCTCGGTCAGCATGGCATTCGTGGCCTTAAGTTCCCCGTTGCTCGGAGGGATCTGTGATTTCTCAGGCGCACGAAAGAAATTCCTTTTCCTGTACACGATGGTCTGCGTTGTGGCGACAGCGTCCCTGGTGTTTCTTGGAAAGGGCGGCATAATTCCCGGTTTCCTTCTTGTTGTCGTTGCCAACATCGGAATGGAAGGAGGGATAGTTTTCTATAATTCGTTCCTGAACGACATAGCAGAGAATCAGTACCAGGGGCGAGTTTCGGCCTGGGGGTTCGCAACGGGCTACCTGGGTTCGATCGTTTCGCTTCTCGCCGCGCTGGTCTTTATAAAGATCGATCACATGACCCTTGCATGGCCGATGTCCGCCCTGTTCTTTTTTGCCTTTTCCCTGCCGGCCTTTCTCTTTCTTCCCGGTGATGAACACAAGGGAGTGACGGTAGCCTCGGCGGCGAGGGAAGGTTTGAAGACCACCCTTGCCGTTTTGAAAACAATGTGGTTGAACAGGCACCAGAGGAGATTTCTGCTTGCGTACCTCCTGTATGAGGACGGTGTGAACACGGTCATTGTCTTCTCCAGCATCTTTGCCGCCACAACGCTCGGTTTCAAATCGGAGGAACTGGTGGGGCTCTATCTCGTCGTTCAGGTGACGGCGCTCGCGGGCGCATTCGTCATGGCGCGCCCGATAGATTTCTGGGG
>CALMFJ010000139.1 GCA_937862865.1 uncultured Pseudomonadota bacterium | reverse complement strand
AGAAAGAAGATCTTCTCCATGTCGCAGAATGCGGGATACAGCACTGAACAGATCCAGCTCCTCCTGAAATCGGTCAACTTTTACCCGCCCGCCCAGCTCTTGAAGGGGATCGAGCAGAACGAGCAGGCGATCGCTCAATTTCTTAAGATGGGGAATTACCCGAACCTTCTGGAGGTCGGCGAAGATGCGGCCGAAGGGCTCTACACAACACCGACCAAGTTTATCCGGCAGGGTTACGAGACAGGCAAACGGGTGCAGGTCTCCGAACTGGCCGCCAAAGAGGGCTCGGATTCGTATGAACTTGTCCACAAGGCAACGGCTGAAGCGGAGCACGCGGCGGAACAGGTCGGCGAGGCCAACCTCAAGGGGTACGTGCAATCTGCGGAATACAGCCTTAACGAGGCCCAGAAGGCCCTGAAAGAGGGAAAGCTCGACACGGCCAAAAAGAACCTCGCGCGGGCCAAAGACCGGCTCAAGAGCGCGCGGAAACTGGGCGGCGTCAACGCCGAGACCGGTGTCATAAAGGACCTTGACTCGCTTACCACCGAGGTGGACGATGCGATCAAGGCCGCCTTCGAATCGGCCGACGATGCAAAGGCGATGCTCGCAAAATCGAGGCAGCTCGCAAATAAGCTCGGCGGCGAGGTCATGAAGAAGGGCAATGTCGAACTCACCGCGCTCGAGGCCATGACGGCAAAGGCGTCTGCGCGGTACCGCGCCTTCCTGAAGGGAATACTGGAGGGCGAGGGGAAGTGGGCAACCCTGCGGGTCAACCTTGAAGAGGCATCGGGCGGCGCCCTGTCGACCCTCCAGAGCGGGGCCAGGCTTGCCTATAAGAACTGGTTCATGTCGCTGATCGCTCTGTGGGAGTTGAAGGAATTTCCAGCGGCCGTGGAAAAGGAGGGTGCGGCGAAGGCGAGCGCCCGCCTTGCGACAACCATCGCGGGCCTTGCGAACCCGACCTTCGGCTACGCCCAGCTGTTCAGTGTCATATTCATGACGACCGGGGAGCTTCTTGTCGACTGGATCAGCCAGTACGGGTACGGGGCCGTAGTCGGCAGACAGGACTGTATGGACCTCATCGCCGGGCTCTACACGGTCCCCGGCAGGGAGCACAATATCGAGGACAAAACGTGCGAGCAACTCGTCGACGACGGGAACCTTGCGTGCAGAATATATGATTCCAAGGGCCTCAGAAAGAGTTTGGAGATGGGGCACAAATTCCGGCAGGACCTGATACCGCCTTACATGATGACCCTTCTGAACTGCCACGCAAAGGCTGCGTCGAAGCATTACGACGATTATGAATCACAGCACGACGAAGGGGTACAGCAGGCCCTCGTCAATAAGTGCCTCCAGCCTGTTCTCAAGACGTGGCTCGATAGCCGCCAGCTGAAGGTCAGCGAGACGGATGCCCTGCGGCAGTCCCTCGAAGAGCAGAAGGTCACCGTGGCGGCGAGCCCGGCCCGGCTCAAGGAGAAAGGCACGGTCCGGCTTTCCGTGAGCGACAGCAAGGATGTGGACGCGGTCCGGAAGGATATCGAAGAGCATGCGAAATGCCTCGGCGGGATCCATGCGAAACCGGGGTCCGGCCGCACGTTCGTGTGGACGGTGAACGGCAGGGAATTCGCCAGGGGGTACAGGGGAACGGCGGAGGTGTCCCTTGATACCCCGGGAAGCTACGAGATCTGCGTTGCCGACCAGTACGACTGGTATGTCACCGGCCTGCCGATCGTTGCGCTGGAAGACGGGCTGTCGGGCAAGGCAACGAGAAGGGGCTGTACGACGGTGATCGTCGAGCTGCCGCCGGAAAAGCCCCAGGATGCGGCGAAACCGGGAACGGATACGATGCCCCCTGCATCGCCCGCAAGTACCGTAAAGAAGGAACCGCCGTCATGCTCCTACGAGTATTCCGAGTGGGGCGAATGCGTTCGGGCGACAAAGAAGCAGACCCGGACGGTAACGGCGATGACGCCCGACGGGTGTGTCGAAAAAGGCAAACCCTCCCTGGAACAGGGGTGCACGCCGCCGCCGACCAAAGAGGAGCTCGACGCACGGTACTATAACTGCCTGTGCCGGTGCTATTGCGGATGGGCCGGTCACATCGGCGTGTGGTGGGACCCGGAAGGAAAATCGATCCCGGAAGCGAAAAGCTCCGGCCCCTGTTTTGGCGGCGCGGGCGCCTGGGGGGCTACGAGGCGGCACAGCTTCGGCGCACCGAATGACTGTGCGAAGGGCTGTTGGGAGGGGGCTTACGGCAAAGGGACCTGGGATGCGGCGCTCGCCGACAAGATGAGGCGCGAGCAGAACAAGAAACACACAAAACCTCTCACCGTGAAACTGACCGCATCGAAGAACCCCGCCGATTTTGGCGATATTGTCGAACTCACGGCGGAGGCGAGCGAGGGGTCCGGCGGCTACAAATATACCTGGGGCGGGTGCGCCCAGGACGCGAAGGACGACCGCGCAAAGGTCCTCAACACACGCGAGTGCAAAACCTGCACCGCCAGTGTCACAGTTACGGACCAGGATGACAGCAGTGCATCCGCGAGTCTCGCGGTCCGGTGCACGGGCCTGAAGGTCAAGATAACGAAGGAGAGCCCGAAGGAGATGAGCGTCCCGATAGGCGGGAAGGCCACGTTCCTCGC
Organism: uncultured Pseudomonadota bacterium; assembly: GCA_937862865.1. Taxonomy (GTDB): domain Bacteria; phylum Desulfobacterota; class Syntrophorhabdia; order Syntrophorhabdales; family Syntrophorhabdaceae; genus Delta-02. The sequence continues at coordinate 17,611 of CALMFJ010000139.1, read as the reverse complement.
CGAGGTCTTTTCGGGGGACAAGCCGGCGGCCGGCTCGTTCACGTATATATGGGAGCGCAATCCCGACGCGGTCTTCGGCGATCCGAAGAACCCGGCGTACGAGACGAAGGGCGGTGCGCAGTCGCGCAATACGGCGTCCTTCAGAAAGCCCGGGACGACGCCCGTCTGGGTCGTCGTCCAGCGTGATGTCGACGGCCGCAAGATGACGGTCGGCGAGTCCGAGCAGGTACCGATCCAGGTCGTGAAGCCCTCGATCACCCTCAAGGCCCAGCCGGCAGACCCTCTTGTCGGGCAGGAGGTCAGGATCACCCTGACGGAGCAGCCGAAACTTGACGGGCAGACGGTCTCGTACTGGTGGGAGGCGTCGGGCAACACGCAGGGAGGGGGCGCCGCGACGCAGGACCAGAAGACGTACACCTACAAACCGAAGGACGACAAGCCCGTCACCGTGACGGTCCATGCGAAGGCAAAGGACGGCGGGGACGAGATCGGGGTTGAAAAGATCACGGTTACCGCGAGAAAGCCGTCCGTCACCGTGACGGGCCCCAAAATTGCCGGACCGCCTCCGATGATCTGGAAGGAAGGGGCCGGGCTCGTCCCGGCAGACCGCCAGATAGCGGAGGGGCAGAGGGTGGAGTTCGCGGCGGCCGTGACGCCGGCCACGGAGAACCTGCGTTACCAGTGGGCCGTATCGCCCGAAGGGTGCAGCATCTCCGCTCCCGCCTCGAAGGAGACGGGGGTGACGTGCAGCAAGACAGGGTCGTACACGATGACGTGCTCTGTCAAGAGCGCGGACGGGGCTGACCTCGGCAGCGGCACAGGTTCCCTGAACGTGACAATTTCGCAGTCCGATGTAGCGACAGGCAAGAAGAAAGACGAGGCGAAGAAGAAGCTCGACACGGCGAAACAGCTCTGGTCGCAGAAAAAATATGACGAGGCGATAGCGGCTGCCGAAGACGCGGCGAAAACGGACCCGAAGCTCGCCGCGCCGGTCCTTAACCAGTTCTCCCAGGAATGTAAGAAAATGGGATGGGATGCCCTGAACAGGGCAGACCACAAGGAAGCGATAAAACGGCTGGAACAGGCAGTGAAACTGAACCCGTCCGATGCGGACGCGAAAAAGAAACTCGAACAGGCAAAGCAGTACGCCGGTGTGTGGCCGCGCGTCGAGGCAAAGGCGAAGGAGTTTGACGCGTTTATCGCGCAGAAGAAGATATGGTCTGCCCAGAAGGCGATGCTCGAGATGCAGGACATCCTGCGCCAGCAGGCGGGCGGACAGGCGTCGACGAACCCGCTGTGGGCCCGCGTGATGTCAGACTTCAATAAAGGGCTTGCCTGGTACAATGACTTTTCGCAGAAGAGCAACGCGGAGTGGACGCGGCTGTTCAAGGCAGAGGATTGGGAAAAGGCCGAGGCCCATGTCAAACAGGTCCTGACGTACGAGTTGAACCCTGCTGATAAAAAACACTACGAGGCGGCGCTCGGGACGATAAACACGATGCTCGCGACGAAACGCGGCGCGATCCAGTATTACGAGACAGCGAAAGCGAATTTTGCGAAGGGCGTCCCTGCCGATGCGAACGGGATCGCGGCGGTCGCAAAGGAGCTTAAAAATAAAGCCGGACAGTTCAAAGCCGATGATCCGAGGCGCGCGCAGATAAACGGGCTTGCCGCGGCGATGGAGAACAAGCAGAAAGCGATAAACGCGAAGGCGTATGCCCGGTCCTTCTTCAACACCGGGGACCAGTATTACGGCTCATATAATTTCGAAGCGGCGGCTGCCAGTTACGAACAGGGCCTGAAGGCCATCAGGGACAACGGGGACATAAAGGACCCCGACTATGCAAAATATTCGAAGCTCCGGGAAGATGCCGGCCTCAAGGACAAGAGGTTCAAGGAGCTTTATACATACGTTGCCGGGCTTGCAGCGACAACACAGCCCCTCGACGAGGCGACGATCAAAAAGGGCATAGCCTCGGCGGAAGAAGGCCTCAAGATACGGCCCCGCAACGGGGACATGGAGGTCCACTGGAACAAGCTCAAATGGAAACTGGGCGAGCTGCAGCAGGCAAAGGCAAAGAAAGAGGATGCGGCCCGCAAATGCGAGGCGAAATGGACAGAGGGACAGGCGCTCTACAATGCGGGCAGGCATGCGGACGCCCTGGCAAAATTCAGGGAGAACATTGCCTGCGCACCGGGCAACAAGCAGCGCGAGTCGTATGTTAAGCAGCTCGATGATTCCTTGAAGAAACAGGCGGCCGCAAAGCAGGCATGCCTTGCGCTGCGTCAGCAGGGCGACTCACTGGCACAGCAGAAAAAATATGCCGATGCGATCACAAAATACCGTGAAAGCCTGAAGTGCCAGCCGGACCCGAAGCTCGAAGGTTACATCAAACAGCTCGAGGCCGAGATGAAAAAGCTCAGCGACGCGCAGGCGGCGGCGGCGCGGGCAAAACAGCTGCGCGCGGAAGGGGAACAGTTCCAGAAGCAGAACAAGATACCCGAAGCGGTGATGAAATATAAGGAATACCTGAAGTACGCCCCGAACGACACCGCGATGGCAAATTACATAAAGACACTGGAGGCGAAGTATGCGGCCGACCAGAAGAACTCGCAGTACGCCATGCAGCTTCGCACCCAGGGCGAGCAGTACCAGAAGCAGAACAAGATCCCCGAGGCAATAGCCGCATACAGGGAGTACTTGAGGTACGCCCCGAACGACACCGCCATGGCCAATTATGTAAAGCAATTGGAGGCCTCCTATGCGGCAAGCAAACCGGGGGCCCCGACGGGGAGGGTGTATACCGCAAAGCCTGTCGAGACGCCTTCTCAGGGCACGGGGGCAGGGGTACCGTGGACAGGCACGTGGAAGAGCTCTGCCGGCCCCGAGGGCGAGGTCATAACCTTCAGCCTGACATCAACCGGCGCCCGGATCACGGGCAATTTCTCGGTCGTTGTCCCCATCAAGGTATCGTCGGGCGCGCGCAAGACAGAAACGCTCGGCGGGCCGCTCGAAGGGACGGTCTCGGGCAACACGGCGAAAGGGACCTTCCGTGAGGCAAGCGACGCACGGAACACGGGTACCTTCAGTTTTGTCATGGCCCCGGGCGGCAACCAGTTCACATGCACGGTGCGCGCAACGGAAGGCGGCGACTCGCGGACATACGCGGTCCAGCGTGTCCGGTGACACGGCTTTGATCACGGCTCGAAAGAGCAGGGAGGCGTTATGCGAAACACGGCAGTCTTAGCTTTTCGGTCCCTGGCACTTGTCGCTCTCTTTTCCCTGATCATTCCGATGGGGGCGGGCGCCCTTACATCAGATCCGATGATCCAGCTCAATACGGGAACCCATAATTCGGCGATCTATACCATGTCCATCGACGCCGCGGGAAGATTTATGGTAACCGCCTCGGAAAAGCAGGTGAAGGTCTGGTCGCTGCCTGACGGCAAACTTTACAAAACGCTGCATTTCCCCATCGGCGAGGGATTGCAGGGAATTGTCAACGCCGCCGCTATCTCGCCCGACGGGGAAGTTGTTGCATTCGGCGGTTATACAAATACTGCGCCGAACGATTACTGCGTATATTTTTATGACCGCGCGTCGGGCAGGATGCTCAAGCGGTTGGGCGGTTTTCCCGACCGCACGCGGTATCTCCAGTATGCGCCCGACGGGAAAACACTCGCGGTCGGTCTCAACAGCGGCGGCATACATACGGTAGACACCACCACATTCGCGCGTATCGGGCGTACGGCGGAATTCCCCGGGGTAGTCAGGTCCGTCGATTATGACCGCTCCGGACGGTGCGTCGCCTCTTCGGCCAACGGGGACGTGGTCCTGTATGACCGGGGCCTGAAACAGATCGCGCGGACAAAGACCCGTACCGGCAATTGGGCGCAGGTCAGGTTCTCTCCCGATGGAAAGCTGATTGCGGCGGGCATATCCGGTGCGGCGGAGATCGAGGTCCTGTCGGGAGACAATTTGAATTTCCTCTATTCACCCGATCTCTCCGGCCTGAAGAAAAACCAGAGCCTCGTTGCCGTTTCGTGGTCGCCCGACGGCGGGAAGCTGATAGCCGGCGGTACATATGTCCAGAACGGCAGGTATCCCGTCGGCATCTTTGACGATGCCGGCAGGGGAAGCGTGAAGTGGCTGATTGCGGGAAGCAATACGATACTCGTCACCCGGACCGTTCCCGGCGGGAATATCGTGTACGCGACGGCGGACCCGATCCTCGGCGGGTTTAGCCCGGAGGGAAAGCGGTTATTTCTCCGGTCTGATGTGGGGACCGATTATCGGCAGACGACCATCAGGGTCTCCGGTGACGGGAGTGCGATCGGTGTCGTGTTCGGAAAGGGCCCGGCGCCGACGTACCGTTTCTCGCTCGTCGATGGTGATTTCGACGCCGCATCGGGCCGCGATTCCGAGCTTGCCGACCCTATCCGCTCCGCTCCCGGCATCAAACTGACCGGCATCAGGGTCAAGGACGGTTTCAAGCTCAACGATCAAAGGATCGACCTGGGAAAGGATGAGATGGCGAGGAGCGCCGCAATAATCCCCGGAGGGCAGTCGTTTATCGTCGGCTCGAACTGGTCCCTTTTCAGGTTTGACGCGAACGGCAGGGTCATGTGGAAAAAACGTGCCTTTTCCACCCCGTGGACCGCGAATGTCTCGCAGAACGGGAAGGTTATCGTTGTGGGCCACGATGACGGGACGATACGCTGGTACCGGGTGTCCGACGGCGCGGAACTGGCCGCAATGTTCCGGGTCATCAAGTTTGACGGCCCGAGAAAGCCGTGGGTCGCATGGACGCCGCGCGGGTACTATGCGGCGAGCCCCGGCGCCGACTCCATACTGGGATGGCACGTCAACAACGGCTGGGACCGCGAGGCATACTTCTATTCGATCTCCCGGTTCCGGAAAACATATTACCATCCTGAGGTCCTGGCCGCACTCATGACGACCCTCGACGAAAACGCCGCCCTGAAGGCATCCGGCCAGCAGACGGCACGGCCGTCCATTGCCGGGAGCCTTCCGCCTGTGGTCCGGATCACATCGCCCGCCGACGGGGCGCGGACCGGCGCGAATACCGTGGCAGTGAAATTCTCCGTGGATTCTCCCTCAGGCGAGCCTGTGACGGGCATCAAGGTCCTCGTTGACGGACGCCCGGTACCGCAGGCGCGCGATATCGTTCTCGAGGGGGCAACGCCCCGGGCAGCGCAGGGCAAGGGCCCGGTTTCGAGGACTGTCAATGTGCCGGTAGACGGGCCGCAGAACACGATAAGTATTATCGCGATGACGAAGAACACGACAAGCGAGCCGGCTTCTGTCCGGGTCACGAGAACGACCGCTGAGCAGCCGGCGGCCGGCGCTTTTACAATAAAGCCGAAACTCTATGTCCTCGCCATCGGGGTCAGCAAGTACACGAGGCATCCCGAGAACAACCTGAGGTTCGCGGCGAAGGATGCAAACGATTTTGCAGCGGCGATGAACGTGCAGAAAGGCAAACTGTACCGGGACGTATCGGTGAAGGTCCTCACGGATGCCCAGGCGACCCGCGCCAACGTGGTTGACGGACTGCAGTGGCTCAAGCGTTCCGCGACCCAGCACGATGTCGCGATGATCTTCATGTCGTCCCACGGGGACAACAGTTCGGGGCAGTATTACTTCATACCGTCCGATTTTGACAAGGCCCGCCTCGAATCGACGAGCGTTCTCTTCACGTATATCAAGGATGCGGTGGCGTCGATCCCCGGCAAGGTCATTGTTTTCATGGATACATGCCATGCCGGCGACGTTCTCGGCAAGCGGGGAACGAAGGCCATCCCGCCGAGTATCGATGGCGTCGTCAATGAGCTGGTAAGCGCGGAGAACGGCGCGGTCGTGTTCACATCATCGACGGGGCGCCAGCAATCGCTCGAGGACCAGAAATGGAACAATGGCGCATTCACGCGGGCGCTTATCGACGGGCTCGGGGGAAAGGCCGACCTGACAGGGAAGGGGAGGGTCACCATCAATATGCTTGACCTCTACCTGTCGGAGAGGGTAAAAGAATTAACTCAGGGCAGGCAGACGCCTACCACCGCGAAACCGCAGACGATACAGGACTTCCCGATCGCGGTGGTCCGTTAATTCGTCAGGAGGCATCCAATTCGGCATCGGGCGTTGTCGATGTTTTTAAAAAGGCCGGTGGTTTCTTCGGAAAATAACGGTTCGCCTGTTCCGGGCCGTGCCTGGTATGCCTTCATACCCCTCGGCGCGGCGCTGATCGCGTATATCAATTCATTCCAGGGTGCGTTCCAGCTCGATGACTACAACGTCATCGTGTTCAATTCCGCCGTGCACTCCTGGTCTGCATTCGGGAAACAATTTTTTCCCGGGATCCGCCCTTTATTGAAACTTACGTATACCCTCAACTGGACATCGTCCCCGGGGGTCTTTGGATTTCACGTTTTCAATCTTGCCATCCATCTCATCAACACTCTTCTCGTCTATCAACTGACGGTCTCTTTTCTCAAGGAATGCAGGACGGGCCTTCCGCAAAATGCCCTGTACCCGGCAGCCATCCTGACCGCCGTCCTTTTCGCCCTGCATCCTGCAGGGACCGAAGCGGTCACATATATAAGCGGGCGCAGCGCGTCAATGATGACGATGTTCTACCTGGGAAGCCTCACCGCCTATATCAAGGGTTCGCGGGAAGGGAAGAAGTCCTGGCTCTACGTTTTGTCGCCGCTTCTGTTCCTTATGGGCGTCGCGACGAAGGAGTATGCCGTTACCCTGCCTTTCGCCCTTATTCTGTACGAGGCATGCACCGGGCAGATGCGGCCCGTCAGGAGGACGGTGTACCGGCAGTGGGTCCACTGGGCGCTTCTTGCCGCGATTGCCGCCATGGTCCTTGGTCACCCGCGGTACCGCTTCATCCTCATGTACAGTTTCGGCTTGAGAGGGTTCACGCAGAACCTGCTCGGTCAGGCGGCGGCCGCAGGGGAGCTCCTCTCCCATATTTTCCTGCCGAACCGGCTCAACATTGACCCGGGAGAGGTGCCGGCGTCATCGGTCTTTTCCGTGCAGGCCGGGTCCGTTGTCATCCTCGCCGTCATCGGCGTTGCGGGAATGGTGCGCCGGAAGGCGTGGCTTGCCTTCGGGGTGTGCTGGTTCTTCCTCAACATGGTGCTCGTCGTCCTTGTCCCGCGTATCGACAGTATCAGCGACCGCCATCTTTACCAGGCGAGCTGGGGATTGTTCCTCGTTGCCGCGATCGTCATAACCTCGCTTTTTTTCCGGCGTTTCAAGAGCGTCAGGTCCTTCGCGGTCCTCGCCGCATGCATTGCGGCCGTGCTTGGTTCTTTTACCGTTGCGCGGAACCATGTGTACCGGAGCGAGATAACGCTGTGGGAGGACACGGTGAAGAAGTCGCCTTCGAACGCACGGGCTTACAACAACCTGGGATACGCGTACTTCCTGGCCGGCCGCCCGTCTGACGCGCGCAGGGCCTACCTGCAGGCGATCGAGATAGACCCCGGGCTTGAGCACGCGGTGAACAACCTGCAGATGCTGGGGCCTGACCCGGCCGCCGCGCCGCAAGGTTCAGATTGACAAGACGGTAATATCCCGTTATTGTACGAAATATGGCGGGGAACACGGGGCACATCGGTGGACAGGCCGCACCGGCATCCGGCCGCTGCCTTACGATCGCGACGGCGGGCCTCATCTCGGGCGTCGTGACGATCGCGATGGCCTGCGCCTTTTCCGCCCTCATCTTTGCGGGCCCTCTTTCCGGTTACGTCTCCACGGGCATCTCCCTGATACTTTTCGGCGCATTTGTCCTCGGCACCGTGACCGCACTGACCAGTTCCTACGCCGGGACGGTCGCGCGCCCGCACGAGATACCCGCGGCCATTGTCGCCATCATTGCCGCTTCCATTGCCGGTCACATGACAGCGGGAGCATCCGGCGCAGCGGTTTTTGCAACGGTCCTTGCCGCTATTTTTATAGCGTCGTGTGCAACGGGGATCTTCTTCCTCCTTCTGGGGTACCTCGATCTCGGGAACCTCATCCGTTTTGTGCCCTATCCCGTCATCGGGGGATTTCTCGCCGGGACGGGCCTCCTCCTCGTCAAGGGAGCATTCGGCGTCATGACGGACCGGGCGCTGACCTTGGAAAACATGACCTACCTCGCCTCGTCGGGCCTTCTGATCAAATGGCTGCCGGGACTTGTCTTCGCCCTCGTGCTTTTCTTTGTCCTTCGCTGGCGCAATCACTATCTTGTCATGCCGGTCTGGCTGGCCATTTCTTTCACACTCTTCTTTGCTATCGCGCATGCCGCCGGCGCCACATTCGGCAGCCTGCGTGCCGGGGGCTGGCTCATCGGGTCCATCGAGGGCAGCGGGGCCCGCGATCTCACGCTTTCGGCCGTTTCACAGGTCGACTGGAGGCTCGTCGCCGCTCAGACCGGCAAGTTCCTGACCATTCTCATCTTGAGCTGCATATCGCTGCTGCTCAATGCAAGCGGGCTGGAAATTGTCGTGAAGGAGGACATTGACCTGAACAGGGAACTGCGCGCGACAGGGTTTGCCAACCTGCTTTCCGGCTTTACCGGGAGCACGGTGGGTTTCCATTCCTTGAGCCTTTCCGCCCTCGGGTATTCAATGGGGGCGAAAAGCCGCATGGTAGGGGTGATCTCGGCCTTCCTGTGCGGCTCCATCGTGGTTTTTGGGAGCTCGCTGCTCGCATATTTCCCGAGGCCGATCATGGGCGGCGTGCTCCTCTTCCTGGGGCTGACATTCCTTTACGAGTGGCTCTATCGCACATGGTCCCGGCTCCCGAAGACCGATTACGTCCTCATTGTCTTTATCCTCGTTATCATCGGGATGTTCGGTTTCCTGCAGGGCGTCGCTGTCGGGATGCTCGTTGCGATCGTCATATTCGTCGTGAAATACAGCCATGTGAGCGTCGTCAAACACTCGTTGTCGGGGACGACCTTTCAGAGCAATGTCGACCGGGCCCCTGTGCAGAAACAGGTGCTTGCCGGGAAAGGCGGCGGCATCTATATATTGAAGCTGCAGGGCTTCATCTTCTTCGGGACCGCCAACGACCTCTACGACAGGATCCGCAAAAGGGCGAACGACGGGGCGCTCCCGGCCCTGCGGTTCGCCGTTCTGGATTTCCGTCTCGTGAACGGGCTTGATTCGTCGGCGGTCAATACCTTTATAAAGATGGGGGAACAGGCCCGGTCAGCCGGTTACGTCCTTGTGTTTGCCCAGGTGCCCGAGGATGCCCTCGCATTGTTCCGGCGGGAAGGTTTTGAACCGGGCCATACCGGCCCGTTCCGGGTGTTCCCTGATCTCGATCTTGCCGCACAATGGTGCGAGGACGAGATCCTGCGCTCGGAACACATGCTGCTCGAACACGAGGTATATCCCCTCGAGGAACGCCTTCGCGAGCTTTTCCCCGGGGATGCGGGCGAGGTCCGCGAACTCATGGAATACGCGGAGCGCAAGGAGGTACCTGCCGGTTTTTACCTGATACGGCAGAATGACCCGCCGCATTCGCTCTACTATCTCGAGTCCGGCAGGGCAACGGTCAATCTCGAAGACGCATCGGGCCAGACGGTCCGCTTAAGGACGCTCGGCCCCGGTACGATCATAGGCGAACTGGGCCTGTATTTGCGTGAGCCGTCGACCGCATCGGTGGTGACCGAGGCACAGAGCGTCTTCTATAAGATAACTGTCGAGGCATTGCAGCGAATGGAAAAGGAAGGCCCCCATCTGGCTGCGGCGTTTCACCGGTTCATAATTAGGCAGATGGGGGAGCGGCTGATCTACACCAACCTTTCACTCAAGGCGCATCTCGACTGATCACCAGGCGGCAATATCGCTCTTGAAACGTTCGAGCTGGTCCCGTGTCAGTACCCCGGACAGGTCCTTCATTGAAGCGCTTCGGAGCTCTCTCATGTCTCGATCGGCCGCCGTGAGGTCCGGCCGCTCCATTTTCTGATATTTTTCGATCACGAGGTCCTCACGTTTATTCAGGTCTTGAAGTATCGCCCCCATTTTTTCGCGCTGGGATGCGTTGAGGCCGAGGAGCCGGGCGGTGGTGCCCATGTCCGGCATTCCTGACCTGGCGGCCAGCAGCGACTTGAAATACATCGCGTCAAACCGGGCAGACAATTTCTCCTGCTTTTTCTGAAGTTCTGTTTTTTGTCCGGCATTCAGCTTTTCACCGATCTGTTCGAATCCCCGGTCAAATACCCTCTTCAGTTCCGGCTGATACGATGTCCTGACGGCTGTTGCCCGCGCTTCGGTTGCCGCTACTATTTTCCGGGCCTCGGCCTGTTGACCGGCATCGAGTTTCAGGTCTGCGGTCAGGCGCCCGACGATCCTGTTCACCCTCTCTTCCGGGCCCTGCCTGTCAGCCCCCGACCTTTCAAGTTCATGCCGGTAATAGATCTTCGTTCCCAGGGAGCCTGCGAATACCCCGACAATAAGGACCAGGACGAGCATGACGGCCAGTTTTGCGGTGTTCATGGCATCTCTCCTTTAGCCGTTGGTGTCGGCCAGCATCATTTCGATCGTATTGTCCGGCGCAACCATCCGGGCAAAGTCATCAGCGGGAGCGACATTTATCCGGTACGAGGCGATCGCAAGGAAGACAATGACGGCGCACGCGGCAGGGCATATCTCCCAGAAGAGCTTTCCGACGAGATCAGGCCCGGGGGCCTTCTCGGGAACGTCGGGAATGTTCCGTATGCTTCTCATGACGGACAATTCCCAGCCTTCGCCGGGCTCCGGCCCCGTGCGGTCGCGGTACGCAGCTGCCAGGGCCTTTTCGATCTTTTCATTCTCCTTTTTCATGGGCCTCACTCCTTTCATCTCCTGCCGGCATCCTTCAGGAGCTTGTGCAATTTCCTGCGCGAACGGAAGGACCGGATCTTGACGTTTGCCGTGCTCCAGCCGAGAAGGCCTGCAACCTCGCGCACCGACAGACCTTCCATGTAGACGAGCTCCAGGACCATCCTGTCTTCGGCCGACAAGCGTGATAAAGCGTACTCGAGCAGCTCGCGGGCCTCCGCCTGCCGGGCAATATCTTCTATGGACGCGGTTTCCGACGCTGCCCGTTCCAGCCATTCGCGGTGCTCGTCGCCGAGGGAGCTCATCGGTACCTCTCTCGACCTGTATGCCCGCCGCCAGTAATCGTAGCAGGCGCGGGTGGTTATCGCCGCCATCCACTGCCTGAAGCCGCCCTCTCCCTTGAACCGGGGAAGGGACTCATAGATGCGGACAAACGCATCATGCGCCACTTCCTCCGCCTCTTCATAAGGGATGTGACGGTTGACTATCTTGAGCACGTACATCTTGTATGTCTTTATAATAAAGGAAAAGGCGTCTTTATCGCCCTTTTTGACACGGTCGATATATCCCGCAACCTCGCGGTCCTTCGCGTCCTCGCTCATGCCGTCTCGCCCCACCACTCTGTTATAACAGACGCCACGGGCCACGGCAAGCCCGCCCGTCCGTGACCCGCATATGTCCTGCGGGGGGCGACACCCGGGAAAGGGTATTGCAACTGTATTGACCGATGGGATTGATAGTGTTGCCGATGAAACGATCATTCTTTTCCCTGCGGGCCTCTTAAAATCTCCAGCCCGGCTCCTTTATTCTCTAAGTCGCAACGAGAGGGAAAAAGGTTACATCCCATGGAGAAGATTCTTGTCTCCTCCTATCGCTCCGATTACACGCGACCTGCGTCATAATTCTTGTCGTCATTCCGGTGCTTGACACCGGAATCTAAGGTTCTTCTTTTAAGTTTTTTTGAAAGCCCGGACACTGAAAACAATTACGAGAAAACCTTGGATCCCGGCGTCAAGCGCCGGGATGACGGGTAGGGGGTCAGGCTCGGCCTGAGGCAGGTGGTTTGTTCGGGGTGGGGTAAAGTGCCCGGTCCGGCCAGGGATTCCGAAACGGGCCCCCGGGGCCGCAATAACAGGGAATAAATTTTTTGTAACCAATTCCCACCCTGTAACGACTTCATGGACAGAACGATGAAAGATACAGGCAAAGAGAACATAAACTTTTCCGGCAAGGAGCTTTCCATGGAAACATCTCGTAACGATGCATCGTATCTGAAAAGGATACTGAGTTTAGCGGAACCGCGGTCATTCCTTAAAAAAAGGACGGTCTGGCTCATATGCGCGGCGGCGGCGCTCATCCTGGCCGGGGCGGTCATAGTCTACGCGGCGACAGGGAAGTCGCAGGTCCGCTACAGGACGGCCGAGGTGAAGAAAGGCGAACTGACCGTCACCGTGACCGCAACGGGCAACCTCCAGCCCGTGGAACAGGTCGAGGTGGGCACGGAGGTATCGGGGACGATCAAGACCGTCCTCGTCGATTACAATTCCCGTGTAAAGAAGGGGGATATCCTCGCAAAGCTCGATACCACGAAGCTGGAGGCGCAGGTCCTTCAGTCCGAGGCAACCTTAAGATACGCGAAGGCCAAGCTTGAAGAGGCGAAGGCGACCGCGCTCGAAACGCAGAGCAAATTGAACCGTTTCAAGGAAAGTTTAGAGCTCAGCGGCGGGAAAGTTCCGTCCCGCACGGAGTACGATGCAGCCGAGGCCGCGTATAAACGCGCAAAGGCCCTTGAGAATACCGCGCGTGCTGATATCACCAAGGCCGAGGCAACATTGAGATCGAACCGGACCGACCTCGAAAAGGGGACCATACGCTCCCCGATCAACGGCATCGTCCTCGAGCGCAAGGTGGAACCGGGCCAGACGGTTGCCGCCTCTTTGCAGACCCCGCTTCTTTTCAAGCTTGCGGAAGACTTAAAACAGATGGAGCTCAACATCTTCGTGGATGAGGCGGATATCGGCAAGGTCACGGTTGGCCAGGAAGCGGTCTTTACGGTCGACGCCTTTCCGGACAAAAAGTTCCCCGCCCGGGTCAAAGAGGCCCGGTTTGCCTCGAAGACGGAAAATAATGTCGTGACATACGAAACAGTCCTTACGGTCGACAACTCCGGGATGCTCTTGAGGCCGGGCATGACGGCAACGGCATTCGTTACTGTCAACAGTATCTCCGATGCCCTTCTCGTTCCGAACTCGGCGCTGAGGTTCACCCCGCCCCAGGACAAAACGGTCAGCGACAGCCAGTCGGGAAGCAAGCTCATCACGAACCTGATAGGCCGCAGGCCCCCGACGGCAGGATCGAAGCAGGCGGGGCAGAAGTCAAGCGGCAACGCGGCCGTCTGGAAGGCTGAAGGGCAGGGTGTTGTCCGGGTGCCGGTCAAAGTGGGCGCAACGGACGGGACGATGACCGAAGTCCTCGAAGGCAGCCTTGTGCCGGGTATGTACGTGGCAACCGATATCGTGAGGCAGAAGTGATGGAAACACAGGTGAACGAGATGAAATGGGACAAAGACCAGCCTCTGATCGAGCTGAAAGGAATAACGAAGGTGTACGGCACTGGCCAGGCAGCGCTTGAGGCGCTCAAGGGTATCGACCTTGCGATCTATGAGGGAGATTTCGTGGCGGTCATGGGCCCGAGCGGTTGCGGCAAATCGACCTGTATGAACCTGCTCGGCTGCCTCGATACGCCGACGAGCGGGCAGTACCTCTTCCGGGGGATCGATATCGGGGGCCTGTCGCGGAACCAGCGGGCCCTCTTGAGGCGCCATTATCTCGGGTTCATCTTTCAGGGGTTCAACCTGCTCAGCCGGACATCGGCACTGGAAAACGTCGAGCTCCCGCTTGTGTACAGGGGCATGCATCATACCGAGAGGGACCGGATCGCCCACGAGGCGCTCAATGCCGTCGGGCTTTCGGGCTGGGAGCACCACTCACCGGGGGAACTCTCCGGCGGCCAGCAGCAGAGGGTAGCGATAGCACGGGCGATCGCGACATCACCGACCGTGCTCCTTGCCGACGAGCCGACCGGGAACCTCGATTCGATCCGCAGCATCGAGATCATGGAACTGCTCACGTCGCTCAACAGGGAGCGCGGAATAACGATAATGATGGTAACACACGAGCCCGACATGGCCCGGTACGCAAGCCGCACGGTGCGTTTCCACGACGGCCTCATCGCATCGGACAGCAGGGAAAACGAGGTGGATTAAATGATAGTCAACGCATTCATCCTGGCCTTGAGGGCAATACGGCGCAACAAGATGCGCTCGTTCCTCACGATACTCGGCATCGTCATCGGCGTCGCGGCGGTCATCACGCTCGTCACTGTCGGCAGCGGTACGACGGCGAAGGTGACCGAGGACATCGCGAAGCTCGGCAGCAACCTGCTCATGGTGACGCCGGGCCAGATGCGGGGCGGGGGAGGCGGCCACTCGGACGCGAAATCGTTCGACATCGATGATGCACGGGCGATCAGCCGGGATGTGGGTTCGCTGGCGGCGGTCGCGCCGACGGCCTCGTCGACCGCAATGGTCGTCTTCGGTGCGAAGAACTGGAGCACGTCGGTAAACGGGGTCGACAACGACTTTTTCAAGGCGAAGGATTGGGCCATAGAGAGCGGCAGGGAGTTTTCGGACGGTGAGCTTCGCTCGGGAAGCGCCGTGTGTATCCTCGGCGCAACGGTCAAAAAGGAGCTTTTCGGCGATCAGGAGGCCATCGGGCAGAGGGTACGCGTCAAAGGCATTTCATTCGAGGTGCTGGGCGTTCTCGCATCCAAGGGCCAGTCGACGATGGGCCGCGACCAGGACGACGCGGTTGTCATGCCCCTTCGTGCCTTTCAGCGCCGCATATCCGGCAACGACAGGATCAGCCTGATCCAGGTCTCCGTGGAAGAGGGCATGCCCACCGAAAAGGCCCAGCAGGACATCGAGGCACTGCTGCGGGAGCGCCGGCGCATATCGACCCTCAAGCCGAACGACTTCCAGATCAGGGATATGAAGGAGCTCGCAAGCACGATGCTTGCGACGACACAGCTCCTGACCACCCTTCTCGGCGCGGTCGCGGCCGTGAGCCTTCTCGTGGGGGGCATCGGCATCATGAACATCATGCTTGTCTCGGTCACGGAGAGGACCCGCGAGATCGGTACGCGCCTCGCGATAGGTGCCCTCGAGCGTGAAGTGCTCCTGCAGTTCCTCGTCGAGGCCATGGTGCTGTCCGCATTCGGGGGCCTTTTCGGGATAATCCTGGCGCTGATCGCATCCGCGGTCCTCGTCCGTGTCCTCGAGGTCCCGTTCGTACTCAATACCGGGATCATCGTCGTCGCCTTCCTTTTCTCCGCGGCTGTCGGGCTCGCCTTCGGGTACGTGCCCGCGCACAAGGCGGCAAGCCTTGACCCTATAGAAGCTTTGAGACATGAATAAGCAGGAGATCGTCATGAAAGGGAGATCAAAGATGGGTATAAGAAGCATGATAAAGTACGGTGCGGTTTTCGTTGCAATGCTTCTGTTCGCCGGGTGTGTGACGGTGGGGCCTGATTACGTGAAGCCCGACATAAAAGCACCCGAAACGTGGAATTCCCGGACATCGCAGGGAGAGACGCAGCCGGGCGCATCGCAGGACACCCTGACATCATGGTGGGGGAACCTCAATGACCCCGTCCTCGTCGACCTGATCAATATAGCGCTGAAGAACAACAAGGACCTGAAGAAGGCGCAGGCGCGTATACGGGAGGCACGCGCCGCGCGGGGCGTGGCCGAGTCCCAGTACTACCCGTCCGCCAACGGGTCGGGCGGCTATTCGCTCTCCCGGACGGAGAAGAACGGCGAAACCGGCACGACACGGGAGCTCTTCACCGCCGGGCTCGACGCCGGCTGGGAGATCGACCTTTTTGGCGGCGTGCGCAGGGCCAATGAAGCGGCGCAGGCAACGTTCGAGGCGTCTCAGGAGGATTACGGCATGGTCTACGTGTCGCTCGCCGCCGAGATGGCGCTCAATTACATCGATGTGCGAACGCTCCAGGACAGGCTCGCCATAGTCGAAGACGACCTCAGGCTTCTGACCGAGACTTACGACCTCACGATCTACAGGCAGAAGGCGGGCCTTGTTACCCAGCTCGACGTTGACCGCGCAAAGACGAACATGGAGGCCACCCGCGCATCGGTCCCGACGCTGAAGACCCGCCTTGCCGCAGCCATGAACCGGCTTTCGGCACTGATGGGCGAATACCCCGGCTTTGCCGACCCGAAGGTGTCCGCCCCTGCCGGATTGCCGACAGTGCCTGTCGCGATAGCGCTCGGTGTTCCCGCCGAGACCCTGCGCCGCAGGCCCGACGTGCGCAACGCCGAGAGGCAGCTTGCCGCCCAGACGGCGCGCATCGGCGTCGCGACGGCAGACCTGTACCCGAAATTGAGCCTGAACGGTTCCATCAGCATAGACGCATCGAGTTTCGCCGGGCTTTTTACCGGTAACAACCGGCTCTTTGACATAGGGCCCCGGTTCACCTGGAATATCTTCAACGCCGGGGCGGTCCGCAGCAATATCGAGATCCAGAACGCACGCCAGGAACAGGCCTACCTCCAGTACGAGAGCACGATCATCCTCGCCCTTGAAGAGGCGGAGAACGCTATGACGGCATTTGTCAACGAACAGAAGAGGATGCAGTCCCTGAACGAGGCCCTCAGGTCCGCGACGGAGTCCACGGACCTTGCCCTGTCGCAGTACAAGTCCGGGCTGATCGATTTCCAGGCGGTCCTCGACGCGCAGAGGACATTCCTCTCCGTAAAGGACAACCTCGCGACAAGCAGGGGGGCGGTCGTCGGAGACCTGGTGCGGCTCTACAAGGCCCTCGGCGGCGGCTGGACATCCGGTGCGGCCCCTGTAACACAAATAGAAAGTAAACGTAACACAAACGGATAACCTGTCTTCGGAAAGCCTGCTGTAACATGCCCGTCAACCCGGGGTTATCCGGGGCTGACGGGCATGTCATCCATTTTACCTGTAAAATAAACCTACAGATTGACTATGAAATAGGATGGTTTAGAATATTACCAGGATAGAGAAATGAACGTAAACACAGATATGAAAAGCAAGACAGGATGTCGGGAAGTTTGTAGTACGAGAGGCATTACTATGAATGACAGATGCAATACGAGTATTGCATCAAGGGAGGAGACAATGAAAAAATCCTATCTGGTATTCGTCGCGGGTATGGTGATTTTGCTTCTGGCCGGGACCGCAATGGCTTCGGGCACGAACACGTTGACAGTCACAGCGAGCGTAACGGGAACGTGCAAATTCTCATCGGCCACAAGCGCGTTGAATTTCGGTGCCCTCGATCCCTCGGTGGGAACAGATGTCAACGGAAGCGGTACGACCCAGTTCTGGTGCACGAAGGGCACGACGGAGACCCTCGCTGCCGACAATGGTGCCAATTATAGCGGCGGTAAGAGAAATATGAAGCTTACAACGGGCACCGACCTGATCCCGTATACCCTGACGCTCACGCCCGATGGGAATGCCAACGCCGGCCCGGGATCGCCGAGGACGCTGACCATCGGCGGACAGGTTCTGGGGACCGACTATACCGGCAAGACCGCCGGCAGTTACGCGGACACGGTAGTTTTGAGCATAACCCCGTGACGGTGCTGAGGAGAGAGGTTTAGAAGATGCGAGGCAGAGGGCACATGAAGGCTGCGGTGATCATAATCGCA
>CALMFJ010000138.1 GCA_937862865.1 uncultured Pseudomonadota bacterium | reverse complement strand
TAACACCGTGCCATCCTCCCCTGCCCGCCACCCCGGTGCCTGACCCCGGGGGGACGATACTGGTAACTGGAGCGTATCGTCCAAGACGTGGTCGTTTGTTTTGCATATAACGCTTAACCTTTCCGGGAAAGCCCCGCGAGATGGTTGACACGGGTCTTGAGGTTCAACAGGTAGGCCGCCTCGGGCTGTTTCGGCCCGGGATTCGGATCATATTCCTCTTGTTTGACCTTATTTACCACTCTATCGACGTCCCCGCCTTCCGCATCGAGCAGTTCTTCGACATGGGACCGGAACTCGAGGGCAGCCTTCAGGGAGTCATCGAAAAACCTCTGTACGTCGGCCCCTGTGTATATATAATGGTGCCCCTGGCACATGATGTCGCAATCGAGGCGGGACAGCCTCGTGAGCGATTCGACATATTCATCGAAATTAACGAGGAATTCTGTGATGATCTGCCCGGTCTGACTGCGGCACCCGGCGGATTCCGTGGCGATGAGTATCTTGCGCTCCGGGATGTAGAAGCTCAGCATGTCCCGGGTATGGCCCGGAGTGACAAGCACCTCAACACTGAGCGATGGGCCCACCTCGAAAGGCCCGTCCGCGTCAAAAACGATGTCGGGCGTGAAGGGCTCGAAGTCGGAGTGCAGTATGTCCTGTGCGTCGATTCCGGGGAGTTTCTCCGCAATATGCTCGAAATTATGGCTCAAGTTCGTCATGAGATCTATCGCGTTGGGCCTTTTGAGTATCTCTGCAGCCCTCTTCGATGTGCAGATCTGTATGCCGGGGAAGTTTTTCCGGAAGCACGACGCGGCCCCGCAATGGTCGTAGTGAACATGTGTGAGAAAAAGGTGTGAGGGGAGGCGTTCGCCGATCACCTTCCTGATGTCCCTCAGGTATATGGGAGCGATAGGGTAAAACCCCGCTTCGAAGAGTAGGGGTGTGCCCGTATTCACAAGGTATGTCGGGGACCACGCCAAACCGGTGACGTACAGCTCCCGGTCAACCAATCCTGTCGTGTCGATGATCATCCTTTTCTTCTTGCCATGCAGACCGATTCATTATATAAAATGACAAGCACTTATGCAATGATTCCCGCATGTTTTCGCAGGTAAATTTCTCCCGGGCGGGAAGGTTCGGCCGGTCATCGGTTAACCGCCTCAAATCATTGGTAAACGCTTAAAATATTTATCAGAATTAGCTTGACAGGCGAAAACGGCTTTTGCTAAGATAGGTTTGCTAATTGTTTCACAATATTGCATAAAAATACCGAAAAGAAAGGAGAGTAAAATATGGATTTCAAGATTTCCGATGAACTCGAATCAATGCGTAAGATGGCTTATGACTTTGCCGTAAAGAACATTAAACCCACGATGGAAGAAGACGAGAAAGAGCATAAGTACCGCCCGGAAATTATGAAGAAGATGGGCGATCAGGGTATGTTCGCCTGCCTGGCACCGGAAAAGTTCGGCGGCCTGGGACTGGAAGAGGGCAATATGGCTGCCACACTGATGGCGATAGAGCTTGCACGGGTCAGCCCGTCATGGGGCCTTCCCTTCAACCTTCAGATGAACGGTCCTCAGAATGTTCTCCTTAAGTATGGTACAGAAGAGCAGAAAGAGCAGTTCCTTCCCGGCCTGATCGCAGGCACAAGCGGCGGATGTTTCGCAATCACCGAGCCGAACTCGGGTTCGGACGTTGCAAGCATGAAGACGACCGCGACGGAAGTCGACGACGGTTTTATCCTGAACGGTTCGAAGACATGGATCTCGGGCGTGCCGTATTGCGGATGCGGTGTTGTCTATGCAATGACCGACAAGGCGGCAAAGCACAAAGGCATGTCGGCGTTCTTTATCGATTTCAATACCCCGGGCGTCGTCCAGAGGGCCATCACCACGAAACTCGGCCTCCACTGCGCACCGACCGGCGAGATCTTCTTCGAAGAAGCGAAGATCCCGAAAAGCGCACTCGTCGGCAAGCTCGGCCAGGGCTTCAATATATGTATGACGATGCTGAACTCCACCCGCCTCAGCTCAGCGGCAAGGGCAGTCGGCGTTGCAGAAAGCTGTATCGAGGAAGCGTGCCGCTACTCGAACGAGAGAGAACAGTTCGGTCAGCCGATCGGGCAGTTCCAGATGGTCCAGGAGCAGATCGGCCGCATGTCCGTCGAGCACGAAGCGGCGAAGCTTCTCGTTTTGAGATGTGCATGGCAGAAAGACCAGGGGATGAACAACACCCTCGAGACCTCGATGGCGAAATACTACGCGGCTGAATCAGCGAACTTCTGCGCCTCTGAGGCCGTGAAGATCTTCGGCTCCTACGGTTTCTCCTCAGAGTACCCTGTCGAGAGGTACCTCAGGGATGCGAAGTCCTATCAGATCGTCGAAGGGACATCAAATGTACAGAAGATGATCATCGCCCAGTTTGCACTCGGGTACAGGAAATAAAATTTATCAGTCAATCTCGTAAGGAGGAAACATGGCTACAGAAATCACATGCCCAATGGTTGGAAAGATCATTAAAGTAGACGTTAAGGTTGGCGACAAGGTAGCGGAAGACGATCAGGTCGCAATCCTCGAAGCAATGAAGATGGAAATGCCGATCGTGTCACCGGCAGCCGGGACGATCAAATCGATCAACGTCGAAGCTGGCCAGGAAGTCGAAGCGGATGCAGTCATTGCGACATTAGAATAGTTCGATCAAAAAGGGGGAGAAGCTTATGTTAGTTGCCGGGATAGATATAGGTTCGATTACAACTGAAGCTCTGCTTCTCGATAAGGACAAAGGGATCCTGGGTTACACGATCCTACAGACAGGTGCGGATTCTAAGAAAACGGCGGAAATGGCGCTTGAACAAGTGCTCGCCTATCCAGGCAAAAGCCCTTCAGATGTTTCCTATATTGTAGCGACCGGTTGCGGAAGAAAGCGTGCAGCGTTTGCAAAACAGGCGGTCACGGAGATCACCTGTATCGCTCGGGGCGTCAATCATCTCTTTCCGCAGGCCCGAACGATCATCGATATAGGCGGCCAGGACACGAAGGTCATCAGGATCGACGAGAAAGGCCGTGTCGTTGAGTTTGAAATGAATGACAAGTGCGCTGCCGGGACCGGCAGGTTCATTGAGGTCATGGCGAAGGCACTGAACGTCGAACTCGACAAAATCGGCGATCTTTCGCTGAAGCACAAGAAAGAAGTGACGATCAGCAGTATCTGCACCGTTTTTGCCGAGTCAGAGGTTATTTCCCTCGTCAGCGAAGGCGAAGAACTCGAGGATATCCTCTACGGTATCCACAAGGCAATAGCCGACAGGACCATGGGCCTCATCAACAGGCTCGGCGGCATTCAGAACGATATCATCATGGCGGGCGGCGTTGCCAAGAACATCGGCGTCGTGAAAGCCCTTGAAGCGGCACTCGGCACACAGCTCAAGATCCACGTTGAACCGCAGATCGTAGGTTCACTCGGGGCCGCCATCATAGCCATGGAAAAAGCCTGAAAATAGTAATAACGATAAAAGCCGGCTGAGCGATCAGCCGGCTTTTTTTATGAAGGACACTCCCACCGTAATGAAACACCTCTACGATAAGCTGGTCGACCATTTCGATTAATTATCATCTCCCCAAAATCCGCCATCCCGGTTCACAGAGACTGTGTCACAATTCCGTCCAGGCCGTCATTCCGGTGCTTGACACCGGAATCCAAGGTTTTTCTTCTTAAGTCTTTTTAGAACCATGGAACAAGAAAGCAAGAATAAAAACAGAACCTTGTATGATACTCCCCGTGGAATATCACAAACAATCC
>CALMFJ010000137.1 GCA_937862865.1 uncultured Pseudomonadota bacterium | reverse complement strand
CGTGACCGTCACCGGCCCGCCTTGCATTATCTGCTCTTTAAAGAGGGGGATAACACTCCCCGCACTGTTCAGGACATTCCCAAAACGTACTGCAATAAACTTCGTTTTATTTTCCCCGTTCATCCCCTGGCAAATCAGCTCCGCAACACGCTTCGTCGCTCCCATGACATTGGCGGGCCGCACAGCTTTGTCGGTCGAGATAAGAACGAACTTTTCCACGCCGGACCGGAGAGATCCCCTGACCACGTTATATGTTACTTCAATATTATTCTTGATCGCGAGACCCGGGTGAGCTTCCATTATGGGAACATGCTTATACGCCGCAGCATGAAAGAGAACCTGCGGTCTATATGTTTCCATCGCCCATGTTAGCCGTTCCGTGTCGAGGATATCCCCAAGGACCATCTCATATTTCTTACCGTCAAAGACCTGCGAAAATTCCATATTTATACGATATATTTCGTTTTCAACCCGCTCGTAAAGGATGAGAAGCTCCGGCCCCATCTTCATGATCTGCCTGCACAGTTCCGACCCGATCGACCCCGCCGCCCCGGTCACCATGACACGCTTGCCCGTCAGGTACTGTTTGATCTGATCCTCGTTAAGCTCGACATGTTCCCTGCCCAGCACGTCCTCAATGCGTATCTCCCGTATCTGGTTGACATGGACAGTGCCATTAAGGATATCGCTTATCGCAGGAACTGTCTTGCACGTTATTCCCGCTGCGTCACACAGCCCGATAATATGCCGCATCTCCTTGCCGGCAAGCGAAGGTATCGCTATGACCGCCTCTTCTATCTCTTTTTTAGGCACGATCCGGGCAAGGTCATCTATCTTTCCAAGAACCGGTACGCCATGGATCCGCATCCCCTTCTTTGTTCGATCGTCATCAAGAAATCCGACGGGATCATAGCCTATCCGGGCATTTTGCTTCATTTCCCGAAGAAGCATTTCCCCGGCCCTTCCCGCGCCCACAATGATGACCCTTTTCTTATCCCTCTTAATGCGAGCGGGATAGGATTCCCTGAAAAGCCTGTACAGGAAACGTGACCCTCCTACGAGCAAAACTATAATAAACCAATCAATGATAAAGACCGACCGTGAGAAATCGATCCAGTGATAGACCAGACCAATGTACGAAACGAACAAACAGGAACTGATCACGGTCGCTTTGATGATCCGCACGAGATCGTTCATCGAAGCATATCGCCACACCCCTGCGTACAACCCGAAAAAATAAAAGCAAATGACCCGGACAATAATGATGGCGGGGAACGTCTTGTATAACATCGCCAGATATACATCGGGTATCGAAAAATTAAATCTGAGGGCAAATGCAAACCAGTACGCAAAACCGGTGCATACCGCATCAGTCAGCATGACCACAGCGCGTTTTGAATTCAAAATAAGCCGGCTTTTCATGAATGTATTTTTATAACACAGGAAAGTTGAGAATAAAAGACGGTCAGTGCTGAATATGCTCCGATCGTATCACTTTTGAAAAGGTCATCCACAATATCCTCAAATCAAAAAAGAACGACCGATGAAGCATGTAAAATTCATCATACGATACCTTTGCGGGTATGCTGATGGAATCCCTGCCGTTTACCTGCGCCCAACCTGTAATTCCGGGGACCACTTTATGCACACCGCACTTTGTTCTTAGTTCGATCAGATCATCCTGGTTATACAAGGCAGGTCTTGGCCCGACAAGGCTCATATCTCCCGATAAAACACTCCAGATCTGAGGAAACTCATCAAGGCTGTATCTCCGCAAGAACGGTCCAATGGATATCAGATAGTCTCCCGGATTACTCAACAGATGTGTAGCGAGATCAGGAGTATCGGTACGCATCGTGCGGAATTTGGGCATCATGAAAATTTCATTATTTACGCCAATTCTCTTTGACCAGTATAATACGGGACCCTTCGACGTCAGTTTTATAGCGAAAGCGATCACAATGAGCGGAATTGTCAGTACACCCGCCAATATAATCCCGACAAATAGATCAAAAAAACGTTTCATATGCGAATAATACGGCTGATCAATTAATCCTTCCGCTTATTGCCCAAATACCAGTCCACTTCCCGCTGTATGCCCTCTGTGAGGCTAATTAATGGCCTGAAATCATAGACATCCCTGAAACGCTCAGCACGATAGACGTCCTCGGCGAGCCATTTCTTTACTGTATATTGAATGCTTCGTAACCGGGGCATCGGAAGCACCGATAAACATCTGCTAAAAAAAACCGCAAGGGACGCCGGGATGGCAAACGACGGCCGGGCCCTCCCCAGGCTATCCGCTATTGCATCCACCACTTCCCGCATGGTGCAGGGCAACGCCGAAACATTATATATACTTATCCCCTCTTCTTTGCTCCGGCGAGCGGCAATGATGCATGCCCGGGCCGCGTCATCCCGGTGAACAAGGCTCTTATTGTTGTTGCCCCGTCCGATCCATATGAAATGCCCGCTGTCAACAGATTCAATGAGCCGCCCTACGTTACCCGGGTCACCCTCCCCGTAGAGGGTCGCCAATCGGAGTATGGTAAGTGCCATGCCGGACCTCAGGGCAATAGCCCTTGCGGCCTCCTCCGCCTCAAATTTCGATCGCGCGTATGGGCCTTCGGGCAGGCACGGATCATCCTCCCCACAAACACCCTGCGTAAAAGGCCCGTACACAGACACCGAACTGATCAGGATAAAGTGCTTCGCTCCGGCAGCGGCAGCGGCATTCATCATGTTAACGGTTCCGGTAACGTTGACCTCATGAAAAGGGGCTTTGTCCGCCTCAACCTTATCAAATACATGTGCCAGCCCGGCGGCGTGGATGACCGTGGTCAGGCCTCTCGGTAAACACCCGGCAGCAGGCGGGTCCAGGATGTTCGATTGGTAATATTTCACGTCCGGGAGAACGCATGACGGATGTATGTCCGTCGCCCAGAATGGTAATGCCTCCTCAGCCGCCGCTCTGACCAGAGCCGATCCGAGAAATCCATTCGATCCTGTTATGAGCAGTTCCACCATGACTTTTTCGTTAGTGGAATATCATCCTTAGCGCCATTTGAAATTTCGCCGCAAATTGCCTCAAGCTGCGTGTCTTGAGGATCTCGTGAATAACAACATGGGGGTTCAGGTAGAATTGTTTCTGGATCCTGTTCTGCATCTCGCGCAATTCCTCGGCGCTGTGCGTTGTGCTCGCGAACCGGGTCTTGAACGCCGGGTCCGGCTTCCTGGCAAAATCGAGCCAGTAATCACTTTGAATGGTCCCGTCCTCT
>CALMFJ010000136.1 GCA_937862865.1 uncultured Pseudomonadota bacterium | reverse complement strand
AATAATTCTCCGGAAGAAGGAATATGTCAACCTTTTTCCGGTTATTGTGCGATAACGGAGGGGCCCGGTTTTTATTCCGCAAGATAAAGCCTCCTTTTCAGACAGCGCCGTGCTATATTTTTCAATAGCGGGCCGTTGGGCGAAAACAGTCAGGACGGAATTGCCATAAATAAAGATGTGGCCCGACGGTCGCTGATATGAGGGCGCAGTGCAATGATCGAAGTTTCAAGCCTGTTGCTGTTTGCGAGGGACAGATTGGATTCTTGCCGTAAAGTTCTTAAAGAAGTTCTCTACGGCATGACCATCCATGAAATAGATGTCGAGTTAAAAAAAGACAGGGCAAGCCTGAACAACCTCTTCATGCTCATTGTTTTCGGGGACATTATTGGCTTGCCCGTCCTGCCGCCGTATTACGCACTGAGGGTCCTGCCGTATATCATTCCCTCCTATATGACGTGGAGAAGGAACATATTGAGGGAAAAGGACCTGACCGATAATGTCTCCCTCGACATTTAGGGCAAGAATAGGGCACACGGGGTAAGGTCCTTGATATCGCGTGCTTTCCTAATCCCGCTGCCCCTTGGGCTCGAGATGTGCTCCAATGGCGAGGATCATCTGCAGGTAGAACTCATTATTTGTCCGTGTACCGCCGCCGTATGCCGGTGACCCGCCGCCTGACCGGTCATAGCTGTACTGGAACCTGAACCGCGCAAACTCGCTCGGGTTAAACTCCAGGGCCCCTGTCAGCCGCCAGGGGCAGGGGTTGTCGAAATTTTGCTGTACCCCGGCCAGCCTGTAGGTGTCGGTCAGGAGATTGAGACGGTCGTACCGTGCCCCCACCCTCCATTTGCCGATCTGATAGAGCGACTGGATATATATGCCGTCCTGCGAGCGAAGGAGGCGGTCTGTTGTGCCGGCGGCGACGTCCTGAAGGTCTCCCTGCTGTTTGCGCCACATGTATTCGCCCTGAACAGTCAGGCCCCTGTTTTCCGAGGGTTTCCATTCGTAGATCGTTTCGAACCCCGAAAGGGTGGAATTGCCCTGGAAGAAAGTACCGTCGGCCACTGAATCTGTCGCGGTCCGGCCGTTGATGACGTAAGGCCCGAAATAGAGGCTTGAATGTTGGCCCAGAGGCTGCGTAAATTTGGCAAAGGCAGTAAAGGCGTGGGGACCTCCCGTTGAGTCCTGCTGGAAAATGGTGGCGTTCTCTCCCTGGAGAAGTTCAATGCCGAAAAAGGGCTTAAGGGGAAGGGCCGGGCGCCAGGTCAGCTGAGCTCCTTTTTCCATAATGCCGTCCTTGCCCATGAAGCCTTTGTACACCAGGGCCGTATCTGTGAAGTCCCATTCGTGGGGATGCATCTCGTTGTGAACGCTGAACTGGCTTTTAAATTTCCCGCCTTTTAGCCGGAGGTTGGCGGGGAGGGCCCTGGTGTTGAAATACGCTTCTTCGATGCTTGACCCCTCTTCCTTAAAAGAGACCACGCCGAAGAGGTCGAAGTAGTCGTCGACAGGGGCAAATGCGGCAACGGAGAATTCATCGATGTTAAACCCCTTCCGCTGGTCAAGGCCGGTACTCGAGAAGCCGGTGATCCCTCTGCTTTTTAAGCTTCGCTCGTTGAGGCTCGATCCGTAATAAAAACTGTTGAGCACAAAGGTCAGGGCCGGGTTTTTGAGGTTCTTAAAAAAATCGCTCACGGCACCCTGTATTTTCAAGGCTTCCCCGCTTCCCTTCCCGGCATCAGCCGGATGCGGTTCCGTCTTTTCACCCGCGTTCACCGTTGCGGGTGCCTGCTGCCTGTTAGCGACCTCTTTTCTAAGCTGTTCGATCAACTTTTGTTGTTCCTCGATCTGTTTTTGCTGTTTCTTCAGGGCCTCTTCCAGCATATCAAGCCTCGAATCGGTCTTCGCCGCAAAAGAGACCGATGTCAGAAATGCCGTGAAGAGCATGACGAATAAGACTTCCAATACTGCCCTGCCTGACCCCTTTCCCAACCGTGATGCCATTCCGCTGTTCCTCCTGCTGGAAATTTCAACCAAACTCGTCACTCTTAACAAGTTTAGGCATGCCTAATACAGTGCACAAAAAAAATCAGGCAAATATAGTTTTATGGGCCATGCTGTGACCGGAATTGTCAGATGACCTCGACATCGATCCCCTCGGCTTCATCTTTGCGCAATGAAAGGTGGTAACCCCTTACCTTGACATCGATGGGGCCTCCCGGGGGAGAGATGCGCTCGATTTCAACGACCGAGCCCGGTATGACCCCCATCCCGAGGATCCGCTTACTTGCTTCGCTCCGCCCGCGGACCTTGATGATCCTGCATTTCTGGCCCGGTTTCATGTCTTTGAGCTTCGATAGCACCATCTGGCCCTTACCTCGCTGACGGGCCTTCTTTCTGGTTTCTTCAAGGCATGAGACGATGCATTTTTCACAGTTTTCCCGGGCGCTGTCGTGATCGCAATGATGACTGAAGCCCTGGACCCACTCGCTCCCCCCTCTCGGGCAGGTTTGCACGAATTCGACGAACTGGATCAGCCGGTCCATTACGGTCCTCGGGATCGAGTGCTCCATCAGGCAGGCTGCATCTCCTGCCTCGGCATCATCGACCGCGAGAACGTCTACGAGGAAGTCGTGGAGGACCTCATGGCGCCTGACCACATCCCTGGCCGCTTCGACGCCTTCAGGGGTCAGGGTGATCAGGTCATACGGCGTGTAGTTGACCAGCTTCTTCTGGGCCAGGGAGCGCAGGGCGCCTGTTACGGAAGCGTAGCTCACCTTGAGACGCCTCGCGATATCCCTCGGCTTCACCGCCTGCCTGTCGGAGGCGATATGGAATATGGCCTCCAGGTAATCCTCCAGGCTTGCCGTCAGTGTGTCAGTCACGGTCCTGCCCTCCTGCTGTATTGTACGGCAGATAATTAGCCATGGCTAACTTTATATATTATGACTAATATTCCTGTCAAGTGTTTTTAAGCCTCCGCTCTTCCCCTGATGGTGCACGCGAGGCCGACCGCCCCGTGCGAAGCGGCCGTTTTCTTTTCATACAGCCTGCCGCCATACAAACAGTTGACACGATTTCTGTACGCTGACAGAATATGAGAAGCCATTCAAGGGGGAGGGACACATGGACCTTGTACCGTTGTTCAAGCCAGAGACCGTGGCAGTTTTCGGAGTATCCCCAATAGATGACCGGCATCCTGCAAACATAATATACAACAAGAACCGCCTCAACTACCCGGTCCGGGCCTTCCCTGTCAATCATCGCGGAGGGAGCTTCCAGGGGGAGGCCCTCTTCACGGACCTCTCCGAGGTGCCGGCAGAGATCGACCTTGCCGTCATCGCGGTCCGTGCTGAACGCGTGCCGGACATACTGACACAATGCATAAAGGGGGGGGTGAAAGGGGCTGTGATAATCTCCGGGGGATTTGCCGAGGCCGGCCGGCATGACCTTCAGGAGAGGATAACAGACATTGCCCGCGAGGCCCGTTTCCCGTTCATCGGCCCCAACTGCCTTGGCATTTACTGCCCCGCCTGCGTGGACACCTTCTTCCTCGCAAGCGAACGGGTCGTGAAGCCGGGCCCGGGGAACATAACGTTCATAAGCCAGAGCGGCGGGATACTCGTCGACCAGATGATAAAGTTCTCCCAGGAGAGGGTAGGTCTCGCCAAGGGCGTCAGCATCGGGAACAAGGCCGTTGTCCGGGAGACCGACCTCCTGAGGTTCTTTGCCAATGATCCCGAAACCGGGGTCATCGCCTTTTATCTCGAGGGTTTCGAAGAAAATGAGGGAAGGGAGTTCGTGACGGCGGCGAGAGAATGCGCCAAGCCCGTCATCGTCCTTAAATCGGGTAAGAGCCCGGAGGCAGGCAAGGCCATTTCGAGCCACACCGCCTCCCTTGCAGGTGATTACGAGACCTTTTCATCGGTCCTTTCCCAGTTTGGCATAGTGGAGGCCAAAAGCCACCTGCACATGGTCTACTATTGCGAAGCCCTGGGTTGCTACCCGAAACCCGCCGGGGAACGTGTGGCGATCGTGACGGGAAGCGGAGGCCACGGCGTGCTGGCGGTGGACGTGTGCTCTAACCTCGGCCTCACGGTGCCGGGCCTCGTGCAGAAGGCCCGGGAGGAATTGAAGGCAAGGCTCTCAGCCGGAGTTCAGGAGATTGCGTCCCTGAAAAACCCCGTCGACCTGACGGGCAGCGTCATCGACGATGACGTTGTGGAGACGGTCAGGTACTTGAGCAGAAGGCCCGAATACGATTCCATCCTCATCCTTCTTCTGCCCTACTCACCGGGGATATCCATGGACCTCGGCGCGAGGCTCAGCCAGGTCTACAGGCAGGAGGGCAAGCCCCTCGTTGCCTACGTTCCCCATGTTGAAAAATACGGCATGCTGATCGAAGGGTTCGAGCTCAATGGTGTGCCCGTTTCCGATACGATCGAGGGCGCAGTCTTCATGGCCGAGGCCTTAAGGAGATACGGGGTATGCTGACAGACGAGATGAGGTCTATCCTTTCAGATGCTAAAGGTGCGGGTTGGCTCATGGAGCCGCAGGCCAAGAGGCTCCTTTCCCTGGCAGGGGTGGACGTTGCCCGTTTTACCTGGGCGCGGGATGCAGACGAAGCGGTCGGGTTCGCCCGGTCCATCGGCTATCCTGTCGTGGCAAAGATCGTGTCGCCGAGGGTCGTTCACAAGTCGGACATTGGCGGCGTCGTGGTGGGAATAAAGGACGATGAAGGGCTGGCCGCAACGTTCGAGAGGTTCCGGAAGATCGACGGCTTCGCGGGGGTGCTCGTCGAAGAGCCGTTGAAGGGGATGGAGATCATCGTCGGCGCTAAGATGGACCACCAGTTCGGTCCCGTTCTTCTCCTCGG
This sequence comes from uncultured Pseudomonadota bacterium, assembly GCA_937862865.1. Classification (GTDB taxonomy): domain Bacteria; phylum Desulfobacterota; class Syntrophorhabdia; order Syntrophorhabdales; family Syntrophorhabdaceae; genus Delta-02. The sequence goes on along the minus strand of CALMFJ010000136.1, from coordinate 30,217 downwards.
TGCCGGCGGCACGGCCGTCGAAATATACAAGGACGTTGCCTTGAGGATGATACCGGTCCGGGAAGGGGACATACGGTCAATGGTGAGCGGTCTCAAAGCCCACCGGCTTCTGGAAGGGTACAGGGGCGCCGATCCCGTGGACATGGAAAAGCTCTCAAGCCTTCTCCTGAGTTTTTCCAACCTTGTCATGGACATGCGCGGGATGGTCCAATCGATCGACTTGAACCCGGTGATGTGCAGTTCATCGCGGTGCGTCGTGGCGGACGGGAGGATCATGCTCAACACGGCCTCCCTCCCGTAGGCCTTATCTCACGACCGGACCCGGGAGCGCGTTACCCCATGATATGATAGCCGCCGTCGATATAATGAACGCCGCCGGTGATGCTCCTCGCGTAGTCGCTGACCAGGAATGAGGCGAATGTCCCCACGTCCCCTATTGATACGATATGGTGCTCCGGCGCAAGGGAGACGGCTTTCAGGATGAGGTCCTCGAACTGGTTGAGGCCCGATGCGGCGCGGGTCTTGATGGGACCGGGAGACAGGCTGTTGACCCGGATCATCTCCGGGCCCAATTCCGTCGCGAGGTAACGGACGGTGCTCTCAAGCGCCGCCTTCACGGGGCCCATCATATTGTAGTTCGAGACGACCTTTTCCGAACCGTAAAAGGAGACGGTCAAAATGGACCCGCCGTCCTTCATCAAAGGCTCCGCCAGCTTCGTCGCCCTGATGAGTGAATGGCAGGAGACGTCCATGGCCAGCATGAACCCTTCTTTCGAGCAGTCTGTGACGCGTCCCTGCAGATCTGCTTTCGGGGCAAAGGCGATGGAATGGAGGACGAAATCCAGTTTGCCCCACCTGCCCCGTATCTCCTCGTAAACGGTTTCAAGCTCCCCCGGGTTCATCACGTCGCACTGCATGATGATGGGGCACCCCATCTTTTCAGCGAGAGGCCGGACGTATTTCTCCGTCTTCTCGTTCAGGTACGTGATAGCGAGGTCCGCCCCGAGCTTGCTGAACATCCGCGCGCAGCCATAGGCGATGCTGTCGTTGTTGGCAATTCCCAGGACCAGGCCCTTTTTCCCTTCGAGAAGCCTGCCCGGCCCGATCGGCGTATAAGCCTTGAATTCCCCTGATCCTTCTTCCATAAAACCCCCTTCGCTTTTAAGCCCCCTGCCGGGTCTTTTGAACGCAACAACACGATCGCGTGCCCGAACCCTTTTCAGGGCCCCGGCGCTGATACCCATAAGGTTGCCATAGCACCCCTTTTACGTTCTGTCAATCGGTGAGTCCGCGGTCCCTGTCCGATATCCCGCACGCATTTGCCTTTACCGGTGATTGCGCGGAGCGTAATTATCCAGGCGGTCCTCGCCGTGTCCGTATCCTAGTAAGATTTCAGTGGTTTGTTTCTCAGGAGCCCCGGGGATTGAAAGCCTGACGTAACGCATTTGCCGATAACAAAAGCACAGCCCCTCCCGTCGATCCATTTCGCATTCCAGAACACGGTAAAATCGTTGGTGTACCAGTTGGTTATGTTGGCCCGCGTCAGGTCCGCGTTGAAGAAGACGGCATATTCCACGCGGGCGCCGATGAGCTGGGCCTCTGTCAGGTCGGCCTGGAAAAAATTGGCGCCGTGCAGGGTGGAGTTGTTCAATTTGGCGCCTTTCAGGTTGGAAAAAGCCATCGTGGCAAATTCGAGGTTCTTGTTTGAAAGGTCGGCCCCGGACAGGTCGCAGGAGATGCATGCCTTGTACCTGAGCAAACGGTTCACGTCGTCCTGGCTGAACGCCTGCGCCTCATTGGCCGCAAACAACAGTCCAAACAATAAAGCCCATACAGCCAAACATGTGCATGGCCCCGGTCTTTGCATTCGCCCCTCCATTTTCATTTTGTAGGTTAATTTTGACATATCGGACAAAATTAATAAACCGCTACCCGCGCGTTGCCCCGGTCCGGCTTTTTATTGTATTAATCGTGGACATTTGAGAGAATGTGGAAACTTACAACCAAACCGGTCCGGGCGCGGGAGAATGATCGGGAAAATACGCGCCGTCTGTATTGTGTTACTTCCTGGGGGTGTGTATGACAGAAGAGATAATCCAGTCTTCGAGCGAGACCATGAAGAAGGTCGCGGAGAACATCGAGAAAGTGATGAAGGGCCAGTCCTCTGCGATCCGCAAGCTCCTGGTCGCTTTTGCCAGTGGAGGCCACGTCCTTCTCGAGGACTTTCCCGGCACGGGCAAGACCACGCTGGCCAAGGCCCTGGCCCTCTCCATCAACATGAAGTTCAGCAGGATACAATTCACGCCGGACCTCTTGCCCTCGGACATCCTCGGTGTCTCCGTTTTTGACCAGGGCCAGCAGTCGTTCCATTTTCACAAGGGGCCCATATTCACGAACATCCTGCTGTCCGACGAGATAAACAGGGCCTCGCCGAGGACGCAGTCGGCGCTGCTCGAGGCCATGGCGGAGAACCAGGTGAGCATCGAGGGCACAACGTACAGGTTCGATGACATCTTTTTTGTTATCGCCACGCAGAACCCCGTCGAGTTCCGCGGCACGTACCCCCTGCCGGAGGCCCAGATGGACCGTTTTGCGCTGAAGTTCAGCCTCGGGTACGTGGCGCCGGAACAGGAGGTCGCCATGCTGTCGTCGCAGGAGGTCAGGCACCCCATCGAGGACATCTCGGCCTGCGTATCCGTGGAAGACGTCCTTCAGTTGAGGCACAATGTGAAAAAAGTGCGGATCAGCGACGAGCTGAAGCGCTACATCGTGGACATTGTCGGCGCGACGAGGGGCGCACCCGGCATCCAGCTCGGGGCAAGCCCGCGGGCGTCCCTCGCCCTGATAAAGGCCGCACAGGCTGTCGCCCTTCTGAATGGCGGGGGTTTCGTGGTCCCCGAGCACATCCAGGAGATCGCCGCCCATGTCATTGCCCACAGGACGGTGATAGACCCGCAGGCACGCTTTTCGGGCGTCACCGCGGAGTCGATCCTCGATGATATCATCAAGAAGATCCCCGTGCCCGCGTAGGGCGTGAACGATGAGGCGGCTGGTATACATCTGGTTCCGGGCGTTCTCCGGGTTCAGGCATCGCGTGACGAGGCGGTTCACGCCCGCGGGGAGGTTCGTGCTGGCCGGGATCGTGGCATCCGCGCTTTTTGGCCTCGACACCACGAAAACAACCGCGTATCAGGCCTTCACGTGCCTCGTGACGCTCGTGGCGGCCGGTTTTGCGTGGAATATTTTCTTCCGGGTGGACCTTACCGCCTTGAGGGTCCTGCCCCGTTTCGGCTCTGCGGGACAGACGCTGTCGTACCGGATCAGGGTCACGAATTCCGGGGATAAGCAGCTGCAGGGATTGTTCCTGCTCGAGAACCTGCCCGACCCCCGGCCGTCTTTTGCCGAATATTCCGCGGCCGGGTCCGGCATTAAGCCGGAATCCCGGCGCTGGAGGCAGCTCATTGAGATGAACCAACTGGCCGTGGCCGACAGGCAGCCAATGCCCGCGCTCATGCCCAAGAGCGAGGTCGACGTCAGCACCGGTTTCGTACCCTTGAGAAGGGGGCGCATCGAGTTTGAGTCGTTATCGGTGGGAAGGGCGGACCTGTTCGGCCTCATCAATGCGTATGTCACCGTGCCCGTGAAACAGCATGTCCTCATCCTGCCGAAACGGTACGCTCTGCCCGACGTCAAGCTTCCCGGCAACCGCGCGTACCAGCAGGGCGGCGTCGCGCTGTCGACGTCGGTTGCCGACTCGGAGGAGTTCCTGTCGCTCAGGGAATACAGGCCGGGTGACCCGCCGCGCAGGATCCACTGGAAAAGCTGGGCAAAGACGGGCAAGCCGATTATCAAGGAGTACCAGGACGAGTTCTTCGTGAGGCACGCCCTGATACTGGACACGTTCATGGAGGGCGGGTCCGGCGAGGTGTTCGAAGAGGCGATATCGATAGCCGCATCATTCGCGTGCACGGTACAGACCCAGGAGTCGCTGCTCGACCTGCTCTTTGTGGGGACGGAGGCCTTTTGCGAGACGATCGGCAGGGGCCAGGGACAGATCGAGCACTTCCTGGAGGTGCTTGCCTGTGTGAGGCCCTGCTACGACAAGGCCTTTTCCGTGCTCCACCGTCACGTGGTCTCGCGGCGCTCCGTTATAAGCGGCTGCGTTTGCGTCCTGCTTGCGTGGGACAAGCACAGGAGCGATTTCATCCACAACCTGCATGTGCTCGGATTGCGGCCCATAGTCATCGTCGTCACGGACCCGGAGCGCTCCAACGTGCCCGCTCTCGGAAATGTGCAGGAAAAACCGGGATGGTTGAACCTGTTGGAAACAGGGAAGATCGAAGAGGGGCTCGCGAAACTATGAGCACACCGCCTTTTTTTCTCGGTGCGACACTCCTTTTCTGGGGCTGGCAGGCGGGATTTCTCTGGTTTGCCGTCGCAGGGGCCGCTGTCCTTGAAGGGTCGCGGCTGTTGAGGCTCCGGTGGGACCTGTCCGATACCGACCTCAAACGCGTCATTTACCTGTGCGATCTGTTGCTGATCGGCGGGGTCGTCTATGTTTTCGTAACAGCCGGCAGGGCGAATCTCGTGGATGCTTTTATATCCCTGTTTCGGGCAGCGCCGCTTGCAATACTTCCGCTTATCGTTGCACAGGCATACAGCACCGCGAACAGAATAGATATCACCCTGCTGAGGCTCGTTGTCAGGAAAAAGTCCGCACAGAAAAAGGACAGGCCGCCAAGACTGGTCGATCTTTCGTACCCTTATTCTGCGATCTGCCTTTTGTCGGCGAGCGCCGCCAATGTCAGGGCCCCGTGGTTTTACGCGGGGTTCGCGGTCCTGCTTGCATGGGCGCTGTGGGCACATCGTCCAAGGGCCGCGGGCCCCGTCATCTGGGTCCTGCTTCTCGTTTGTGTCGGAGGCCTGGGATTCGCCGGTCACATCGGGCTCAATAAGCTGCAGGGCGTTGTCGAGGAGTTCGCCGTGGCAGCGCAGGTTCCGGGTGACGCTCCCGATGCGCATAAGAGCAAGACGGCGATCGGCCGCATCGGCTCGCTGAAACTCTCCGAGAAGATCCTGCTTCGCGTGATGACGGGTAAAGACGGGCCCCGTCCGCCTTTCCTCCTTCAGGATGCCGGGTATGACCTGTACGGCGCATCCACGTGGTTTGCCCGCGGCTCAGTCTTCAAAGCCGTCAAACCCGGGCAAAACGGCACAACGTGGGACCTTCACGATGCCCCCTCTGCGAAAAAGAGCATGAGCATATCGGCCTACCTCAAGGGCGGCACAGGGGTGCTGGCCCTGCCGCGCGGCGCGTCACAGATCGAGGGCCTGCCCGTGAGGGAAATGAAACAGAGCGGGTTCGGGACTGTGACGGTCAGCGGGGGCCCTTCGCTCGTGAACTACATGGTCGGGTTTGACACGGATGTCCCTCAACTCGCGCCGCCGCAGGAGACGGACCTGAAGGTCCCTCTCAACCTGTCCCCCATGTTTGCGAAGATAGCCGACGACCTTCAGCTCAAGGCAAGACCGCCCCATGAGGCCATAGAGGCGGTGACCCGCTATTTCAGCGACAACTTTCACTATGCGACATATACAAAGAAGGTCGAGATGAAAGACCCCGTTCAGGATTTTCTCCTGAGGTCCCGCTCCGGGCACTGCGAATATTTTGCGACGGCGACCGTCCTTCTGCTCAGGGCAGCCGGGGTCCCCGCCCGGTACGTGACCGGCTATTCCGTCCAGGAGTTCAGCCCGCTGGAAAAGACATATATCGTGCGGTCAAAACACGCCCACGCCTGGACGCTTGCCTTTGTCGACGGCGCCTGGCGCGATGTGGACACCACCCCGTCCTCGTGGTTTGACGCCGAAAAGGACAGTTCGGGATTAACGGCCGTCACCGACCTGTGGTCGTGGCTCGTTTTCAAGGTTTCCGGGCTTGTATGGAGCGATCAAAAGAGCAGGTTTGCGTTTTACTTCATATGGATCGCCGTACCGGCCCTCATCGTATTCGTGTGGAAGCTGTACCGCAAAAAAGGGGTCTTCCTGCGAAGAACGAACCAAAGGGAGCAAGCCGCTGCCGTACCTCAAAAAGGGAAAGACTCGGAGTTCTATGCAATAGAAGGCGAACTGGCCCGGCGGGGGCTCGGCCGTCAAAAATGGGAGCCGCTCACCGTATGGATCGACAGGATCTCCGTCGACACCGCCATGCCCGACCTCCTGCGGCAGATCGTATCCCTCCATTACCGGTACCGTTTCGACCCTGACGGGTTAAGCGGACAAGAGCGCGAAGCGCTGAAAGAAGCTGCACGCGCGTGGCTTGCGAACAACGATGGACGGTAAGGCCGATCGGGCGGGCGCCGGTCACATAAGCGTCCGCTGCCAGTCAGAGCGCGCGGATTCCAGTATCCTGCCGGCCCTTTCGGAGAAAACGTGTATGCCTTCCCAGTTAGGTGTCCCGTATATCTTCTGCATGAGCAGGCCGTCTCCGCCGAACCACTGGGGAAGGATACCGCCAAAAAAATAACCCTTCTCCCGGAGGACATCCGCTATTTTCCCTATCCACGGGCACGAGAGGTCCAGGAACACCTGCATCACCGTGACGTTTTGCGCGAGCATCTCTTCTTCCCTGGCGAAGAGAACTTTCTCGAAATCGGCCCCTGACTCATAAACGTTGATGCGGGCGACCCGGGCGAAATCGAAGACATCCGTTTCAATCCTTGTTCCCGGCGAGGATGGTATTTCCTCTTTCGAGATGGAAAAAACGCGCTCGTCATCGAGGCCGCTGTAGATGTGCCCGCACTGGACAGAATAGGCGTCCGGGACATAGACGGTATGCGGATGCCGGACGACGGTGATGAACATGAGAAGTGTCGATACCCTTCCGGACGCACTTTTCTCCTGTTCATAGGCCTCGGCAGGCATGAGGTCTACCTCGAGGGCGGTCTCGACGAAAGGCAGATGGGCAAGGGCGGCCTTCTGGATGTACACGTGGTTGCAGACCGGCTCGCCGAAAAAGACCTTTATTCCGGCGATGCCGGACACCATTTTGCCGACATACTCAAAGATCAGTCCCATAACGCCCGCGTTGCGATACGCGCGGGACACCGCGCCGTTCCCCTTCTCGTACACCCCTTTGTTGGGGGCGGCGCGGAAGAGGGAGCTGTAGCCGATCACCCTGCCGTCTCCCGTGCGGACCACGACCGGGATATTATCCCCGCTCTCAAAAGCCTCAACCAGCCTGTCGGGCTGGTAGACGATCTTTGCCGGATAACTGTCCCCGTACACTTCCCTGAAGAGCTCCGCAACACCCCTCGCATCCTCGGGGCGGAAAAGATCGGGCTTGATCTCTTCGATGTTCATGACGGTCCTTTCTTACGCTGTGCGCACCGTGTCCGGGCCCGCTGAAAAGCATCGACCGGCGCGGTGCCGCAGTGGATGTCCGGTTATGTCTTATGCCGTGCCCCGGTAAAACGGAGCGCCGTTAATGTCGATCTCGACCCGGCCGTTCTCGACGTTCACCCTGATCTTGAAGCCGAGGCCGGCAAGCGCCTCAAGGTGAGGGGTAGCGTCCTGATGACGCCCGGTGTCACACAGGGCCTGTATCAGGTTGAGCCGTGCAGGCAGCGCAGCCGGGTTGGCGTCCACAGCTTTTGTGAAACAGCCGATCGCCTCGGCGGTCTCGCCGCGATCGAGATGGTAACATCCCATGTCGCTCAAACCGTTCGCGTGTGTCGGGTGAGCGCCGAGAAAGTCCTGGAGTTCGCGATAGGCGTCTTCGGGCCGCCCCTCTTCGCGCAGCGCAACGGTGATGTTGAACCACGGCTTGGGATCCGCCGGGTCGAGCTTGCGTGCGTCCTCGAATGCGCCGCGCGCCCCCTCGAAGTCTTTTTGTCGAAGAAGCGCACTGCCCAGGTTGCTCAGGTGCGCGCAGGCGGGCCGGAGCCTGTTCGCCTCCCGGAACGCTTCTATGCTTTCCGGAAGCCGGCCCGATTCCATGCAGGCCATCCCGAGGTTGTTGAACAGTTCGTGGTCGGTCGGGTCCTTCTTGATCAGCCTGGTGTATGCATCGATCGCGGCCGCGAAATCACCGGTTTCGAACGCACGCTGCAGTTTGGCATGGGCCTTGTCCTTCGTGAGGCCGAAGATCATCGGTTACCTCCTTGATAAAGATCATTTCGGGTGACCTATTTATTCTATTATCGTGAGGTAATACTGTCAATGCGGCTTTTCCGGCACCGGGGGAAGCGCCGGGACGGGCAACCCGTGCATTGACGGTGAAGGGCCGGCGTCATTCCCTGGCGATGCTGATACGGAACTCCGGGCCCTCGTTCTTGACATCCTTGACCGTCCACCCCGCGGAGATCGCCGCGCGGGTAACGTTTTCCTTTGATGTGACGGTGTCCACGAGAACGACGATCTCTCCCCTTCCCGTCTTCCTGATCCCTTCCAGGGCCATCAGCACCGGCTGGGGGCATGAGAACCCTCGTGCGTCAATAATTGTGCTCATATCTTCACCTCCTGACCTCAGACTGTCTTATTTCTCATCGTGGACCCGATGAAGAGGCACGCCGCGATGCCCGTTATCACGGCAGGGATGCCGTAAGGCCCCACGCCGTCGGGGGAACTGGCGAGACCAAAGTTATGCGCGATGCCCGCCCCGAAGATCATCCCCATGACGAAGACGGCGGCATCTCCGTCCCCTTCGCCCGCGAGGAACAGCTGACGCCCCGGGCATCCCCCTGCCAGGGTGAATGCCAGGCCGGACAACAGCATTCCACCGAAATTCCACAGGCCCATCGTATGAGCAACGGGCTGTTTTGCGAAGCCCGGATGAAACTGCCCCAGGGCGAGGTTGGTCAGGAATGCAGCCACGATAAGGGCGATGAACCCGGAGAGTAGATGGGTTTGCCTGAAAAGGACAAAGTCACGGACGGCCCCCAGCGTACAGAACCTGCTCCTTTGTGCCAGAAAGCCGATGACGAGGCCGATCACCAGTGAAACAAGGAGCGGTGCGTGCATAGAGCCCGGGCCCTTCACGCTGTAGAAGAGGATGCCGCTCTTTTCCTGTCCCTGCACCTGCGGAAAGACGAGCATCAGGGCCAGGAAGCCGAGCATTGTCAAAGGCATCAGCCACCCCACGGAGGTATGGGTTGTCTGAGAGCGCCCGAGGTTGTAGCCACCCCTCAGAAAGAATGTTCCTATCCATATCCCGCCGACAAACCCCAGCAATCCGAGTATGGCATTCCCATCCCCGCCGGCGAGCCGGAGCGCCGCGCGCCAGGGACAGCCGAGGAAGACGAGCGCTCCGATCATCGCGAAGGCACCCAGGATGAACCGGACGATCGGCGCGGACCCCGCCCGGGCCCTGAACTCCTTGAATGCATAAGCGGCGATCAGCGAGCCGATCACAAAACCGATGATCTCCGGCCTCATGTACTGTACAACCGCCGCGCGGTGGATCCCCAGGGCCCCTGCTATGTCCCTTTCGAAGCACGCGACGCACACCCCCATGTTCGCGGGGTTTCCCAGCTTCTGCAAAACCGGGGCGAGAATTCCTATGACAGCCCCGACCCCTATCATTCCCCATCGTGATGCAAAGATAACCGCCAGTTTACCCATAGACATCCCTCACCATTTTTAATGGGTCAAGTTCACCATAGACAATATCTATTAGTCAAATTAATATTTCTTATATATACAAGGGATATTATTCCTTATTCGTACGGGCCCCGTCGCTTTGTTGGCGCCCGGGTTTTGCATAACAGCCCCGTAGCGCGCTGTTCGCCAATGAAATGGCTTGCCCAATATAAGGTGAAAAGTTTATAATCACAACCGGTTATACAGTATTTTTCTGTGCGAGGGGACGCTATGACAAAACGGAAGTGGGGGCTCGAAGGGACACCGTTCTTATTATTTTTATTTGTCCTGTGCCTGTCCTCTTTTCATCTCACAGCATCGTGCGGATGGTCTCAGGAACGGGCCGCCGTCAACCCGGGAAAGAAGCTCATCGTCGGTATCATTCACGATCCGCCGTACATCATTAAAGAACAGGGCGGGCAATGGAGCGGGATCAATGTCGATATCTGGAAGGCCGTTGCCCAGGATATGAAGGTGGATTATGAGTTCAAGGAAATGACCTTCGAAAACATCCTGAACGCGCTCGAAAAGAATCAGATCGATCTGTCGATCGACACCTTTTTTGTCCTTGCCGAAAGGGAAAAGCGGATCGATTATTCGACGGTCCTGGGGTATAACAAGCTGGCGGTGGCAACCCTGCCGGGTAAGATCAGCCATCCATGGTGGATTGCGGTGGAAACATTATTTTCGTGGGGGAACATGAAAATCCTGGGGATATTGTGTTTCTCCCTCTTTGTGCTGGGGATGATCCTATGGTTGATAGAGCGAAAAAACAACCCCGATTATTTCGGGGGGAACACGGTCAAGGGTATCGGTTCCGGCATTTACTGGGTAGGGTCAACCCTGACCTCCGGGGTCTGCATCGGCGTGTCTTTGAAATCCTTTGCGGCCCGCGCTCTCGGCCTTGCGTGGATGTTTTTATGCGCCGTCGCACTCAGCGCCCTGATCGCGTCACTTACCAACGCTATCTACGAGAACCGGACCAACATCGGCCTTGTCGCTGACGAGCAGCTCCGGCGCATGTATCTGGGCGGCGTGAAAGGAAGCGCCGAATCGATAGTCCTGCCGAAGCTTGGAGGGAAATACAAGCTTTACAAGGAAGAAGAAGATGCCCTCAACGGGGTGCTGAATGGTGAGGTCGAGGGGTTTCTCTACGACGCCATTACCCTTCATTATTACGAAGGAAATGACTATAAAGACAAGATTTTTGTTCACCCGACGGGTTTCAAAAGGTTTTTCTTCGGTTTCGGCCTTCCGAAGAACAGCCCGATCGCCAAGAAGGTCAATATCGCCATCCTGTCTTTGATGGAAAGGCCGGATTGGGCTTATATCCTGAAACGCTATGGACTTCAGGAAAACTTTGAAAGCATCCAGTTTCCCTTCCATAAAAAAGCGTCGAAACACACGAAATGAACCAGGGCGCTCCCCGTCCGCGCTCTGCATTCTTATCTGTTGAGATCAACTGCCCCCGGGTCATACGCAGGCATTTCCTCTAGGGCCCCGTCCTGTGCAGTTCCTTCTTTACCGCCTCCAGCAGGGGGCCGTTCAGGAGGCACGCCCGGACGGTCGTCAGGGAGGAGTCGGGGTGCTCTCGGAAGAATTCCGTGACTGCGCGGATATACGACCGCGCACAGATGTCGTAGGGGACCGCGAAGATGCCTGAACTGATGCCCGGAAAGGACAGGGAAGTCCATCCCTTCTCGCTTGCCCTTAAGAAAGAGGAGGAAAGGGCCTTCACAAGTTTGTTCTCTTCATCGCCGGTTCCCATCATGGGGCCTACCGCGTGGACGACCCCCTTGAACGGGAGCTTTCCCGCCGTCGTCACGACCGCCTCTCCGACGGGGACCATGCCGGCCTTCCTCACGATCTCGTTCCCTTCCTCGTCAAGGCGGGGACCCGCCGCCCTCGCGATAACCGCCGCCACCCCTCCTCCGTGCGACAACCACCCGTTCGCCGCATTCACGATGCAGTCGACGGGTTCATAGAGCAGGTCGTTTACCACGACGGAGAACGTCCTGTTTCCCGGAAGATCTATGCTTTTCACCAGTGTGCCGGCCATCGAATCCCCCTGAGTCGTTATTATTTTTTACGGTTCCCTTTTTATAAATCCATTGTATATGACGGGCGAAGCAAGTCAATGCAAATCTGGCGGTACAGGGCCCCGTATCGGCCCGCCGCGATGACCTCACCGCGGTCGGGGATTGTCTTGACATGGCGGAAGCCTGTTACTAAACTTTTTTACTGCGCCATTTTTTGCATTGACCAACAGAAGGGGGAAAGAGGAATGAACATTCGCATTCTCAGCACGTCGGCCCTGATAGGCCCTCACGTTGAGGACCTGGGCCGTGACTTCCCGGAACTCGGCGTCGTCCCCTATCGTTCCCCTGCCTGGGTTGAGGCCCTTCCCACTGCAGAGGCCCTTATTGTCCTTCTATCGGAGCCCCTGACAGAGGCCGACCTCGAGCTTTGCCCGGCCTTAAAGGTCATCGGGACTTTCTCCGTGGGCGCAAACCACCTTCCTCAGGCGTATTGCGGCCGGCGGCGTGGGCCTCGATGTCTTTGAAAATGAGCCGGAAATCGATCCGCGGTGGCGTACATCTGCGCGGACCGTGCTCCTTCCCCACCTGGGGTCAGCGACGACGGAGACACGGGAAGAGATGTCGAGGCTCCTGTGCGAAGGGGTCAGGCAGGCCCTGTCGTCAAGGGCCGTCCCCGGGGAGCTTTGACGGACGATCAGGCTGAAGTACGGAAAAGACAACAGGATAATTTACGGATCGCCGGGACCGCTCTATCATGGCGGTCGGGGCGTGATCCCCGGGCAAAAAAAAGGGGGTGGATTGTCCAGGCTTTCACAGGTTCACGCGCGTTTGATTCCTGCTTTTCACTTTCGCGTGAAGAGGTTCGAAGTGGGGATCCTTTCTCCTTCGACTCGGATATGTCCCTTCACCTACTCGCTGCCTGGGCTACCCGCCCTTCACTATAAGTAATAGCACTCTTTTCCGGGTTGTCAAGCGCCATCTTACCCGTTCCCGGCCATGCCCGATAAGGCCGGCCCGATGGCAAACTGCCTTATGCCGGGCATGGGATGTGCCGCATGGAGAAATATCAGGCATGGCCTGATATTTGCGGGTAAACCGCTATTTTATTTCTTGAAAAACGAGCAAAATAGCAGGAAAATATGACGACACACCAAAAGCAGGAAGAATAGATCTGACGGGCAGCAACGGAAGTAGTGCGTCATTCCAGCACCGGGAGGAGGAACTATGAATTCCGTAGTTGTATTGGTCATCAGTCTGGTCGTGTTTTATGTCGGTTACCGGGTGTACGCCGGTTATGTCGATAAGAAGATCATCAAGGCCGACCCGAAAAGGGCCACCCCCGCCAGGATGTACATGGACGGTGTGGAATTCATGCCCACGAGCAAGAACGTCCTTTTCGGGTACCAGTTCAAGTCTATCGCGGGCGCGGGGCCCATCATCGGCCCGATCATCGCGATCCAGTGGGGATGGCTGCCGGCGCTCCTGTGGATACTGCTCGGCACGTTCTTCATCGGCTGGATCCACGACTACGGGAGCGCCATGATGGCAATGCGCCACGACGGCGCTTCGTTCGGCGGTTTGAGCCACAAGCTCATTTCCCCGAGGGCACGGACGATCCTTCTCTCTTTCGTTTACTTCTACCTCCTTCTTATCGTCGGCGCCTTCGGGAATGTTGTCGTGGACACGGCGATAAGGCTTAAAGCGGCCCCCATGGCATGGCTCTTCCTCACGATCGCGGGCATTGTTGCGGGCCAGATGATATACCGCTGGAGAAGGGACATCATCCTGACGACGATCGTTACCGTTATCATTGCCATGGTCGGCATCTGGCTCGGTACGATTGCCCCGTCGAATGCCCTGGTGGGAGACGCCCTGTCGAACAGCAGGCTCCTGTGGGCTTTGGCCGCGTTTGTGTTCTGTTACTTTGCGGCGGTCCTCCCGATCTGGAAGTTCGCGCTTCCCGTCAACTATGTGGCGGCATACATTGTCTTCCTCGGCCTTTTTGTCGGCCTTATCGGAATATTGATCATACATCCCAACTTTACGCTCCCGGCCGTCACGAATTTCTCCATCCCGATCGGCCCCGTCTGGCCGATCATGTTCGTCACGATCGCCTGCGGCGCCGTTTCGGGCTGGCACAGCATCGTGTCAAGCTCGGGCACCGCCAGGCAGCTCGAGAGTGAGATGGACACGCGCCCCGTCGGGGCCGGCGTCATGTTCGTCGAAATGATGCTCGCGGCGTTCGCCCTTATCATCGCGGGAACGATTTACGCATCCCCGGCCGACTACGGTGCGGCCATCAAGATGGGCCCGGGCGGGGTTTTTGCGGCGGGGGTCGCAAAATTCCTCAATGCCGTCGGTCTGCCCGTCAATATCGGGCGTTCCTACGGCAGCGTTATGATGGTGGTCCTTGCCATCACGATCATGCAGCTCGTTGTGCGCTTCATGCGTGTTGCCACATCGGAGCTCTTAAGCGATGTCCACCCCGTTTTCCGAAATGCCCATGTCGGCACGTTCATCGCGAGTATCCTCGGCATCCTGCTCGTCCTCACGGGATGGTGGCAGTACCTCTGGGTATTGTTCGGCGGGGCCAATCAGCTCATGGCATCGCTTGCCCTCATGCTGATCACGGCATGGCTCATGTCCGAAGGAAAACCCTACAAGTGGGTGATCTGGCCCATGGTGTTCATGTTCATTACGACGATCGCCGCCCTGCTGTACACGTCGTACAGCCTGCTGACGAAGGTGTTCTCGGGTGCGGTCAAAGGCGAGGCGATCATCGGCAACACCCTTATGGGCCTGGTCGGCATATTTCTTGTGATCGCGGCGATAGTTCTCGGTATAGAAGGGCTCAAGGCATTCAACCGGTACCGGGCGATGAAGAACGGGAAAACGGCTGAAGCGGCGAGGGCGTAATAGAATAGGCGATAGGCTATAGGCTATAGGCGATAGGCAATGGGCAATGGGGGCCGGGAGAATACGGTCGTTCGATAGTTAAGGAGATGATGAAGATGAGTGATAAGAAAGAGAAAGACAGAGAGAAGAAGAAAGGCGGGTTTTTTGGGGCGATGAAAGAGTTTGTGTACGGTGTCGCCGCGCACGATTCGGCCCGATTTGCCCTGAAATCACGGGCGAGCATGGAGCACCTTTTTATCCTGATCACCATGGGTGACATGCTCGGGGTGCCGATATTGCCGCCGTATTATTCGCTGAGGCTCCTGCCCTACGTGGTGCCCCAGATATCCACCTGGAAACGCAGGATGCTCCGTGAGAAAGACCTTACGGACGCGCTCGCATAAGAGCTCTCATTAATACAAACAAGGGGGTGGTTGCTATTTCACTCGCAAAGATATTCGAACAACACCCGAACAGGCGCTACATAATGTTCGGCGGCAAAGGCGGCCTCGGCAAGACGACGTTTTCCGCCGCAGCGGCCTATTACCTGGCAAAGCAGGGGAAGAAGGTCCTCGTCTTTTCCGTCGATCCCCAGGCGTCCTTGAGCGACATCTTTAAGAGAGACATCTTCGGAAAAGGCCCCACGGAGATCATGCCGAACCTGTACGCTCAGGAGATCGATGCAGACCGCCGGGTCAGGGAGTACCAGCAGGAGATACGCCAGAAGATCCTCGACATGTACGGTATGGACAAGATACCGGACGAGATAGAAAGCTACATCCAGGCGGCGGCGGCCGAGCCTGCCATGGAGGAGAGCGCCATCTTCGACGAGGTCGTCGATATCGTCGTCAAGGGCGGGTACGATTACTACATCTACGATCTCGTGCCGCTCGGCCATGCCCTCTATTACCTCAGCATGGCGTCCGTCTACGACGCCTGGATCGGCAAGATCACGGGCCTTCGCCAGCAGATGCGCGAATACGACCAGGTCGCCGCAACGATACGCCGGGACAAGGACCTCGACGAGGACGCCATCCTCAACGAGCTCCTCTACATCAAGGACCGCATCAACAAGTCATCCAGCATTCTCACCGACAAGGAGAAGACGGCATTCTTCTTCGTCCTGACACCGGAGGAGATGATCATCAACGATACTTTGAAGGCCGCCGACCTCTTCGCGAAATTCGATGTGCCCTTAAGCGGGTATATCGTGAACAGGGTGCTGCCGGCGGAGCTCAGGGTACAGAACATTCCTGAGTACTTGAAGAGGCGCCTCGATATGCAGGACCACTACCTCAAGGTGATCGACGAGGTCTTCAAGGACCAGATACACGCATGGGTGCCCGAAATGGACAGGGACGTGACCGGGCTCGATATGATCGAAAAATTGTCCACGACCATGTTTGAATGAGGGAGGGCGCTTCGATGGGCGAGATAACGAACAGTATGACGAGGTTCATGCAGGACCATCCCGATCTGAAATATATATTCTTCGGGGGAAAGGGCGGCGTCGGGAAGACGGTCATGGCCGGAACCGCCGCACTCTGGGCGGCAAAACAGGGGAAAAGGACCCTCCTTGCCTCGACGAACCCGGTGCACAGCCTCTCCAACCTGCTCGAGCACGATGTTTTCGGCAAGGTGGCGGTCGTCTGCGACGAGAAGCTCTGCCACGCATTCGAGATCGACACGCACGACACGATCGAACGCTCCAAGCAGGAGATCCGGGAAAAGATAAACTGGTTCCTCAAATTTGCCGACATAACGACAAAGGCGGACGAGTTCGTCGAATCGGCGACGATGAACCCGGCCTTCGAGGAATCCGCGATGTTCGAGAACATGACGGAGATCATGTTCAAGGACGAATACGACTTCTACGTCTTTGATACGGCGCCTACGGCAAATGCCCGCAGGCTCCTCGGCATGTCGAAGGTCTATTCGCTCTGGGTCGACAAGATGCTCAAGAGCAGGGAAGAGGCCAAGTCCCTGCGCGAGATGCTCTCTTTCTCCAAGAAAGAGGAGAAAGACCCTCTCATGGACTACCTTCTGGGCTTCAAAGACAGAATGGCGCGGGCGCAGTCCCTGCTCACCGATAAAGCGCTTACGGCCTTTTTCTTCGTGACGCTTCCCGAGAGCCTTCCCATTGCCGTTATTACACGGTTCATCAACTGGTTCGTCGAGTTCGGCATCCCCGTCGGCGGCGTGATCGTCAACGGCATCATTCAGAAGGAGCAGGTCAGCGCGGACGCCGCGGAATTCGTCCAGCACCGCGTCAAGATGCAGGACGAGCACATGGAAGAGATCTGGAGCATCTTCGGCGAGGATGTGCGGGCGACCATACCCCTTCTGGAAACCGAGGTCAAGGGCGGCCCGATGCTAAACAGGATGATCGGCCACCTTTTCACGTAGCGCTTTTACTCGATCTCCTCGGGCGGCGGGGCCTTGGGTTCGTAGAGTTCGAACGTCCGGACCATGGGCGGACCTTTGAGCATGCCGCCGGCCACCTCCTGGAGTTTCGGCCATAAACTGACCGTGGCCGTTTCTGCATCCTGTTTCGTCTCCCACAGGCTCAGCGCGCCGCATTCGCCTGTGTCGGGATTGGCGAAGAACGTTGCACCCTTGAATCCCCGCATGGTCCTGTAGATCGGGGCAAACGTATCGATGACCATCTCTCCTGTCGACCGCGTCCCCGGCCCGAAATTAACCAGGATCAACCTCGTGTACATTGGTGCACCCCCTTTCTTAACCGGAAGTTCGGCGGCCCGGAGCATACCGGGCCCCTGCCTTCTCCTTCACTTTGTCAGCAGCACGGGACATTTTGCGCCTTTCAAAACGTTGCGGGCCACCCCTCCGACCAGGTATTTCGCAATGCCCGATTGGCCGAGGGACGCGATCACGATGAGGTCTATCCCGTTCTCCTTCCCTTCTTTCAGGATCTCTTCGTAGGTGATGCCGCTGCGGATATGCGCTGCGACCCCGATCTCCTTCGCACGGGGGAACCTGCGAAGCTGTTTCGCCAGGTTCTCCTGGGCCTCTTTCCGGACCAGTTCCTCGAAATCGGAGCGGATAACATTGAGAACATGGACGAGATAGACCTTCGCGCCGTATTGCGCCGCTATGTCGAGGGCCTGCTCCAGCGCCCTGTCGGAGTGTTCCGAGAAATCGGTCGGGACCAGTATCTTCGTCGGTATGAGCATTGTGCACCATCTCCTTCCCCACAATGTCTCCCTACAATAAGTATACCCCTGTCCCGCCGCTTTGGCAGAATATTTCAAGATGCAATGAATTGCCTGTCCGGGAGAATCCTTGCTGCGTCATCCCGCCTCAGGCGCCCGGTGTTATCCCGGCAGAGGAGGGTTTATCTGTTGCGCTAATCTTTGCCATTTGAAAGAATAGATAGACGCTCTTGCGGGCTGCGCCTGCCCGCTGCTCGGGACAATCCTCCGGGAGGATACCATAGAACTGTTTTACCGCAAGCATACTCTCCTGACCGTCATGGCTGCGCTCCTCTTTTTATTGAGCGTATTGCCGGCCGCCGCCGCTGATGTGCCGGAAAAGGCCGGCGCGGGGGCAACGCCTTTTGTATGGAACCAGAACCGGGTGTGGCGGCATCTGGAGGCTAGGTTCCGGGATGTGCGCTCCGCCGGGTGCCCGGGCGTTGCCGACGAGATCGGGAAGCGCCTCGGGGAAGGCAGACGGCACGTTGCAGCAATCACGGGAGCGCAGCTGAAGCCCGCCGACACACTCTTCGATGGCGTGGAGGCAAACCTCTTCGCCCTCGGTCCCCTGATGGCGGCCTGTCCCGACCGTATCGGCGAATATGCCAACCTGGTCATGTCGGTCCGGAATGTGCTGAAGAGGCAGTCCATCGGATGGGACGTCAACGACGCGCAGGTCCGCGACCGCCTGTACCGGGTCCTCTACGGCGGCCGGATCGCCCTCGAAGAGGTGATGCTGCAGGCGCCGAAGGGGGCCCTCCCGGTGGTCCTGCCCGGTACCGCAGAGGCATCCAAAACCCCGTCGGTGACATATAAAGGGTTTGTGCTGCACAGCGGCGATATCCTCGTGTCGCGGGGCGGGGCGCCGACGTCGGCACTGATCGCCCGCGGCAACGACCACCCGGGAAATTTCTCGCACATTGCCCTGCTCTACGTTGACGAGGCGACGGGCAACCCGGCCATTATCGAGGCGCACATCGAGCGCGGCGTCGTCATATCGACCCCGGACGAGTACCTGAAGGACGTGAAGCTCCGCGTCATGGTGATGAGGCTGAGGGCCGACCATCCGGCTTTAGTGAAAGACCCCATGCTGCCCCACAGGGCAGCGAAGAAGGCCTACGAAGATGTGCGGAGAAAACACATACCCTACGATTTTGCCATGGATTACCGGGAGCCTTCGAAGCAGTTCTGCTCGGAGGTCGCGTACCAGGCCTACCTGCCCTTCGGGGTGGGCCTGTGGAGCATCACGACGACCATGTCCTCCCCGGGGGTGGTCGCCTGGCTCGGTGATTTCGGTGTCCGAAACTTCACGACGCAGGCCCCCGCCGACCTGGAGTACGACCCGCAGCTCTCGGTGGTGGCTGAAGGACGGGAAAGGGAGGCCCTCTGGCACGCCCACGTCGACGATGCCGTCATCGACGCCATGCTCGAAGGGGCGGACAAAGGTGACCGCCTGGCAAGCCCGGTGTACCTCCTCATTCCTGCCGGGCTGGCGAAGGTTTACAGCGGGGTCAAAAACCTCTTCGGGGGTGCCGGGCCGGTCCCGGAGGGTATGGGCCCCGTCGTGGCCGTGAAAGCAGCGGAACTCGAAAAGCGTCACGGGCGGCTGAAAGAGCGCGTGCTGAAAGAGGCCGCCCTCTTCGAGGAAAAACAGGGTTACAGGCCGCCCTACTGGGAACTGGTCCGCATGGCGCAGAAGGCCGGGGAGCAGGATTAATGCCCGGCGATCGATTTCAACACCCCGATGCACGAGTCGCTTGTGGCCGGGCAGAAAACCACGTATACTTCAGATAGAGAGCGAGGAGGTCAGGGCCCATGAAAGTGCTGGCTGTGAACGGAAGCCCCCGGAAGAAATGGAACACGGCGACCCTTCTCGAAAAGGCCCTCGAAGGGGCTGCTTCCCGGGGTGCCGAGGTCGAGCTCGTTCATCTCTACGACCTGAAATTCAAGGGCTGCATAAGCTGTTTCGCCTGCAAGACCGTGGATGGCCCGAGCTACGGGAGGTGTGCTGTTAAGGACGGCCTTGCACGCCTTCTCGATAAGGTCAGGGACACGGACGCCCTGATCCTCGGCTCGCCGATATATTTCGGGACCGTCACGGGAGAGATGCGGTCCTTCATGGAGAGGCTCTTCTTCCCCTACATGACATATACCGACCCGCCGGGGTCCCTCTTCCCGGGCAAGATCGCGACGGGCTTTATCTACACACTGGGGGCCACGAAAGAAATGGCTGAGGAGCGGGGCTACAGCCAGCACATCGGTCTGAACAGCATGGTCCTGACGAACATATTCGGAAGCTCCGAGACGCTCATCAGCTACGACACGTACCAGTTCGAGGACTACTCCCGGGTATACGCCCCGCGTTTCAACCCGGCAGAGAAGGCCCGGGTGCGGGCGGACGTCTTCCCGATCGACTGCCGGAAGGCCTTTGACATGGGCAGGAGGTTCGCCGAAAAAGGAAAGGGCGGATGGGTGCTCGTATGAAAGCGACGCAGCAACTCAAGAACGAACACGCGGGGATCAGGACCATGCTCAACATTCTCGAGAAGGTCTGTGAAAAGCTCGAGAAGACGGGGACCATGGAAAACGGTCACGTCGAAGGCATCATCGAGTTCATGCAGGTATTTGTCGACAAATGCCACCACGGCAAGGAAGAAGACGTGTTGTTCCCCGCAATGATAAACGCAAGCGACGAGGCGAAAGCGCCTGCTGCAGCGATGTGCGCGGAACACGAGACCAGCAGGGGGTATGTCGGCTTAATGTCGCGGGCATATACCGCGTATGTGCAGGGGGGCATATCTTCGTCCGGGGACATCGTGGAGAACGCCCGGGCCTGCATTGCCTTGCTCAGGGGCCACATGGCAAAGGAGAATGACGTCATTCTTGAAGTGGCCGACAGGACCTTTCCGGACGCGAGGCAAAATGAGCTCTTCGCGGACTTTGAGAGGATCGAGGAGGAGCGGATCGGGCACGGCAAGCACGAAGAATTTCACACCCTCCTCGAAAAGCTGAGCTCGCTCTACCTGTAAGCCGACCGCCGACGGGATTCCCCGGTTTTGATATTCGAGAAACTTGATATAATGTATTTATGGTCCGCGTGCCGACTTTTTCCGTGAAGCTGGACATAACGGACGTCGCGTATGTAACGTACCTGGTACCGGAGGAGCGCCTGCGCCCTGCTGTGCCCGAGAAGGTGCCGTTCGCGATGACGCACGAGGGGAAGGCGTTTGTGTCCCTGGTCATGTTCCACAACAGGAACGTGCGGGCGTCGTTCTTTCCTTTCATCCGCTTCAACTACGACCAGCTGAACGTGAGGACGTACGTCAGGGACCCGGTCACGGGGAAGACGGTGGTCCTCTTCCTGAAGAGCGGCATAACATCGCGGGTGATGTCGTTTGCGACGAAGCTGCTCGGGATACCCTGGCCGGCGATGTCCTTTGAGATACACGGTTCAGCGGAGAAGAACGGAGTGGCGGACTATCACGCGGCAGGTGAATGGGAAGGGGACGTCAGCATCGCGTTGCGGGAAGATCCGGCAGGTAATCATGATTACGCGCCTTTTCGGGACATGCACGAAGCGGTCGAGTTTCTTGTAACGCCAACGGCCGGCCTGTACGCGGTACCGGGGGGCGTCACCCGTTTCGAGGTCCGGCACACGTTCGTCGTGCCTTCTCCGGGCAGGGCCGCATCGGTGAGCTTCCCGATGCTGGAAGCCCTCGGGTACCTGACAGGGGAGGAACTCCAGCATCCCCACAACGTGCTCCTCACGCCCCACGGTCTCTTCCGCGTCTTTCTGCCGCCTGAGGTTATCCGTCTATGATCCGTGAAGGAGGTCCTTTTATGCATGCCGTTATCGCAGGGTTTCTCGCGGGCGCCGCATCCGGCGTCATCATGGGTGTCATCTCCCACATCCTCTTCAAACTCCGCGCCTTCAGGTCGAGCCTCATCGTCATAGACGGTTCCTTTTTCTTCCGCACGATCGGAAAGGAGGCCGGCCCCGGCCTCGTCGCGGGCGCGGGCCTCATCATCCACCTCGTCACCAGCGCCGTCTTCGGCGCCGTCTACTTCATCGCAACGCCGGTCCTGGGGTTCGACCCTCCGCAGGCGGCCAATTCCGCTGCCCTCATCAGCCTCTATATCTTCGTCCTCTACATATCCATGCTCTTCGTTGCCCTGCCCATTTCAGGCGAAGGCCTTCTCGGCAGGCGCTCCGGCAAGAATTCCTGGCTCGAGCAGCTCGTGCTGCACGCCTTCTTTTTTGGGGGTTACCTTGCCTTTGTAAGGATACTGGTGTGATGCCGTCAGGTCCGGCGGCGCGCCGGGTGAAACGGGTTCGTGCAGAACGTCTGCCCTACCTGATCTTGTTATTGACGAACCACAAGGAGTAATCAGCGAGAAGCGTCCCGTTCTTCGACGGCCCGTCCACCGCCTTGAGCGACGCAAGGTCAAGGATGAAGCGCCGGTTGTCCCGCACCCGTTTTACCTTGACCAGTATCCCGGCATTCTCGTCTATAGGTTCTTCGAAACGCTTCAATTCATAAATATCGGTACATGCAGGCTGGTCTTTTTTCAGGGCTTCGAATTCCGCCGCATCGTTGCACCCGAAAACATATCTGCCGTCCCAGGGAAAACCTTCGATGCCCGTCATCACGCAGGGCATTTCGAGATGCCTGCTCAGATACTCCCGGTAGAGCGTCAGTGATCTCAAGGAAACGGTCAGGTTATCCGGGCCCAGTATTGCCTCTGCCCGCTGCCTCTGTTCGTCATGTTTTTCCAAACGGCCTCCCGCTGTTTAATGGATCATCCCATGAGTTCCTTGCCCCGGATGTCCGCTGAGGTACTACTTTTTACCTTCGCCGTGTCCTGCGCAAAATTCGCACATTTCCGCTCCCATGGAGAAACCGGCCCAAGAAAGGCGTGGCCTCGCAACATTATTCGTTGAAACACGGGTTTTGTCAATGCGTGAAAGAGACTCGCATCATCCCGGGCATATCTCTTCGGACCGTTCGGGCCATGCGGCCTGTCGGGCAGGAATTGTTATTCCGCGCCTCTTGGGGTATAGTATCAGTCGCCCACCCACGAGAAGCATTTTGCAGCACATCTTTTTTGCGGGGCAGGAGGAATGTGTAAGATATGATAAGTTACGTAAGGCAGGTCCCGATATGCAAGTCAGTCCGGAACAGCATAGAAAAATCTTTCGCTGAGATCGGCGACATAAGTCTTCGGGCAAAGATCAGCAATATCCCCACTGTCGAGAGCATATTGAGGGCCGTAAGCCTCTATCCGGACCTGAATACCGAGGAAGAGCTCAGGGCCTTTATGGTCAAGCACATCTTGAACGACCTTCGTTTAACGAAAGATCAGCAGGAGCAGTTTAAGAAAAGCAGCGCCGTATCCGTCGAGCAAAGCTCGCCATAGGGCGGTGCGTCATTCATATGGAAACCGCGGACCCCATCCTCGGACAGCGATTTGAAGAAGCCCTGGCGTACGCCGCGAAGCTCCACTCCCTGCATTTACGCAAGGGAAGCGAGGTTACCTGTATCCACGGCGAGGCCCTCTGGTACTACCCTCCCTCTCGGCCACCTTCCGCGCGGTCTTTCCCTCACCCCTCTGCGAAGAACTGGGGCGCGAGGGTGTCTTTTTACGCTTTTACTTCTTTACCAGCTCTACCCGGCGGTTGGCGGCGCGGCCGTCCTCGGTGCGGTTGTCCGCGACGGGCTTTTCCTGTCCCCAGCCGACCGTCTGCATGCGGTCCGCCCTGATGCCTCCCGCGGCTACTGCCGACGCTACGGCCTTCGCCCGGTTGAGCGACAGGGTCTTATTGGCGGCAGCGTTGCCCTGGCTGTCCGTGTGGCCTTCTATGGACACCTTGAGGTTCGGCTGGCCCTTCATCAGGTCAACGATCTGTTGAACGAGCGGCATGGATTCGGGCTTGATGGTGGCCTTGTTTGTGTCAAAGTTGATGTGCAATGAGATAAAGCCGTCCTTCTGCAGCTTTTCCCACATCAGGTTCGCCGTGATCTCCTGCTTCATGGCCTTTTCTTCCAGCACGTCGATCTGCAGGCGATAGCCTCCGTTGCTCGTGCTGACAACCGCGTACACATTGCCGGCGCCCTGGCGCACAAATTTCAGCGCGGTGTAGCCGGGCCTCTCAACGAGAACGGTGCCGCCTTTCTGTTTCGCCGCGTTCTGGTAATTGCGCATCACCGACAGATCGCTCGGTGCGGTCTGTGAACCGGAGGTCTTTTTGAATATGTATTTGAGCGTGGTGAGGTCCCCCTCGGGCCGGAGGTTCTTATCCGATTTCGGATCGTTGACCATCTTGATGATCAGTTGATCATACGTTTTCTTGCATTCAAAGATCTCAAACCCGCTCATGCGGTTGAAGAGCGGATGGTCCGCGCAACCCCTGGCATCGGCCGCAAATCCTATACCGGCTGAGAGCAGCAGCAACAACATGAATAATACGATGCTTCTGACCAATTTCATCTTTACCCTCCATAAGAAATTATGATGACCATGCCCTGAAAATTATACCTTAATATATTTCTTCGTCAACAATCTACTGCCCGACACGCGCCTTTGCGTTTTATCACCGGCAAGAGACATCATCCCGCCCGCTGCGCTCAAGGCAAGCCTTTCCGTTTTTCCATTGGACAAAGCCGGAGGTTTTTGCGTATTATCACAAGGCAGGCGTGAGGTTCAGGGGAAGCGTGACCGGCGAGACGGCCGGGCAGGCCAGGATTCACAAGGGGAGGATGCTATGGAATTGCTGCCGCGGTACTCGGATTGCTTCTTCTGCGGCCGGGAAGGTGACGGGCCGCACCTTCGGATGTCTGTCGACAACGATGTTATTTTCTCGGAGTTCGTCCTCGACTCAAAATTTCAAGGCTATGCGCGCGTAGCCCATGCCGGCATCGTGACCGGGGTCCTGGATGAGGCGATGTGGTGGGCCGTGTTCTTCGATACGCACTCCTTTTATTTCACGACGAAAATGGAGATCGAGATTTTAAGGCCGGTCTACACCGGTACGCAGCACAAGGTCCCCGCCCGGGTGATCGAGAAGGACGGCCGGGCCGTCCGGGTGCAGGCCTCGATAAGGAACGCCGATGATAAAGAATGCGCCAGGGTCCTCGGCACCTTCAAACAGGGCCGCGGGATCGACCGGGCGGCCTTCGCGAAAAAACTCGATTTCGTAGACATATCCCCCCGGCTCAAGCAGAAACTGCAGTCAGCCCTGGAAGATTAGGCCGCCGGGGGCGTCCCCATCACCTTCCTTGAAATATCAATCTGTAAATATGAGATTTCAAGAATGCCCGTTCCTTGCCTCCGCCTCGTCGAACGGTCATGGCGCCGCTCTTTCCCCGCCGCCCGATATCAGGCGTAGTTTTTCGAGTCGCGTCAGCCCCTTTATTTCTCGTTCTCTTCTTAACGCGTCGGACCTTGTCGGGCACGGTTCCCGGTACACCAGCCTGACCGGTCTCCGTCCCCGGGTGTACTTTGCGCCGCCTTTCCCTTCATTGTGCTCGTGAAGCCGTTTTTCCAGATTATTCGTCCAGCCGCAATACAGGGTCCCGTCAGAACATTCAAGGATATAGACGACGAGGCCGTCGGTGTTCATTCGGTCTGCACCTGTTTGTTCCCGGCCAGCTCTGCCTGCAGCTCTTCGAGTTCGTTCCACCGGTGGTATGCGGCGTCGAGCTCTTTTTCAACGGCCTGAAAGCGTTCGTTCGTTGCCTCGATCATGGACAGGTCGCGGCCGGCATACAAGTCCGGTGAATTGAGGGTCTCCATCAACTGGCTCTGCTCTTCCTCGAGGGCTTCAATGAGGGAAGGCAGCGATTCAAGCTCTTTCGCTTCTTTGAAGGAGAGCCTCTTCTTCTCCCGGGGCCGCTTTTCTTTCTTCTGCGGGCGCTCCGCCGGAGGTGCCTGAGCGGGTTTCGCTTTTTGCCTCAGCCAGTCGTCATAGCCGCCGACGTATTCCTGCAGGACGCCATTCCCCTCGAACACGATGGTCGACGTCACGACATTGTTGAGAAACTCCCTGTCGTGACTGACGAGCAGGATCGTCCCGCTATAGTCGAGGAGCTTCTCTTCGAGCAATTCCAGCGTTTCCGTGTCGAGGTCGTTTGTCGGCTCGTCGAGGACCATGACATTGGACGGGACGATGAAGAGCTTTGCGAGGAGCAAGCGGTTGCGCTCGCCGCCGGAGAGCGAGTGCACCGGTGCCATGGTCCTCTCCGGCGAAAAAAGGAAATCCTGGAGATAACCGACCACGTGGCGGGACCTCTCGCCCGTGACGATCATATCGTTGCCGTCCCCGATGTTCTCCCTGAGGGTCCGGTCCCCGTCGAGCTGCGAGCGAAGCTGGTCGAAATACGCGACCTCGATGTTCGTGCCGAGCCTGACATTCCCCTTGTGCGGCATGAGCTCGCCGAGGAGTATCTTGAGAAGGGTCGTTTTACCGCACCCGTTCCGCCCCATGATGCCCACCCTGTCGCCGCGGATGATGGTCGTAGAGAAATCATCGGCAATTCTTGTTTCCCCCCAGGCGAACGAGATACCGGCGGCATCGGCGACCACGCGTCCGCTGCGCCGGGCCTCTTCGATCGAAAACCGGCACGCGCCCGTTTGCTCCTGCCTGCGCGCACGCTCCTCGCGCATCCGCAAAAGCGCGCGGACCCTCCCTTCATCCCGTGTCCTCCGGGCCTTGATGCCCTGCCTGATCCACACCTCTTCCCTCGCCAGCTTCTTATCGAACTCGGACCATTGTTTTTCCTGCGCGTCGAGCATGGCCTGCCGGCGTTCGAGATATGCAGCGTAGCCGCAGGTGTACGCCGCAAGGCGCCCCCGGTCGATCTCGACGATCCGCGTCGCCACGCGCTGCAGAAATGCCCTGTCGTGGGTGACGAACATGAGCGTCCTGTCATACTTGATAAGGAATTCCTCGAGCCACAGTATCGTCGCAACATCGAGATGGTTCGTCGGCTCGTCGAGAAGCAAAAGGTCCGGTTCGTTCAGAAGCGCCTTCGCGAGGAAAACACGCCGTTTCATCCCGGCCGAAAGGGCCCTGAATGCCGCGTCCTCATCGAGCGACATGCGCTCTATGACCGTTTTTATACGCTGGTGATAGTGCCACGCCCCCGACGCCTCTATCTCATGCTGAACATTCTCGAGGGCCCGGACAAGCCCCTCGTCGTGTTCCCGTGCGACGCGCCCCGCAAGCTCGTGATATTCCCCGAGGAGCCGGGCATGCTCCGTCCCTCCCATCGCGACAATGTCGTACACGGTCCCCGGCAGGTCGTCCGGGACATCCTGCGGAAGCATCGCGACATGCACCCCGCTTCGCTCAACGGTCCCCGAATCGGCCGATATCTCCCCGGCGAGCAGTTTCATCAGGGTCGACTTCCCCGACCCGTTGCGCCCGAGAAGCCCGATCTTCTCCCCCGCCTCGATCTGCAGCGCAACGCGGTCAAGGAGCGCCGTATCCCCGAACCTCAAAGAAACATCATGTATGCGGACCAAACCCATAGCTTCAGCGGTCTTAAGTATACCTGACAACCCCCCGGTTTGCCATACCATGCATCAACGCCGGGAAAGCCCTCCGGGATCTGGCCGCACTTAAGCCTTTCCCCGCTCTCTGCGGGTCCTGGAGAGCCGAAGGCGAACGGGCGAGAGAATAGTCTTTTCAAGACATTACAGCTTAAGGGGTGGTCAATAACGTTGTTGAACATCTCCGTAAGACTAATGATGCCGAATCTTGAGAGAGCTATCGTTTGCGGAGATTATGCGCTTTATTAACCGCACTTCTTGCGGATATTGTTGCACGTGCGGAGAATATGGTCTATAATATCCGCATGAGGTGCGGAGAATGACAGTCTATATTTATGATCTGCCGGACTGGCCCGACTTCCATTGGGGTTCTGACATTTTAGCCCCGAAGCTCGCCCTGGTTCGATATAAACAGGGTGAGTTGATCGGGAGAATGAAATGCCTTGGTTTTGACCTGCGCGACGAAGCCATTCTTCAAACACTCACTCTGGATGTTGTTAAATCAAGTGAAATTGAAGGCGAAGATCTGAACGCTGAGCAGGTTCGATCCTCTGTCGCACGGCATCTTGGAATGGATGCGGGAGGCTTGCCGCACCCCTCGAGAACCGTAGAGGGCATCGTGAATATGATGCTTGACGCCACTCAAAAGTACGACCAATCCTTAACCCGGGAACGACTTTTTTCCTGGCATGCTTCCCTTTTTCCTGCCGGTCGAAGCGGTATGCACGCAATTAAGGCGGGTGCGTGGCGGGATGATACGTCCGGTCCCATGGAGGTCATTTCCGGCCCGATCGGCCGTGAGCGGGTTCATTTTCAAGGCCCGCCGGCGGCGCGCATAGAAGCCGAGATGGAAAAATTCATGGAATGGTTCAACCGTGACGACGGGAACGACCTCGTTTTACGCTCCTCGATCGCACATTTGTGGTTTGTGACCATTCATCCTTTCGAAGACGGCAACGGGCGGATCGGCCGGGCACTTATGGATATGCTCCTGGCGCGGTCAGAGAAAAGCGCCCGGCGTTTTTACAGTATGTCGGCTCAAATAAGAAGCAGGAGGCCTGAATACTATGCCGGCCTCGAAGCTGCACAGAAAGGCACCTTGAACATTACGGCGCAATTGGATTGGTTTCTGGACACCCTCAATACTGCCCTCGACAACGCCGGCACTACACTTTCCCGCGTACTGACAAAGGCCGGTTTTTGGGAAAAATACGCGCAGGCGCAATTTAATCCCCGCCAGCGGTTGGTCCTCAATAAACTGCTGGACAATTTCGAAGGGAAGCTTACTGCCACAAAATGGGCGAAATTGACGAAGCGCTCTCCGGATACAGCTTTACGCGATATTACCGATCTGGTAAATCGCGGCATTCTGCTCAAAGACCCCGGTGGCGGAAGAAGTACAAGTTATTCATTAAACTTTGAGCACCAGTCAGAGAAGCGGGAGTTCGACCCGCTCACCCGGGCCTGAGACGGGTTCCCGGAGAAAGGAAAGACGTTCTTCTGCTCGTTCCGCAAGAGTTCACAGGGAGCACAGGCCACCATGCCCGCCCCTCTGCCGGACAAATAGTTCCCATTTTTTCACATTAGGGTGACGGTATGTCTTATGTGTCTGCTTATCCCATCCCCGGGCCCCGGTAATAATCCTGGTCTTCATCGATACATTCATCGGGATACGGGTTCGCCGCGGATGCGGTCTCAAGGGGGTTTGCCCCGGCGCCGGGCGAGTCGGCTTTGAGGATGCTGCCGCTATCCAGCCCGTTCTCCCTGCAACAGGCGGCGGCCTTCTGTTCTATCTCCTGTATCTCGGTTTCGGAGAAATGAAGTTTTCGGAACAGGTCACGGGATTTATAGAATTGAATTCCCTGGGACAGATTATTGAAAAACTCGTTTATCTCATTTTTCCCATATCCGGAATTCCTGAACTTCTCGAATGCGGCGGAAGGCTCGTCCATCATGACGAGCTTTATCTTGAAACCGTCGAGCATGGACTCGGCATACGAACTTTCGGCCGGGGTCATTTTCCCGCCATCGGAGAACAGGGGCGATGTGCCGTCGAGAAGTTTCTGTGTTTCAGTTATTAATATCCTGTCGGCTATACGGATTTGCTCCCAGTAATCGGGTTTCCCTCGGGCCTTGGCATATGCGAGATCATGCTCTTTTGCAAGGACGTCAACATAATCGTCTCTCATATCCCGAAGTTTTGGGTCGTAAATTCGAGCCACCGGGAATTCCTCGATCTCTTTCACCGAAAACTCTCCCCGTTTACCGCAACTGTATCCAGGCCCTGCGAAATGCCCATGTGTCGGTACGAGCGGCTCCCATTCTTTGATGGGGAGTTCCCAGCCTTTCTCATTCTTCCAATCAAAAGACCCGCCGTCCTTTCCCACGCGACCTGCAAGTGTTTCGGTCAAAAGGATAAGGAGAGTTTTGTTAAGTTTCAAAAAGACGTTCATATCAAGCGGGTTGATATCTTCAAAGCGGCCCATGCATTCCTCCTAATGTATGGCTATGTTTATAGCTGTCGCCGGCACTGCTACAGAAGTGGTTTTTCGGTGTGAGACGTCAAAAATGCCAACGGATCGGCCCTTGCCGTTCTCGATCTCTTCGTAAAGGATCGCCAGCCAGTTGCCTGTCGGGTCAACGGATATACGAAAGGGATACCGGGCCCTTCCGATGACTAATTCTTCATTTGTAAATTGAGTGATCTCCCCGTTGGAATATCGGCGATAATATTTAATACCTCCCGTCGTACCTTCAAACCACAGCGACCCATCCCGGGTTATCATCGGGTTGCGCGACCCTGCTCCATGAACCAACCACGGCTCAGGCAACCGCTTGATCCCGGAGCCGTCAACGGGGTATTGAACAATCTTGTTTCCG
>CALMFJ010000135.1 GCA_937862865.1 uncultured Pseudomonadota bacterium | reverse complement strand
ACATACGAGATCCAAAAAGCGCCCATCAAGTAATTGCCGGCAGGGCCATCCGCTATTTCCTGAGGGCCAGCGATGCCCGCGTGGTCCCTTCCGGTTCGCGTTTCGTGGTAAATCCCATGCTCCGGCACAGGGCCAGCATTTTCTTGTTGTCGCTGAGGACGATGCCGAATATTTCTTTCAATCCTTTTTCCCGGGCAATGTCTATCATGACATGTATCAGCCGCCTGCCGATCCCCATTTTCTGATAGTCATCGCGCACGAGTATGGCAAACTGCGCGGTCCCGGGGTCCGCCTCCGCCACCAGCCGGAACCCGCCTATGATCATCTTCTTCCCGTCCTGCTCGATCTGCGCCTGGATCGCTATCTCGCGGTCGTAGTCGACATTACAGAAACGTACGAGAAGGTCATGGTCTATCCGCGGCACGCCGAAGAAGCGGGTCCGCAGCGTCTCTTCCGAGAGCGCCGTCAGCATTTCCCGGCCCATGGACTCGTCCTCCGGCCTCATCGGCCTCAAAAGGACTTCGGTCCCGTCATGCAGCTGGATCGTCCGTTCAAGGTGCGAAGGATAGGGAGTGATGACGAGATGGTCGTAAGGCGCCGCCTTCCGGAAATCCCGGGAAAGCCACGCTGTTGCGCCGGATGCATGGACATCCGGGGCATTGAGGGCAAGGCGGATATCCATTGCCTCTATCTCCGGGTAATCGACAATTATGTGTGAAAAATTGACCAGGATGTCTTCAAGGTTCTGCAGAGTACTTTGATCGCCATAGATGGCGTTCCTGACAGTCATTGTCATCGGCATATCATCTATGACGCGCCGGGCAAGGGTGCGGTTGAGCGGCGGCAGACCGATCGACAGCCCTTCGGGCCCATTGCCGTCTTCCCCGAGAACGAGCACCGACCGGAAATCCGGGTCCCGGTAGGACCCGAGCTTTAACGCAAGGCCCCGGGCTCCACCCTCGACGGCCGGGACCCCGTAGTGCTGCAGCAGTACCAGGACATGCTTGCCTTCAAGCTGCAGCTCGCCCACGTCGGTGCATTCCTGTATCGCGGCCTTGATGACCTCCTTGAAGGGCGAATCAAGCATAACCACTTCGGAAGGGGTCTCATACAGAAGCCCGATGTTGCGCCGGTACCCGTACATGTACAGGTACGTCTTGATGGCTTCCTCCGGCGTGGCATAGGCAGGCACATTGTTGGCAAGGAGCCTGCGCCGCCCCCTCGCCGCGCGCTTCCCCCCCATGCAGACCGCTAGCAACGGTTTTTGCGTGCCGCGGTAAAGGGCAATGATCGCGTTTGCGACATCCAGCGCGTCCGACGCCGAGCGGGGGGTGTATATCACAAGGACCCCGTCGACCTCGCCCGCAGCAAGGCATGCGCGGACCGTGTCCCGGTAGCGCCCGGTGTCGGCGTCCGCCATGATGTCCACGGGGTTGTCGGCCTGCCAGTGCCGCGGCAGAAGGGCCTTGAGTTTTCCGGTGAGGTCGGCGGACAGCACGCTCAATTCGCCGCCGCGCTCCTCGAGCGCATCGGCCGCTATGATGCCGACCCCGCCGTCGTTGGTTATCACCGTGAGCCGGGGGCTGCGGGGAAGATGGTGCGAATCGAGGACCTCGGCGAGGTTGTACAGGTCGCGGACCTCCGTCACCCTCATCACGCCGGTCCTCCTGAACACGGCGTCGTACACCCGGTCGTCCCCCACCGGCCTTCCCGTGCGGTCGGCGAGCATCCGCGATCCTTTTTCCGACCTGCCGGGCTTGAGGACAATGATGGGCTTCGTCAGCGCAAAGCCCCTGCCCGCGCTTATGAAATGGCGCGGGTCCTTGATGTGCTCCATGTATATCATGATGCTGCGCGTGTTGAGGTCGCTGTTGAGTATATCTATCAAATCGGCAAACTCGACATCGATCATGGAACCGAGGGACGCGAACATGCTGAAACCGATCCCGACGGTCCCCCCCACCTCGAGTATCTCCTCACCGAGCGCATGGGATATCAGGGCGATCTTGCCCGGTTTGGCATCGACGGAAAGAAATGTCGCAATCAGCTCGAGGCGCGGGATGATGACACCGAGGCTGTTCGGGCCGATGACCCTCAGCCCGTACCTTTTGCTTATCCTGTCGACCTCTTCCTCGAGCGCCCTTCCTTGCGGGCCCGATTCCGAGAACCCCGCCGACAGGATGATAGCGCCGCTCACCCCCGCCCTCCCGCACTCTTCAACAACCCGGGGGACACCCGGCGCCGGGACGACAATGACCGCAAGGTCCACGGGCGACGGCACATCCCGTATCGACGGGAAACATTTCATTCCCGTAATATCCCGCCTTTGGGGGTTCACAGGATAGAGCGGCCGCTGCGGCGCTTTCAGGAGGTTCCTGAGAACGGCAAGACCGTGCGACCCTTCCCGGTCCGTCGCCCCGATAAGGGCGACCGCCCCGGGATTCAGCATCTTTCTGAGCTTAATCATAAACACTACCCGGCATCGCCAAGATTATAGGCGCATTCGCCGCTTCAAGGCAAGGGCGTTCCCCCGGCGGAAACCCTTTTCATTTGTCGTGCCGGCGTTTATAATAGTCAGTCAGGTCATATAACGTGAAGCGGATGGTGTGCGGCACATGCAATGTTGCGTATGAATATGCGGCCCCGGAGGACCAGCCTGCCTGTTGTCCCCGGTGCGGTTCGCCGCTCACCCTTGTGATGAATGAGTTCTCCGCTACCCCGAAGCGGTACGGTTTCGAGTTCACTGCTACGGCAAGCGAGTATTTCAGGATCTGGATAGTCAACCTTTTCCTTACCATAATCAGCCTTGGCATATACGCGGCCTGGGCGAAGGTGCGCACCCGGCGGTACATCTGGGCAAATACGAGCCTGGCGGGCCACCCCTTTACGTTCCATGGAAGGCCCACCGCGATACTGAAAGGGAACCTGATCATCGCCGCGATATTCATCGCCTACATTACGCTCAAGAAATTCGAGCCTGTCGTAGCCACGGGCCTTTTTCTCGTCTTCGGTTTCGTCTTCCCGTTTTTGGTCTACAAATCGCTCAGGTTCAACGCGCACAATACTTCCTACCGGAACATACGCTTCCGGTTCCTGGGACGGCTCAAGGACAGCTACGAAACGTACCTCCTTTTTGCCGGGATCCTCCCGTGCACGTTGTTCATCTTTTTTCCCGCGTGGCAGTTTTACAAGAAAAAATATTTTTTTAGTAACCTCGCCTACGGTCTGACGCGCAGCTCTTTTTCCGGACGAAAAGGGCCGTTCTACAAGGCCTATTTTTTCACGTCTTTAGCCGGAATTGCGGTATTTGCATTCTTCAGCTGGGCAGGCTCCTACTGGCTGGAACAAATATCGGCAAGCGCCGGGGTATCGGCCGGCACATTAAATATGTTCTATACCTTTTTCTTCACCTCTTTTCTTGCCGCAGTGATCTTTTATACCCTGCAGGCCGCAATATATTCCCTGACCATGAACCATTGCTGGTCCGAGACCCGCCTCGGGGGCCTTACGTTCAGGAGCACGTTCACAGTGCGCCGCCTCGTTTACATCCGGATAACAAATGTTCTCGCGGTCATTTTTTCCCTGGGGCTTCTCGTCCCCTGGGCGAAGATACGCAGGCTAAGGTATATACTGGAAAACCTCAGCATTGTTTCGGCGCAGGCGCTCGACACCTTCCACGGGTCCCCCGGGTCCGACCTGAGCGCCCTCGGTGATGCAGCGACCGATTTTATCGGGATAGAGATAGGGTTATGATCCATTTCGCCGCAGACTATTTTGATGGAAAGACCTCCCGGGCGTATCCCGTGCGGGCCGTGTTCGACGGGACAGCGCTCGTCCTGTCGGACGATATGCAGGAGAATTTCTACAATGCCCGGTACAACTCCATCGACATAGACCCGGCGCTTGGCACGACAAAACGTTCGATCAGGCTCCCCAACGGGGCACTTCTGCAGACGGATGACCGCGGCGCGGTCAATGCCATCGAGACGGCCACGGGTATAAACCGCTCATGGAACTGGGTTCATTACCTTGAAACGCACTGGAGGGCGGTCGTGGCCTGCGTCTTCCTGACCGTCGCGGCATTATTTTGCCTGGTCTATTACGCCATACCCCACGCGGCAAACTACGCCGCCCGGGGCGTTCCCCTGCACGTGACAGGTGCGGCCAGCAAGCAGACGCTCAAGATGTTCGACCAGCGCTTCTTCAGGCCGACCGCGCTCGGGCCGGAACGCATTCAGGAGATCAAGACGGTCTTCGCCGAAACGGTGTCCAGGATAGACCCCGCGCATGCGGGCAGCTATACGATCGTATTCCGCAAGGGCGGACGGATCGGGGCAAACGCGTTTGCGCTTCCGTCCGGGATCGTGGTTGTCACCGACGAGCTTGTGAAACTCGCCGAAAACGATGACGAGCTCATGGGGGTCTTCGCCCATGAGATAACTCATGTGAAAAAGCGGCATGCCTTACGGAGCATCCTGCAGAGCACGGGCGTGTTCTTCCTTGTGACGCTCCTTACCGGCGACATCACGTCGGTTGCCAATTTCGCGTCATTCCTCCCTGTGCTGCTCATCGAGAACGGGTATTCGCGCGATTTCGAGCGTGAAGCCGACCATGAGGCGGGGACGCTCCTCATCGGCCTGGGAAAAGGGACCGAACCCTTCCGGAATATTCTGCACAAAATGGATGCAAAGCACCCGGAGACATTGAAGCTGGGGGTATTTTCGACACATCCCGAGACCATACAGCGGATCGAGGAACTTAAAAAGCTCGACGAGAAATCACACAAACAAGATCGGCCCTCACACGGACATCTTCCCCGGCAGGACCTGTTCTGCTATAATGGATGCACCTTAACTTCGGAGACCCGATGAAAATGAAGCGTTATCGATCATTCCTGATCGTACTTGCCTTCTTTGTGTGCCTCGCCGCACCCCGGGCAGGGCACGCCGCCGAAAAACATTTTCTCTGGCGGGCAACGTCGAACACTGCCACCGTTTATATCCTCGGCTCGGTCCATTTCATGAAAAAGGATGCGTACCCCCTGGCCAGAGTTATCGAGGATGCGTTCGATGCGAGCGAGGTCCTCGCGGTCGAGGCGGACATCAGCAAAGTGACGCCCGGGACGTTTCAGATGCTGCGCCGCGCGGGTTTCTACGGGCCGGACGATTCACTCGTCAATCACGTATCCGTGCAAACGTATGCATACGCGACCGAAGAGGGGTCGCGCCTGGGGCTGCCCGCAGGCGCACTCAACCGCCAGAAGCCGTGGTTCCTCGGGATAACGATGGCATCGCTCGAACTGATGCGGCTGGGCTATGACCCGAATTACGGCATTGACAGGCATTTCCTGAACCGTTCGGCGGGAGGCAAGAGAATAGTTGAGCTGGAAAGCCTGGAGTACCAGATCGGCCTGCTCGCTGGGCTGCCTGACGGCGAACAGGAAATCTTTCTTCTCTATACGGTAAAAGACTTGAAATCCACGGGGGAACAGATCGATGCGCTGATGGCCGCCTGGGGAGCGGGTGACGCCGCCCGCGTGGCATCCATCCTCACGAAGGCCATTGAAAATGACGATACCTTCAAAACAGTCTATAAAAAGATCATGACGGACAGGAACGGGAATATGACAAGGAAGATATCGGCCTACCTGAAGTCCGGCGGAAAGGTATTTGTTGTTGTGGGGGCCGGCCATCTGGTCGGGGACGAGGGTATCATCGAACTCCTCAGGAAAGAAGGTTACAAAGTAGACCAGTTGTAAAAAGGAGAATCGTTCTTATGATACGCATGGTTTTGCTGCGACACGGCGAGAGCCAATGGAACCTCGAGAACAGGTTTACGGGATGGACGGATGTTGACCTGTCCGCAAAAGGCATCGAGGAGGCAAAAGCCGCCGGCAGGGCGCTCAAAGATGCCGGGTTCATATTCGATGTGGCCTTTACGTCCGTCCTGAAACGGGCGATCCGGACACTCTGGATCGTCCTCGAAGAAGTGGACCTGATGTGGATCCCCCAGCGCAAAAGCTGGCGGCTCAATGAGCGGCATTACGGCGCTCTGCAGGGCCTCAACAAGGCGGAAACCGCCGAAAAGTACGGGCAGGAGCAGGTCCACCTGTGGCGCAGGAGCTTCGACGTGCCGCCGCCGCCGCTCGAGCCCAACGACAGTCGTTTCTCGGGCAGCGACCCGCGATACGACGCCCTGGCGCCGGAGGAGGTCCCCGTCGCGGAAAGCCTGAAGGACACCGGAACCCGTGTAATGCCCTACTGGGAGAGCACGATCGTGCCGATACTGGCCCGCGGGGCAAAGGTGATCGTTGCGGCCCACGGCAACAGCCTGCGATCGCTGGTCAAGCATCTCGACAACATACCCGACGAAGAGATACCTGCCCTCGAGATCCCGACGGGAAAACCCCTCGTCTACGAGTTCGCGAACGACCTGACGCCTGTTAAACATTATTATTTGTAAAAAGAAAGGCGACAGGCCATGGGCGATGGGCTATAGGAAAAAGCCGCTTCATCCATTACCTGTCGCCTGTCGCCTGTCGCCTATTACCTGTCACCCAACATCTATCTCCAGGCCGTCGTAGGCCAGATCGATCTGCATTGTGCTTTCGGGTTCGGCTATCTTCAGGTAACGGCGGGTATCGTATAGAAACTTGTCAAGGCCCGCGTCGTTGACCGTCGGCTCGTTATGGAACATGCACAGGCGTTTGACCCCTGTCTGCGCGCCCAGCTCGGAGACGACGGTGTTGCTCGAATGGCCCCAGTTCTCTTTCGTGCCGAACGCGTCCCCGGCACTGTACTGGGCATCTATGATCAGGAGGTCGGCGTTCCTGAAGAAATCGAGGAAGGGATAATCATCGGGCACGGGCGGAACGTGCTCGCAATCTGTGGAATAGACGATGGCTTTGCCGTTTCGTTCAAAGCGGTAGCCGTATGAACCGCCGGGATGGTTCTGCGGGATCATGCGGACGGAGAAACCGGCGATATCGTAGGAGCGACCGGGCTCCAGCGCCTCAAAAGTGATGTCGGCCCTGTCCGGAAGCACTATGTTAGACCATGCCTGCTGGTACGCGAAGACGGCCTCGAGACCGGGATGCCCGCCGTATATCCTGATCGTGTTCCCGGCAATGTACCGGGGCATGAAGAATGGGAAGCCCTGGATGTGGTCCCAGTGGGGATGCGAGAGGAAAATGTTGAAGGCAAGGCCCTTCCCGTCGCTGTCTGCCATTGTGCGGCGTGACAGGTCCTGGATCCCGGACCCGGCATCACATACCACGCACTCGTCCCCCCCGGCAATCTCGACGCACGAGGTGTTCGTACCGTAAAAACCGCACCGGGCCATTTCAGTCCCGTTGGGGGTATCGCTGCAATCGGGAAATTCCCCTTTCCGCCCGGCCGCAATACCATCTATTATTTTTTGCCGAAGGTCCAGGGTCTCGGCTGCTGCCGGCAGCGAACCCCGCGTGCCCCAGAAAAGAACCTTCATGTAAACCTCCTTCTGTCGTTCAGGATGAGGAGATATTAAAATATTTAGTAACAAATGGCGCCCGGAATTGCTATCAAAATTGTTACCGGAGGGTGCAGCATTTATCTGGCCCCTTGGCATTACCCGGTTCTTCATTTATAATTGTCAAAAAAACGGGGGCCTTTATTTATGAAAATAGAAAGATATGGAAGCGGCGTGCCTCTGGTCTTTATTCATGGCGCCGGAGGCTCCACGCTGTCATGGGCCTTTCAAAAAACGTTCTTCGAAGGATCGCGGACTGTCTTCCTCGTCGATCTGCCCGGCCATGGAAATTCATCGGGGCCGTCATTCGATTCCATAGCAGGTTATACCGATACGCTCAAGGACGCCCTTGAAGATAACGCCATCCAGGCCGCATTTGTTGTGGGACATTCGATGGGAGGCGCGATAGCAATGGACCTCGCCATGCGGTACCCCGCCCTTGTGAAGGGTGTTGTCCTTATCGGGACCGGCGCGCGGCTGAAGGTTTACCCCGCAATTCTGGACGGCATTCTCAAGGAGACGGAAAAAACAGCGCGTATGATAATCGACACCGCCTTTTCACCCGCTTCTCCGGAAAAGTTGAAAGAAAGGGTGTTTGCAGAATACATAAAGAACGACCCGCAAACGGTCTTCAATGATTTCAGGGCCTGCGACGGCTTTAATATGATGGGCCGGCTTGACTCTTTATCGGTGCCTGCGCTCGTCATCTGCGGCAAGGAGGACCGTTTTACGCCTGTCAAATATTCCCATTACCTGACGGACACCATACCGGGGGCGGGGCTCGTCCTCGTCGAAGGCGCCGGGCATATGGTCATGATCGAAAGGCCGGCCGATGTCAACAGCGCGATACAGGCCTTTCTGGAAAGATCGTGATGAGCGCCGCTCATCCTTCGCTCTTGATCCGCTCCATCATGTCCTTGAAGTAAAGCTTCTTTTTTTTAAGAAGCTTTACTTCAAGCTCTTCATCCTCGGTCAGGTAGGGTTTGGCCTGCAGCATCTGCAGTTTTTCATCGAGCGATTTATGCAGAATACGGGCCTCGTTAAATCGTTCTTCTTTGCTTTTCTTTTCTTCCATGGCCCTATTGTACGGTTAAAAGGGTCAACAGTAAACAGTAAACAGATGTAGGAATTTTGTTTCCTTTATTCCGTCCCGAACTCCAACCCGGAAAAGAGGGTATTTGACGAGCTTTCGATCGCCCGCCTCATGTCCATGACGTACCCGGGCCGGGTCCCGTCGCGCCAGCGGGGATATCCCCCGGCCCAGACGTACAGGATCAGGCGCAGGAACTCATCCCGTGCGAACACATAGCCGCCGAGGTCAACGAAACCGTCGGCAGGATCGAATGTAATGCCGACCGGTCCCCTCTTCGCATATTTCGCCATGATCTTCTCGATCACCTTCCGATTGCGGAACCCTTCCGGCTGCTGCCGGAACTTTTCCTCTTCCGCCGGGAAGGGGTAAAGCCTGTAGACCTCACCAATAAAGCCTCCGAGATCTGTCCCGCGTATGGAACCCATAAGGTTGCCGATCCGGGACGGCTCGAGCGTGTAGGCCTCAAGCCTGACCGTCGACGGTACGTCACCGGGCCCCTGCAGACGCCGGCTCATGGGCCGGACCGTGGGCGGCATATCGCCGGGGCCTTCCGCGAGCCTTCGCACAGCGACGCAGAAGTCGTCGGCAAAGAAGAAATGGATGTCGAGGAGAAGCATGTCGGTCTCGATATTGAAAAAACCGAATGCGACCTGTCCGTGGCTCAGGGATTGGAAAGCGAGCGGCATGGTTCCTCCGGGGATTGTTCTACGTTCTACGTTTACAATTTTTCTCAAAAAGATACCACAGTTTCGTTTGC
>CALMFJ010000134.1 GCA_937862865.1 uncultured Pseudomonadota bacterium | reverse complement strand
AGCGAGGCGCTGATGGCGAGGGCCTTGTTTCTTTCCTCGGGGCTGAGGTATGTGTTGCGCGAGCTCATCGCGAGGCCGTCGGCTTCGCGGATAGTCGGGTGGGGGATGATCTTGACGTCCTGGTTTAAGTCCCTGACCATCCGCTCGATGACGGTGAGCTGCTGGAAATCTTTCTGTCCGAAGACCGCGAAGTGCGGTTTGACGATGTTGAAGAGCTTCGTGACGACCGTGGCGACGCCGGTGAAGTGGCCGGTCCGGGTCTTGCCGCACAGGTGGTCTTCGAGCTTCCTGACCTCGACGTAGGTGGAGAAATCTTTTTCGTACATCTGACCGTCGTCGGGGTAGAAGATGATATCGGTCTTCTCCTGTTCAAGGAGCATGGAATCGCGTTCGAAATCTCGGGGATAGCGGGCGAGGTCCTCGCTCGGGCCGAACTGTATGGGGTTCACGAAGATGCTGACGACGACGACGTCCGCAAGCTCTCTCGCGGCCTTAACGAGCGCCAGGTGCCCTTCGTGGAGGTAGCCCATCGTGGGGACGAAGCCTATTGTCCTGTCTTTCCTCAGTTCATCGGCGGTGCGCTGCATTTCGGAGACGGTTCGTATGATCTTCATATCAATGGAATGACTGGCTGTCATCGGGAAACTCCCCCGATGCCACCTCGCTTACATACTCCTTGACGGCGTTGCCGATGTCCTGGGTTAAGTTCCTGTATTGTTTGACGAATTTCGGACGGAAATTCCCGAGAAGCCCGAGCAGGTCGTGGATGACGAGGACCTGCCCGTCGCAGTCGGGCCCCGCGCCTATCCCGATCGTCGGGATGGCGAGCATTTCGGTTATCTCTCTGGCGAGCTGCCGCGGCACGCATTCGAGGACGACCATGAACGCCCCGGCAGCCTCGACCGCCCGTGCGTCCGCGATAAGCCTTTCGACGTCCTTTCCCTTGCCCTGGACCTTGTACCCGCCCATCCGGTGGATGGACTGCGGCGTAAGGCCGATATGGGCGCAGACCGGGATATCGACGTCGACGAGCGCCTTTATCGTGTCGTGCATGGCGACGCCGCCTTCAAGCTTGACGGCCTCTGCACCGCTTTCCTTGAGCATCCTGCCCGCGTTCCGTTTTGCCTGTTCGATGCTTTCCTGGTAGGACATGAAGGGCATGTCTATGATAACGAAGGCCCGTTTTGTGCCCCGTACGACCGCCCGCGTGTGGTGTATCATTTCGTCGACCGTGACCGGGATCGTGTTCGGGTATCCGAGCACGACGGGGCCCACGGAGTCACCGACCAGGATCGTGTCGACCCCGGCGTCATCCATTATCTTCGCTGTTGGATGATCGTACGCAGTAAGCATGGTGATCTTCTTCTCACCCTTCATGCCTTTGAGTACCGGTACGGTAACTTTACTCATCGCAGCCTCAAAATAAAAAAGCCTTCTGAACCATAGTCCAGAAGGTTAGTGATTGTCACTTCGCGCCTTCCGTCTCGGTCCAGTCTGGATCCAAGCGGCATCCGGCTAATATAAAACAACCAATCCCGGAAAAAGTCAATATTTTAATTCCTGAATATTAAACTTCTTCAGGCTGGCTTAAAAAGGGGCCCGGTCTACGCGCCCTTGTTCTTATATTCGTCGTACCTCAGCATCGCGATGAAAGCGTCTTCATCGTCGAGGAATTCGTCGTAGCTCAGTTCCTTTATGACCTGGCTTGAGCCGCAGTTCGGGCAGAAAAGTTCGGGTACTTCGCCGTCCAGAAAGGAATATCCACACAGTTTACAGATGTATTCGTCAGGTATTCTCAATGTTGCCTCCTATGCCTACACATCCAATATATACTTACGGGGGAAATTTCTCAATGACAATCGTGACCCCGGTCAAAAGAATTCATTTATGATCGCCTTGAAGTTCTTGTCCATGACATCCCGGCCTTTTATCGCGTCGCCGTGGCCCGGGAGAAGGTACTCGATGTCGAGAGCGGCGAGCTTTCCGATGCTCCGGGCGAGATCTTCCATGTTGCCGCCCGGCAGGTCGGTCCTGCCCACGCCCATGTAGAACAGGGTGTCCCCCGATATGAGGGCCTTATATTCCTTGCAGTAAAGGCATAGCGAACCCGGCGAGTGGCCGGGCGTCAGGATGACCCTGAAGGTGAGGCCGTTTATCGCGAGGTCGCCTTCATTGAGGTAAAACGAATACGGTTTCCGGGGCATCTGGCAGCCCGTCATCAG
Organism: uncultured Pseudomonadota bacterium; assembly: GCA_937862865.1. GTDB lineage: Bacteria > Desulfobacterota > Syntrophorhabdia > Syntrophorhabdales > Syntrophorhabdaceae > Delta-02. The sequence continues at coordinate 5,638 of CALMFJ010000134.1, read as the reverse complement.
GTACAGCTCCTTGCCGCCGTTGTTGCAGAAGTCGTACTCCACCGCGCCGATCGCCCTCATCGTCTCCTGATCGAACGCGTCGGCGGCTTCGATGTGGTCGGGATGGGAATGGGTGCCGATCACGAGCTTTACCTGCTCGATGTTCTTGCCGTCGCGGGCCATGCCGTTCATGACGTTTCCGAGAAAGTTCTTGTGGCCCGGATCGATGAGCGTCGGCACGGGCCCGTCGATGAACACGCTGTTGCAGTTATTTGCCTCGTAGGACGTCCAGGGGTAGATATAGATATTGTCAATGACCTTCATTACGCCTCCTGTTGAATGAGCAGGGCATCGCTGTCAATCTCCTGCATCTCGAATGAAAAGTCCCTGCCGGCGCCGTCGTTGACCGCTATCGCCGGGTGCGGCGGTACGTCCTTGCCGTAGCGGGCGAGTATCCGCGCCGACGTGAGGAAGGTCCCTTCGTCGGGGTTTGCGGCCTTCAAAACGCCCCGGGGCCCCCTGAAATTGACAGGCTCGAGGCTGATATAGGGACCGCCGGCAAACGCTCCCAACTGGTCGTTCTCACGCTCGCTGCGCGCGACGACGAGCTTCGCTGACGGCGCGACCCTGAAATGGCGTCCTATCGTCAAAAGCTCGATATCCCGGGTCGTATACTCCGGGTCGGTCGCCATGAGGTCTTTGAGCTTCATCGAAAAGATAGGGTCCGTCAGAAGGCAGCCCCCGCCCGGCAGTTCGAACTCCTTGAGCTTGTATTTCTCGACCAGCTCATACTGCACATGGCGTCCGCGCCCGGCATGGCCAAGCAGGCTCTCCCGGTCGAGGATGCCCTCCTGCTCGGGTATGGTCGGGGGAAAGAGCTTCGCGGAAAGGGGCCTCACGATGAGCCCTTTCAGCCCGCTGCGTTTTTCGATGAGCTCGATTGCGTTGCGGCGCTGGGACATGGGCCTCTGCCCGAGGACCTCGCCCGTCACGACAAACGATGCGCCGAGCTCCGGCATCATGCCGCGTGTCAGTTCCAGCATGTAGATCCGGCAGTCAATGCAGGGGTTCATGTTCTTCCCGTACCCGTAGCGCGGGTTCTTTATGATCTCAATATAATCATCGCCCTTGTCTTTGGAAATGATCTCTATCCCGAGCTCTCTCGCCGTCTCCAGGGCGCGGTGCCCCCGCAGCCTGTCCCGTTTGCTCGCAAATATGGACGTGAAATAAAGGCCGACGACCTCGATCCCCTGATCGATGATCAACTTCGTAGCGACAGCCGAATCAAGCCCGCCGGAAATTAATGAAATTGCCTTTTTATTCATCTATGTGAAATCCGCATAATATTAAACCTTGGATTCCGGCGTCAAGCGCCGGAATGACGGGGCGGGGAGTGTCTCACACCTTACATTGCACTGTTTTTTCAAAAACTCCTTACGACTAACGACTTACGATCCTAAAGTCTATTACTGCATTTCCTCCGGGGCCCTCTCGTCGAGCGTTACGAGGCTGATACCGGAGTCGGGGCCGGGCAGTTGCTCGACGGGGCTCGTGAGCGTGAAGCTTCCGCTCTCTATCCAGCCTTTCAGGGCGGACGCGATCTCGCGGGCCTTTGAGTAGCTCGAGATGGGGAAGGTGGGCACTTCCTTGCCTTTGACGGTTATCTTGCCTGACTTTAGCTGCGCGTATGTGACCTCGCAGAGGCTTCCCGGTATGCGCTGGGGGTAGTCGCCGGAGTAATCGACCACCTGGGCGTAAAAATCGTCGTCCGCGCGGGAGGTGAAGAAGGCCATCTCCTCGTCGAGAACGGGGATGGGAATGCCGAGGCCGACGAACATTGTCGCGCCGTAGCCGAGGAAGCTTGCTCCCCTCAGATAATCGCCCGACATCCCTTTGGCGTCCCCGATGACTGCGAGCGTGCCGGCCCCGCCTTTCGGCAATCCCTCCGGCGTCCGCGGGCCGCACGGGCTGTGCTGGGTGCCCTGCCAGGCGACGTAACCGATGCCGCCTCCGAGGAAGATCCGGGTCCCGATACCGATGGTCCTGTACTTCGGGTCCTTCAGCAGGGGTGACAGCTGGCCCGCGCTCGAGTAGTTCGCACTTCCCAGGTTCGGTTTCAGGACTCCCATATATGTGTGAATGACGCGATTGGAGACGTTGACGCCCACGTTATAATTCTGGTAACTGTTCCTCGGGCTGTATATGTATGCCTCGTTCACCGTCTCCTTATTGATGTACGTTTCGATCTTCTTGCGCGGATAGCAGTCCGTGCCGTACGCGGTCGCCTCAAGCCTGATGGCCTTGCCGCTCACGAACTCCTCTATGACATGGCCCCCGCCGTACTTGAACGTGCCGGGGTAAACCGTGTTCCGGGGATCGTTCTCGGGCATTGCCGTTGCCCCCAGGTAGATATCAACCGCCGCGATACCGGTGTACGCGGGGACGTCATTGAGATAGCACCGCCCGCCGCCGATCTTGATCCTCGGCTTGGAATGGCCCAGGTTCATGAACATACCGCTTGAGCACATAGGGCCGAACGTACCCGTCGTCACGACGTCGATCTGCTGGGCCGCCTTCTTCGTCCCGTTCCTCTTCACGACATCGATCATCTCCTCGGCAGTGACAACGACGACCTTACCCTTCTTAATTTTTTCATTGATCTCAGCGATAGTTTTCAAACTCATCCTCCGGGTCAGCTTCTCAGACTAGAATATGGTGGAATAGTATACACCAAATTGGGAACGGATTAAAGAAGAAGGGTGACGCAGGGGGTTCTACGTTCTGCGGTGAAGGCCGTTCTGCGTTCTACGTTCTACGTTCTACGTTAAAAAGATCAAAGACACCCCGAGGGACGTTGTCTGGCAGATACTGAAAGGTCAGTTTTGGCATCCAGGCAACCGTCGTTCCGGCCATAAAGAGACTGTTTCGCAATTACAATCCCCACGTCATTCCGGCGCTAAAGAAACTGTTTCGCAATTACAATCCCCACGTCATTCCGGCGCTTGACGCCGGAATCTAAGGTTCTGTTTCTGTTTATTTATTTTATTCTTCGGAAAAGACTGAAAAGACAAACCTTGGATCCCGGCGTCAAGCGCCGGGATGACGGGCGGGGGGCGAGTCAGTCCACGGTTACGTTGAATTTTATCTCCGCCTCGGAGCGGCGGCCGTAGATGGGGTTTAAGGGGAGGGCCTCGCCAAGGATGGCTTCGATCCTTTCATCGACGAGGGTTGCGGGGCGGATGTGGTCGTATGTGCCGCGGATGATCGTTACGCCGTCGAGCCCGGCCAGATGGCCTTCGGCGATGCGCAGGCCTGTGCCGAAGCAGATGCAGGGGGGTTTGACGATTGAGGGGAGCTGGTCCGGTTTTACGGCCATGTAGGGGGCCTGGCGCAGGAGTTTTCCGTCCGCGGCGCGGTAGAGGGCGAGGAAGACCTCCGATTTTTTGGCGTCGATGAGGGGGCACAGGTACGAGCCGTCGCGGTCCATGAGGGGGAAGGCGAGGGCGTCGAGGGTGGGGATGCCCCGTACGGGGATGTTGGAGGCTGCGCGGATACCCTTGCAGAAAGAGATGCCGACCCGTATGCCGGTGAACGAACCCGGTCCGAGGGTGACGCGGAGCTCCGTTATGTCGTCAAGGGATAGGCCGTTCGCGGACAATATGTCCCTGATGTTCCCGGGCAGTATCTGGGAGGGGGACCGTGCTTCCTTGATGCGCCTTTCATCGATGAGGCCGCCGGGGCCTGCAAGGGCGATATTGAGGAAGTCCATCGAGTTGTCGATGGCAAGGATGTGCCTATTTGCCATGGAAGTACTTGCTGAAATCGAATATCCGGTCGAAGTCGTTGTAGAAGGCGAAGACCATGATGAGCAGGAGGATGACGAGCCCCACGGTCTGCGCTATCTCCTGGGCCCTTTGAGGTATCTTCCGGCGTATTATGATCTCGATCGCGTTGAAGAGGATATGCCCCCCGTCGAGCACCGGGATGGGCAAAAGATTGATGACGCCCAGGTTGATGCTGATGAGCGCAAAGAAGAGTACAAAATCCCCGAAGCCCTTCTTGGCCCTCTTGCTTGCCTCCTGGAAGATCAGTACCGGGCCGCCTATGTTCTTCGGAGAGATCGTGCCCTGGATGATCTTGACGACCCCGACAATCGTGATGCGCGAGTATTCCCACGTCATGTAGAACGACAGCGGGACCGCCTTGACCGGGGACTGCCGTTTTTTGACGAGCTCTTCCGATCGCTCTATGCCGAGCACCCTGCGGGTAAAAGGCTCGCCGAAGATGTCCTTTTCCTGGATGACCGTCGGCTTGACGGTAAATTCCATGGGCGCGCCGCTGCGGTCAACCGTTACCTTCACCGTATCGGTCTGTGTCTTCTCAAGGGTGGATGCTATATCGAGAAATTCACCGATCTCTTTGCCGTCGATCTTCGTTATGATGTCGCCCTTCTGGATGCCTGCCGCCCGGGCGGGCATATTCTCCGCGACGTTTCCCACGCGCGCCGACGGCACGTTATAGCCGATTATCGAGACGAAGTAGAAGATGACGAGGGCGAGGAGGACATTGAAAAGAGGCCCGGCCAGTGCGACGAGTATCCTGACGTAGGGGGGCTTGTGGGAAAAAGACCGCGACCTGTCTTCCTCCGCCACCTCTTCGTCCGGCGATTCGCCGAGCAGCTTGACATAGCCGCCCATGGGACAGATCGAGATGGCGTATTCCGTTTCGCCCTTTACGTATCGTACCAGCTTCTTCCCAAAACCTATCGAAAATGTCAGGACCTTGATGTTGAAGATCCTTGCCACCATGAAATGCCCGAATTCATGCACGAGTATGAGAAGCGCAAGTGCTATGAGGAAATACAAAAAAGAGATCATAATTTTTTACGTCCTGTACCGGTTATTTTAGCCATCGCCGCGTTCCGTGTCCACGATATGATATCACGGATCGTGCCGAGATTGTCGACCACGGGGTGCCCCGGGCCCTCCGCCAGTGTTTCCGCCACAATGCGGGGAATATCCGTAAATTTTATCCTGCCGTCGATGAATGCCCCGGCGGCGACCTCGTTCGAGACATTGAACGCGATCAATGCCCCGTCGCCCGCCTCGAGGGCCTCATACGCGAGCCGTATCGACGGGAAGCGCTTGAGGTCGGGCGGATGGAATGTAAGCTTCAGCGACCCGTCGAGCTTGAGCGGTGAGAACGGCAGAGCTGCGCGCTGTTCACCGTAGAGCGCGTATGCGATCGGTATCTTCATGTCGGGGCTCGCCATGTAGGCGAAGAACGAATTGTCCGCAAACTCGACGATGCCGTGGACGATGCTTTCCGGGTGGACAAGCGTCTTGATCTTCGCCGGTTCGAGGTCGAAAAGCCACCGCGCCTCTATGATCTCGAGGCCTTTGTTCATGAGCGTTGCCGAATCAAGCGTTATCTTCCGGCCCATCTTCCACGTGGGGTGGTTCATCGCTTCCGACACCCAGACCGTTTCAAGCGCCTTTTTTGTGTGCTTCCTGAAAGGCCCGCCCGACGCGGTCAGGATGATGCGGCGGATTTTATCATGGGCATCTTTTTCGAATACTTGGAATATCGCGTTGTGTTCGCTGTCCACGGGCAAAAGCGTCGCGCCGGATTTTTCCGCCGCTGCGATTACCAGTGCCCC
>CALMFJ010000133.1 GCA_937862865.1 uncultured Pseudomonadota bacterium | reverse complement strand
TGCGTGTCAGCCTGCCTCTACGATCCGGTGAGCCGCATCGTTGGCATGAATCATTTTTTGCTGAGCGGCAGGCAAAATAACCCCACCGACAGGGCGTGGCAGAGCGAAGCGGGAAGGTACGGGGTCCATTCGATGGAGATCATCATAAACAGCATGCTGAAACTCGGTGCCAGCAAGGGCAATATGCGCGCCAAGGCCTTCGGCGGGGCATCCGTCCTGCCGACAGCGAACCGCGGGAACGGGTTCGCGAGCGTCGGGGAAATGAATTCACGCTTTGTCGTGGAATTCCTCAAGGATGAAGGCATACGGCTTGTCTCTGCAGACCTCGGCGGGTACGAAGGAAGGGCAATACGTTTTCACTCCGATGATTTCTCCGTCTACCAGAGAAAAATAAGACGGGTCGTCATGCCCGACCTGGCGGTGCGTGAAGAGCAGTACTGGCAGAAGGAAAGCAAAAAGAGCTATGTGGAGCCGGAATTGTGGGACATATGTGTGAAAAATAACCGTTCCCATTAAGTAAAACCTGCTTATTCCGATATTACTGGTAGGGTGCGAAGGGCAATTCGCCTCTGTAATGAAAAAAGATAACGCAAAAGGTAGGGAGATTATGGAAACTGCAACAGAACGCATCGAAGACGGCATTATCCTCAAGGTCTCCGGCACGGTCACGATCTCGGACGCCGGTGAGCTGAGGCGCGTCTTCATGGATGAGGTCCCGTCTGGTACGAGCGTCACCATCGACCTCGCTGACACCACAGGATGCGATCTTTCATTCTTTCAGCTGTTATGCGCAGTCCATAAGCAATGCCTCGCAACAGCGGCTTCGATGAGGTTGCGCAATTGTACCGGGGAGGTGCAGGAGGCGATGGCGTCGGCCGGCATCCTGCGCACTGCGGGCTGCGCCGGCAACGAGAACGAAAACTGTCTCTGGCACGAGACAATGCAAAGGTGAGTGTCTGCTATGACAACCGACATACATATTCAGGCTTTTATTGAAGAAGCTTTTGAGCTTCTGTCAAATCTGGAGGCGGCCCTCCTTGAACTTGAAGAAGACCCGCACAATTCCGAATTGATCGGGCAGGTCTTCCGCTCTCTGCACACGGTCAAAGGTTCCGGCTCCATGTTCGGCTTCGACGCGATGGCCGGATTCACACATACCATCGAGACAACGTTTGATCATGTCCGGGAAGGCAAGCTGGCGGTAAGCCCGGAGCTTATCAGCCTGACGCTTCAGGCGAAGGACCTGATACGGGCAATGATCGAATCTCCCGACGAAACCTCTTTGTCGTCAGACGCACAGATCATACTCGATTCGATCGAGGCGATAGCGAAGGGCGCAGACGGGGCCGACGCCGCCGGAACAGGGCCGTCCAGAACAGGGAAGATTGACTCACTTTCACCCGTCAGGGATACGGAACGCACGTACCGTATCCGTTTCCGGCCCTCCCGCAGGATATTTCTCACTGGTACCAACCCTATTCTGCTTCTCGATGAACTGCGCTCCCTCGGTGAATGCAGCGTCTTTGCACACCTTGACGATATCCCCCCTCTCGATGCCATCGAACCTGAACTGTGCTACGTGTCCTGGGATATCGTGCTCACCACCGACAGGGGGACAGACGCAATAAAAGATGTCTTCATATTTGTCGACGATGATAGCGTGATCGATATCACGGCTGTGGACGATGGCGACCAGGCGGCTGATGATACCGGATACAAACGGCTCGGCGAGATCCTTGTCGAGAGGAAGGATGTCGACAATTCCGAACTTGCCAGGGTGCTCGCCGAGAGGAAAAAGATCGGTGAGGTCCTTGTCGATAAGGGCCTGGTATCCCGCGAGAAGGTCGAATCAGCACTCATAGAGCAGGAACAGGTCGTGAAGGTGAAAAAGGCCGTCAGGCACGAACAGGAAGCCGCGTCGAACATACGCGTACCGGCCGAAAAACTGGACACGCTTGTCAATCTCGTTGGCGAACTGGTCACCGTGCAGGCACGCCTGACCCAGCTCGCATCTCTTCTCAATGTCCCGGACCTGGTTTCCATAGCCGAAGAGATTGAATCGCTCACGAGCGACCTTCGGGACAACACCCTCAACATCCGGATGCTCCCGATCGGGACGACATTCGGCAGGTTCAAAAGACTTGTCCGTGACCTGTCGCGCGAACTCGGCCGGGAGGTCGAGATGACCACGGAAGGGGCCGAGACGGAGCTCGACAAGACCGTTATCGAGCGCCTGAACGACCCGCTCGTCCATCTTATCAGGAATTCCATCGATCATGGCATCGAACCTCCTCATGTCCGCAAGGAACTCGGAAAACCGCCTGCCGGCATGCTCCACGTTGCCGCCCGTCACTCGGGGGCCTACGTCCTTATCGAGATCACCGACGACGGTGCAGGCATCGACAGGGATGTCGTCCGGAGCAAGGCGATCGAGAAAGGGATCATCGGCGCTGATGCAGATCTCACAGACAAGGAGATCTTTTCGCTTATCTTCGCGCCCGGTTTTTCAACCTCTGCCGCGGTTACCAGCGTATCGGGCCGCGGGGTTGGCATGGATGTCGTCAAAAAGACGATCGACAGCCTCCGGGGATCGGTCGAGGTAAACAGTGAGAAAGGTGAGGGTACTACCGTCACCCTGAAGCTGCCTCTCACCCTCGCGATCATCGAAGGGCTTCTCGTTGAAATAGACAGCCGGTACTTCATACTTCCTCTCCCGATGGTCCATGAATGTGTGGAACTCACACGCCTCGACGTCGAAAGATCGAACGGGAACGATATTGCGAATATCAGGGGAGAGATCGTCCCGTATATCCGGCTTCGCGAGACCTTTGGCATACCGGGTTCACGGCCCGACATCGAACAGATCGTCGTCACAGAGATAGACAGGGAGAGAATAGGTTTTGTTGTTGACCACGTTATCGGTGAACACCAGACCGTTATCAAGTCCCTGGGAAAGGTATACAGAAATGTTCATGGGATATCAGGGGCCACTGTCCTCGGAGACGGTACGGTCGCCCTTATCATGGATGTTGCGAGGCTCGTGGACGCAAGTTACGCCAGGGCAAGCTAGCTCAAAAGCAATGCGGTAGGCCGTGATCAAACAGCCCTGCATCATGCGAGAACAGCAAAGGAGAAGGCCTTGAGGATCAAGGCCGGCGAGGCTTAAATGAAACGGTTCGGTAACTGGTCAATTTCCACCAAAGTCATCAGCATATCACTTCTCACGATCATGATCATCACGTCAGGCATGGTCTTCTACTACATACCGCTGATGAAAGACAAGCTCATGGGAGAGAAAAAGGCGTCCTTACAGCATCTCATCGACTCAACGTATTCACTTGTCACTTTCTATGAATCCCGGGCCAAAGCAGGGGAGATCAGATTGGAGGATGCGAAGAAGCTGGCGGTTGCCAGTGTAAAGGCGCTACGTTATTCAGGGAACGAGTACTATTTCCTCATGGACGCCTCCGGCAGGATAATCATGCACCCGATCAATCCGCAACTGGATGGAAAGGATATGCTGAACGAAAAGGACCCGGAAGGCAAGTACTTTTTCCGCGAGATGGCCCGCACAGCCAAGGACAAGGGAGAGGGCTTCGTTTCCTACATGTGGCCAAAGGCCGGAAATTCGAAGGCTGTTCCCAAGATCACTTACGTGAAATACAACCGGGATTGGGACATGATAATCGGGACGGGGATCTACGTCGATGACGTGCACGCGGAGACCGCAAGGCTCCAGTGGCAGATAATCATAGCGACCGTTCTTTGCGCGGTCCTCATCATGGGCATAGCCTTCTGGGTGTCGCGCAGGATCAAGCTCGCCCTCAACGAGGCTGTCGATGTCGCCAACAACCTGGCAGCCGGAAACCTCGCTGTCGACGTGGCAGCGCGGAGCGAGGACGAGACCGGCAAACTGCTTGCAGCGATGAAGAACATGGTCAATAAGCTCAGGGAAGTGGTCGAAGGCGTGTCGACCGCATCGGACAACGTGGCTGCCGCAAGCCAGCAGATGAGCTCGGGAGCGCAGCAGGTGTCGGAGGGGGCAACCGTCCAGGCCGCATCTGCGGAAGAGGTTTCGTCCTCCATGGAACAGATGTCATCGAACATCAAGCAGAATGCCGACAACGCCCAGCAGACGGAGAAGATAGCATTGAAGGCGGCAACCGATGCAAAAGAAGGCGGCCAGGCGGTCACCGAGACCGTAGCCGCGATGAAGGACATCGCGACGAAGATATCGATCATCGAGGAGATAGCACGCCAGACGAACCTTCTCGCGCTCAACGCCGCGATAGAGGCGGCACGGGCGGGCGAGCACGGCAAGGGGTTTGCCGTTGTCGCGACAGAGGTACGAAAACTTGCAGAGAGAAGCCAGACAGCGGCGGCCGAGATCAGTATGCTGTCGACAACAAGCGTCGAGATCGCCGAGAAGGCCGGCACCATGCTGACAAGGATCGTGCCGGATATCCAGAAGACGGCGGAGCTCGTGCAGGAGATAAGCGCGGCCAGCAACGAACAGAACGCCGGTGCTGACCAGATCAACAAGGCCATCCAGCAGCTCGACCAGGTCATCCAGGAGAACGCCTCCGCAACCGAGGAGATGGCGTCGACTGCCGAGGAGCTTTCCTCCCAGGCCGAGCAGCTCCAGGACATCATCGGTTTCTTCAAAACAGGCAACGAGCACAGGGTCGAGAAGAAACAGGCGATCGTGGCCCCTCACGCGCACACGGAGGCAAAAAAGCCTCTTCGGACAGGGATACGAAACAACGGTTCATCAAACGGAAGGGGAACGCCGGACGAGGGACCTGCCGGCATCAGCCTCGATATGGGTGAACATGACAGGTTGGACTCCGAATTTGAGAGGTTCTAGGAGCGAACAGACAATAACCCCGCTATGGTCTGCGGGGGCTTACACGGGCCCCCGCATAAGGGCGTGAATGGTTCACATAAGGAGGACTTGAAAGATGAGCACGAACACGAGGCAGTACCTGACATTCCAGCTTCGCGAGGAGATCTTCGCGATCGATGTTGCCAATGTCCGTGAGATACTGGAGTTCAGCACGGTGACAAAGGTGCCGCAGACACCCGACTATATGCGGGGCGTCATCAATTTGAGGGGAAGTGTCGTCCCCGTCCTCGACATGCGCCTCAAGTTCGGTATGTCCATGACGGAAAAGACGATCAACACGTGCATTGTCGTCGTTGAAGTGGCCATGGAAGACGAGAACGTCATTATCGGGGCCCTTGTCGACTCTGTCCAGGAAGTCGTCGAACTCGACCCGGATTCGATCGAACCGGCCCCCCGCATCGGTATCCAGCTCCGCAACGGCTTTATAAAAGGAATGGGCAAGAAGGATGACCGCTTCATGATCATACTCGACATAGAACGGGTATTCTCCCACGAAGAGCTGTCGGGAGCGATCAACGTGGCGGACGCCCGGCCCGGAGAAAAAGCCGTGAACGAGTAAGCGTTCTGCGTTCTGCGTTCTACGTTGTCTCATCCATTGACAATATAGACAAAAAGGCCATCATTCCCGCGTAGCGGGAATCCAGTGTCTTTGATCTTTCTAACGTAGAACGCAG
>CALMFJ010000132.1 GCA_937862865.1 uncultured Pseudomonadota bacterium | reverse complement strand
TTATTTTAATGTACAATTGCATCCAAAGTGAGAAAATCAAAAAAACGGCGCAGAGGAATGCGCTTTGTGCGATCCGTCACGGGATCGATGCGGTGTGAGGAGGGCAGTGCTTATGGATAATGAACAAAGCGGGAAAAGCGCCGGCCGGGCCCGGGCCCTTTTCAGCGCTTTGCGCAGACACAAGTGGGTTGTACTGGGTGTCGGCTGCGTCATTATTGCCTCGGCATATTTCTTTCTCATTAAACCGGCCATGGACAGGGCGAGTGCCGCCAGGAAGGCCAGGGACAGCCAGGGGCGCGTCATGCCGGTTGCGGTCGCCCCGGCAAGGCAGGGGGATTTTTACGTCTATGTGAACGGGCTCGGCACGGTCACGCCGGTCTATACGGTGACGGTCCGCAGCCGCGTGGACGGACAGCTGATGGAGGTCCACTACAAAGAGGGCCAGCTTGTGAAAAAGGGGGACCTCCTTGCCCTTATCGATACGAGGCCCTTTAAGATCCAGCTTGAACAGGCGGAAGGCCAGCTGGCACGCGATCAGGCTCTCCTCGCGAATGCGCGCGTTGACCTCGAACGCTATAAGGTGCTCTGGCAGAAGGATTCGATCTCGAAGCAGCAGCTGGACACGCAGACGGCACTGGTCAAACAGTACGAGGGGGCTGTCAGGGTCGACCAGGGGCTCGTCAACAACGCGAAGCTCCAGCTCGTGTATTGCCGGATAAGCTCGCCGATCGCGGGGCGCGTCGGCCTGCGCCTTGTCGATCCGGGAAATATGGTGCGTACCAGCGATACGAACGGGCTGATGGTGATAACCCAGCTGCAGCCCATGACCGTCGTGTTCCCCGTTACCGAGGACAGCCTGCAGAAGGTGCTGCGGAGGTTCAAGACGGGCGTTGCCATGCCCGTCGATGCCTATGACCGCGAGCAGAAGGAAAAACTCGCCGCGGGTGCGCTGCAGACGATCGATAACCAGATCGATACGGGAACGGGAACGGTCAAGCTCAAAGCGGTTTTTGCCAATAAGGAAAACGAGCTGTTCCCGAACCAGTTTGTCAATGCGAAGCTGCTGGTCGACGTCAAGGCCGGGGTCACCATCGTGCCTTCTTCCGCGATCAGGCGCGGGCCGCAGGGGACCTTTATCTATGTCATGAAACAGGACCGTACGGTCACGGCGCGCAAGGTCGTTGTCGACGACATCCAGGGTGAGGACGCTGCAATCAAAACGGGGATATCCCCGGGAGAGCAGGTGGTGACGGATGGGGCCGAGAGGCTCGTTGACGGAATGAAAGTGGCACCGAAGAACGCAGCGGCGCAAACACCCCGGGAAGGAGCAAAAGAGGCGCTAAAGGCAGCGGGGGCAGACAAGCCCCGGGAAGGAGCGACGGCGGCACCGAAGGACCCGGCTGCCGAAACACCCCGAAAGGGGCGTTGATGAACATCTCCCGCATTTTCATCATCCGTCCCGTGGCGACGACGCTGCTCATGGTTGCCCTGTTCTTAAGCGGCGCCGTCGCGTACAAGCAGCTGTCGGTCTCGGCGCTTCCCCAGGTGGATTACCCCACCATCCAGGTAAGGACCTTTTACCCCGGCGGGAGCCCTGATGTCATCGCATCATCCGTAACGGCCCCGCTGGAGCGTCAGTTCGGCCAGATGCCGGGCCTGACGCAGATGACGTCGACGAGTTCGAGCGGCAGCTCCATCATAACGCTCCAGTTCACCCTTGATCTGAGCCTTGACGTGGCCGAGCAGCAGGTGCAGGCAGCCATCAATGCCTCGTTTACGTACCTTCCACGCGACCTTCCCATCCCTCCGGTGTACAGTAAGGTGAATCCCGCGGACGCGCCGATCCTGACGCTTGCCCTGACATCGGAGACGATGCCTCTGGCACAGGTCGAGGACCTCGCCGATACACGTTTTGCGCAAAAGATATCACAGCTGCCGGGGGTTGGGCTCGTGAGCCTGAGCGGCGGGCAGAGGCCGGCGGTGCGGGTGCATGCAAACCCCACGGCCCTTGCCGCGTACGGGTTGACCCTCGAAGACCTGAGGGTCGCCATTGCGGCCGCGAACGTCAACCAGGCGAAGGGCGGTTTTGACGGCCCGCGGGTATCCTACATCATCGGCGCCAACGATCAGCTCTATACCAGCAAGCAATACAGAGACCTGGTCGTTGCATACCGCAACGGCGCTCCCGTGAGATTATCCGATGTCGCCGATGCCGTGGACGATGCCGAGAATGTCAAACAGGCCGCCTGGAAGGACGGCTCCCCCGCAATTATCGTCAACATACAGCGGCAGCCGGGGGCCAACGTCATCCAGGTTGTCGACCAGATTAAGAAGGTGCTCCCGATACTCGAGGGGACGCTGCCGCCGTCCGTGAAAGTCTCCGTTCTGACGGACCGGACCACCACGATCCGGGCATCGGTCCACGATGTCCAGTTCGAGATGATCCTCGCCGTGGTGCTCGTTGTCATGGTCATGTTCCTCTTTCTCCGCAACGTTCCCGCGACGATCATCCCCAGCGTGGCCGTGCCCCTGTCGCTCGTGGGCAGCTTCGGCGCCATGTACCTTCTGGGGTTCAGCCTCAACAACCTTTCCCTGATGGCGCTCACCATCTCGACCGGTTTTGTCGTGGATGACGCCATCGTCATGATCGAGAACGTTGCCCGGTACATCGAGGCCGGTGACCCTCCGCTCGAGGCGGCGCTGAAAGGCTCGAAACAGATCGGGTTCACGATATTGTCCCTCACCGTGTCCCTCGTCGCCGTCTTGATTCCCCTCCTCTTCATGGGGGATGTGGTGGGGCGCCTGTTCAGGGAATTCGCGGTGACCCTCGGCGTTACGATCGTTATTTCCGCCGTTGTGTCGCTAACGCTGACTCCCATGATGTGTGCAAAACTGCTAAAACACGAGGACCAGGCCCGGCAGGGCAGGTTTTACCGCGCATCGCAGGAATACCTCGACCGCGTGATCGCCTTTTACGGGAAGACGCTGGGCTGGGTGCTGGAACGCCAGAAGGCCACCCTGTGGGTTGCCCTCGGCACGCTCGTTCTGACCCTGCTCCTCTTCTATTTCGTGCCCAAAGGTTTCTTTCCGGTACAGGATACAGGGGTCATCCAGGGTATATCGGAGGCACCGCAGTCGATATCCTTCACGGCCATGGCCGAACGCCAGCAGGCGCTGGCCCGCGTGATCCTGAAGGACCCGGCGGTCGAGAGCCTCTCGTCTTTCATCGGTGTGGACGGCACGAACGTTACGCTCAACAGCGGCCGGATACTCATCAACCTCAAGCCCCTCGGGAAAAGGAAGTCAAGCGCCGGCGATGTGATCAGGCGCCTTCAGTCCGAACTGGAAAAGGTTGACGGGATAACGCTGTTCATGCAGCCAGTCCAGGACCTGACAGTTGACGCGCGCGTTACGCGCACCCAGTACCAGTACACCCTCGAGGACCCTGACCTTGACGAGTTGAACGCGCTGACCCCGAAGCTCGTTGAGGCCCTGCGGACGCACCCCGACCTGCGCGACGTGAGCAGTGACCAGCAGGACAAGGGGCTCCAGCTTTTCGTGGAGTTTGACCGCACGACCGCCTCGCGGCTCGGCATCACGCCGCAGATGATCGACGACGCGCTCTACGATGCGTTTGGTCAGCGGCAGGTCTCCACTATCTTTACCCAGCTCAACCAGTACCGCGTGGTGCTGGCCGCGAAGCCCGAGTTCCAGAAGGGCCCGGAAGCCCTGCGCAACATCTACGTTCGCGGCATAAACGGCGGACAGGTTCCCCTCGGTGCTTTCATCAAGACCTCGGAAACGACGGGACCGCTCGTTATCAGCAGGCAGGGGCAGTTCCCCGCAGCGACCATCTCGTTTAACCTGGCGCCCCGGGCGGCGCTCGGGGACGCGGTTGACGCCATAGAATCCGCGGGGAAAAAGATGAATTTCCCGGCAAGCATACGGGGGAGTTTCCAGGGCACCGCGCAGGCTTTCCGGGTCTCCCTTGAGAACGAACCGTTCCTTATCCTTGCCGCACTTATCACCGTTTATATCGTCCTCGGCATACTGTACGAAAGCTACATCCACCCTGTCACGATCCTGTCCACCCTGCCGTCCGCCGGGGTAGGGGCGATCCTCGCACTCATGGCCTGCCGGTCCGAGTTCAGCGTCATTGCGCTGATCGGCATCATCCTGCTCATCGGCATCGTGAAGAAGAATGGTATTATGATGGTGGACTTTGCCCTCGATGCGGAGAGGACGGAGGGAAAGACCCCCAGGGAGGCGATCTACCAGGCTTCGCTCCTGCGCTTCCGCCCCATCATGATGACGACGATGGCTGCGCTCCTCGGCGCCCTTCCGCTTGCCCTCGGAACAGGGGTGGGGTCGGAACTGCGCCGTCCCCTGGGTATCACGATCATAGGCGGGCTTGTCATAAGCCAGGTCTTGACCCTTTACACGACCCCGGTCATCTACCTCGCGTTTGACCGCGCGGCACAAAGACTGGCCCTGTGGCGCTCGAAAAGATCGGGAAGCGGCGGGGAGGGTGCCGGCCTTCAATGAACTTCTCGGGGATCTTTATCCGCAGGCCCGTTGCCACGACCCTTATAACGTTGGGGATAGTGCTCTCCGGGGTGGTTGCATTTCGCCTGCTGCCCGTCGCTCCCCTGCCGCAGGTTGATTTTCCGACCATCCAGGTGTCCGCAGGCCTTCCCGGGGCAGACCCTGAAACAATGGCGACAGCTGTCGCGGCGCCCCTCGAGCGCCAGTTCGGGCGCATCGCGGGTGTGACCGAGATGACGTCGACCAGTTTCCGCGGCACGACGAACATCACGCTCCAATTCGACCTGGACCGCAATATAGACGGGGCCGCCCGCGATGTGCAGGCGGCAATCAACGCGGCGCGGGGGTTCCTGCCGCCGAACCTTCCCAACAACCCGACATACCGCAAGGTCAATCCAGCCGATGCCCCCATCCTTCTGCTTGCCCTGCAGTCGGACGTGATGGGTGTGCCCCAGCTGTACGATGCCGCTTCTACCATACTGGCGCAAAAATTATCACAGGTGAAGGGGGTAGGCCAGGTATTTATCGGGGGCGGTTCGCTCCCGGCGGTCCGTGTGGAGATGAACCCCGAGGCGTTGAACAAGTACGCGGTCAGTCTTGAGGATGTGCGCGGCGTCCTTGCCTCCACCAATGTCAACAAGCCGAAAGGGCAGGTTGCAGACAGTGCCAGGACGTGGGAGATCACGGCCAACGACCAGTTGCGGAGAGCGGCCCAGTACCAGGAGGTGATCGTTGCCTACAGGTCGGGCTCAGCGGTCCGGCTCATGGATGTGGCCAATGTGAAGGATTCGGTGGAAGATATCAACACGATGGGGCTTATGAACGGGAAACCATCCGTTTCGGTGATAGTTTTCCGTCAGCCCGGCGCAAACATAATTGAAACGGTGGACCGCGTTCGCGAGCTGCTTCCCCAGCTCGAAGCCTCTTTGCCGGGGGGAACGAAGGTCTCGGTCGTGCAGGACCGCACTCCCCCGATACGCGGTTCGTTAAAGGACGTCGAGCAGGCGCTCCTTCTCTCGGCCGCCCTTGTTATCCTTGTCGTGTTCGGTTTCTTAAGGCATGTCCGCTCCACCATTATCCCCGCTGTCGCTGTCGGTGTGTCCCTTGTCGGCACGTTCGGGGTCATGTACCTTCTGGGGTACAACCTTGACAACCTTTCCCTGATGGCCCTGACGATCGCCACGGGATTCGTGGTGGACGACGCGATCGTTGTGCTCGAGAACATCACGCGTTACATGGAAAAAGGGCTGCCCCCCCGGGAGGCGGCGCTGCGCGGGTCAAAGGAGATAGCGTTCACCGTCATCTCGATGAGCCTTTCCCTCGTTGCCGTGTTCATCCCCATCCTTCTTATGGGAGGCATGGTGGGCCGGCTGTTCCGGGAATTTGCCGTCACCCTTTCCACAGCGATCATGATCTCGCTCGTGATCTCACTGACGACGACACCGATGATGTGCGCGGTGTTCCTTAAGGGGGAAACCGCCTACACCCACCACTGGGTGTACAGGACGACCGAGGGGGCCTTCAACCGGATGAAGGGCCTTTACGATGTGACGCTCAGGTGGGCCCTGCGCCACTCGCGCTTCATGTTCGGGACCATGGCGGTCACGTTCGTCGTTAACGTCTGTCTCTTTGTCGTGGTTCCCAAGGGGTTCTTCCCGGAAACGGATACGGGGCGTTTGCGCGGGACGATCCAGGCCGAACAGGATGTCTCCTTCCAGAGCATGAAGGAAAAACTGTCGACCGTGGTCAACATCATCAAGGAAGACCCCGAGGTTGAATACGTGGCAGGTTTTACGGGAGGTTCCGGAAGAGGGGCGGGTGCGGCGAACACCGCAAGCCTGTTCGTCACGTTGAAGCCCTTTGAAAAGCGCAAAACCAGCCTTCCCGTACTCATGGCAAGGCTCCGGAAAAAACTTGCCGGACTCCCGGGAGCGCCCACATATCTCCAATCCGTTCAGGACCTGCGCATAGGGGGAAGAGCGGGCAGCGCCCTTTACCAGTACACACTCCAGGCCTCCGATATCTCTGTGCTCTACGATTGGGGCCCGCCCCTTGTGCAGAAGATGCGGTCTTTGCCTGAACTGGTCGACGTGAACAGCGACCAGCAGACAAAGGGATTAGAGGCCGTGCTGACGATCGACCGGGACACTGCGTCACGCCTTGGCATTACGGCGGCAATGATCGACAATACCCTCTATGACGCCTTCGGTCAGCGGCAGGTTTCCATCATTTACAGGCTCCTCAACCAGTACCGTGTCGTGATGGTCGTCGATCCCCGATTCTGGCAGAGCCCGGATTCGTTGAACGACATATACATAAAATCGACGACAGGTGCAATGGTCCCGCTCAGCGGCTTTGCAAGATTCGAGCGCTCCGCGACATCGCTCGCCGTCGCTCACCAGGGGCAATTCCCATCCGTCACGGTCTCCTTCAACCTCGCCCCGGGGGTGCCGCTGGGGAACGCGGTCGCATCGATCGAGAAAGCAAAGCAGCAGATGAATTTCCCGGTGGGGATCCGGGGCAGTTTTTCCGGTACCGCCCAGGCATTCAAGGATGCGGCCGCCAACCAGCCGCTTTTGATCCTCTCCGCGATCCTGACCGTCTACATCGTCCTCGGCATACTGTACGAAAGCTACGTGCACCCCATTACGATCCTGACCACGCTGCCTTCGGCAGGTGTCGGCGCCCTGCTGGCGCTCATCATCTTTCGCATGGAATTGAACCTCATCGGCCTCATCGGCCTATTCCTCCTCATCGGCCTTGTCAAAAAGAACGGTATCATGATGGTCGATTTTGCCCTCGAGACGGAACGCAGTCAGGGCAAAGGTCCCGAGGAGGCCATCTACGAAGCCTGCCTCCTGCGGTTCAGGCCCATCATGATGACCACCATGGCGGCGCTTCTCGGGGCGCTTCCCCTCGCGCTGGGGTTTGGAGTGGGATCGGAGCTTCGGCGCCCCCTCGGGGTCACCATTGTCGGGGGGCTCGTGATCAGCCAGATGCTGACCCTGTATACGACGCCCGTGATGTACCTGTACCTTGACAGGTTCAGGCTCTGGTGCACAAGCAAAAGACGTGGTATGAAAATAAGACGGGGGCCAGGACACTGAGGTGATTATGATACGTGATCGCATGGGTATGCTGACGACGATAAAGAGGGCGGGGAGCCCGGTCTTTGGGTCGGGGAGGGGAGTGCCCCTCTTTCGGGTCTTCGCAGCAATCATGCTTGCGGTGGTCCCGATTTTCCTCGTGGCCTGTTCGGTGGGCCCGAATTATGTCAGGCCCACGGTTTCCGTTTCGGAAACATACAAGGAGATCGACGGCTGGAAGGTCGCACAGCCCGGCGATGCCCTTTCCCGCGGCCCCTGGTGGGAGATGTTCGGCGACGAGGACCTCAACGCCCTTGCCGCAGAGGTGAATATTTCAAATCAGACAGTGAAAGCGGCGGAGGCCCAGTTCCGGCAGGCTTACGCCCTGATCCAGGCGGCGCAGGCGGCATATTTCCCGACGATCGCGGCCGGGGCCTCATACACACGTTCCCAGAGGTCAGCCAATACCACGAGTTCGATGATGGCCGGCATACCCTTTTCCGACTATCTTTTGCCGGTCACCCTGTCCTGGGAATTTGATGTCTGGGGCCGCATCCGGCGCACCGTTGAAGCCGCGAAGGCCGGGGCGGAGGCGAGCGCGGCCGACCTCGAGGGGATTCGCCTGAGCAGCCAGGCACAACTGGCTGTAGCGTATTTCCAGCTGAGGATACTGGACATGCAGAGGGAACTCCTCAATGCAACGGTCGCGGCGTACGAGAGGTCACTGCAGCTGACAAAGAACCAGTACGAAAGCGGTGTCGCTACCCGGGCCGATGTGCTGCAGGCGGAAACACAGCTGAAGACGACGAAAGCACAGGCGATCGACACCGGTGTTCAGCGCGCACAGCTGGAACACGCCATCGCCGTGCTGACGGGAAAAATGGCGTCGTCCTTTTCATTGCCTGTCAAGAAGCTTGCCTTTACCCCGCCCGACATCCCCGTCGGTTTTCCCTCCGAGCTTCTCGAGCGCAGGCCCGACATTGCGGCGGCCGAGCGCCGTGCCGCGGCGGCGAACGCCCAGATCGGCGTGGCCCTCGCGGCCTACTTCCCCCGGGTCACACTGGGGGCCACCGGCGGTTACGAAAGCAGCGAGAGCTCGAACTGGCTTACATGGCCAAGCCGTCTGTGGGCGGTGGGCCCCGCCGTGAGCGAGACCATTTTCGACGGGGGCTTGAGGGGCGCCCTCACCGACCAGTCGCGGGCGGCCTACGACGCGGCGGTTGCCTCGTATCGCCAGACCGTGCTCACCGGGTTCAAAGAGGTGGAGGACAACGCGGCGGCGCTGAGGATACTTGAAGAAGAATCAAAGGCACAGGATGAGGCTATCGCCGCGGCGCGCAAATCGCTGGAGTTTTCCCTCAACCAGTACGAACAGGGAACGGTAAGCTACCTGAACGTTGTGACCGCTCAGGCGGCAGCCTTGAACGCGGAGAGGACGGGCATCGATATACTCGGCCGGCGGATGGCCGCCAGCGTTCTTCTCATCAAAGCCCTCGGCGGGGGATGGAAAAGCGATGATATCAAGAAATCCCTGAAACCCTGACGGGGCCCCTGTAATTTTCCCGTATCCGGTTGCCATGAAGGGCAGGGTCAATTCGACAGTTCGCCCTTGTAGTTTATCCTGTATGCCTTTCTGCCCTTCCTGTGCTCCGTCCTTATAACGAGGTTTTCTTTCCCGCCTTCGAGCGTCACATAAATATCGGGCGCGTTCTGGTAGCCAAACCTTTCAAGGTCTTTTCCGGACGGCTCGCCCCCGGGGTTCGCCTTAAAGTACGCCTGTGCCGCTTCGTACGCCCGGTACGCATGCGCTTTCGCCTGCTCGTTCAACGGGCGGTTCCTGTAATTTGTGTAGATCGGAATGGCAATGGCGGCGATGATCCCCAGTATCCCGATGATCATCAAGGCATTCATTACGACCACGTTGACAAAACCGCGCTTATTCATCATCGCCTCCCCCAACCCACGGCAGGAATTGTTTTTCCGTCTACGATGTGCTATTCAAAACTTACAGGGTCATTATACTCGATATCGGGGAAGCTGAAATGAAAAATATGACATGTGCCGTTGTACTTCTCTGTGCCATCTTTTTCGCCATGCATGCCAGCGCCGGCCAGGAAGACGGGCCGGATATGAAGGCGGTGTCCGACCTTGATCAGCAGGCAATAAAAGTGTTGAATATTGATCTGAATTCGCTCCGCTGGCTTCTTGGTGCATCCTGCGGCAGTTACCTGCTCCAGGAACCTCTGGTAAAAGAGAATCAGCTGGGTGCTATCGAGGCGCTGCAGAAGAACGGGTATGCGAAGATCGAAGTTGGAGTTGACGAGATGCCCGGTGGGATACGCGGTGCTTTCCTGCGGATCTGTCCAACGGAGAAAGGGCGGCGCATCATCGACCTGCTCACCGGCCCGGCCCGCTGAATCTTTCACTTTCCGCGGTTTAATACGTCGACAGTTGGCCGAGCGCGTCTATCCGGTATGTCCTGCCGATTTTCACGTGTGTTGACGTTACAACAAGGTCGTTCTTGGTTCCGGCAACCGTTATACGTACATCGGCAGAAGGCCGGTAGCCGTGCCGGGAGATCATTTCCAGGTCCGCCCGGGCATTCGGATTGGCGCGGAAAAAGGTCTGTGCCGCTTCGTATGCCCTGTAGGCGTGCGCCCGGGCCTCTTCATGAAAAGGGCGGTCTTTGTAGTTTACGATCGCCGGGACAACGATGGCGGCGATGATCCCGAGAATGGCCACCGCGATCATTCCTTCCATCACGACTGCCCGGACAAAACCCCGGTCATTCATACAGGCCATACCGAGCGCCCTTATACGAGAACTACCCTGTCCGGGTCGACGAGCTGGAGGACAAACTCCTTGACCTCGTTGAATTCGGGGTCCTGCAGGTTGACGCCGCGTACGAGGCGAACGAAGTTCTGGCCGCCGGGCTTTTCTGTCGGAAAGGTGAAACCGAAATCGATCCAGTCGTCCTCGATACGGATATACGTCAGGGTATCGAGGTTGATGACATAGGATTTTATCCTGATAAACTG